>NZ_JBFTRD010000001.1:0-524430 GCF_056399345.1 Arthrobacter sp. 01N442
CCCCGCCGTGGGCCAGGTTCAGGCCCATGATGGTGTCGCCGGGGCGGATCAGGGCGTGCATGACCGAGGCGTTCGCCTGCGCCCCGGAGTGCGGCTGGACGTTCGCGTATTCCGCGCCGAACAGGGCCTTGACCCGGTCGATCGCGAGCTGCTCGACGACGTCGACGTGCTCGCAGCCGCCGTAGTAGCGCTTGCCCGGGTAGCCCTCGGCGTACTTGTTCGTCAGCACCGAGCCCTGCGCCTGCATCACCGCCCGGGCGGTGTGGTTCTCCGAAGCGATCATCTCCAGCCCATCCCGCTGGCGGGTGAGCTCGGCGTCGATCTTCGCGGCGATCTCCGGATCCAGCGCGGACAGCTCCGCGTCCAGCGACGGGGACACAACCTGCTCAAACGTCGCCGTCGCGACGCCCGCCCCGCTCACAGCTCGCCGCCGTTGGCTGCGGCGTATTCTTCAGCCGACATCAGCGGGCCTTCTTCGGCTACGGCCACCTTGAACAGCCAGCCGGCACCGTACGGATCGCTGTTGATCAGCGCCGGATCGGACACGACCGCGTCGTTGATCTCCGTGACCTCGCCCGTCACCGGGGCGTAGAGATCCGAAACCGACTTGGTCGACTCAACCTCACCACAGGTCTCACCCGCCGTCACCGACGAGCCCACCTCGGGCAGGTCAACGTAGACGATGTCGCCCAGCGCATCTGCGGCCACAGCGGAAATGCCGATGCCGGCCGGCCCCGACCCGTCAGCGGCAACCCATTCGTGCTCTGCGGAGTACTTCAGTTCAGCAACAACCTTGCTCATGTGTTTTTTCCTTCTGTTTGATCTGTAGTCGATGTGTGGCGGTTTCACCGCCTGTGGAGCTATTTTTCGCGCTTGTAGAAAGGCAGTGACACGACTTCGAACGGCTCGCTCTTGCCGCGCAGGTCGATGTCCAGGGCGGTGCCGGGTTCGGCGAACTCGACGTCAACGTAGGCCATGGCGACCGGGTAGCCCAGCGTCGGGGACGGCTGCCCGGAGGTGACTTCGCCGACGACATTGCCGTCCTTGAGGACCGGATAGTGGCTGCGGCCGGAGCGCCGGCCCAGGCCCTTGAGCCCCACGAGCTTGCGGCCCGTCGTGGAACCGGCGCCGCCGGCCTTCAGCGCCTCAAGTGCCGTGCGGCCCACGAAGTCGGATTCCTTGGCGAGGGACACCACCGGGCCCAGCCCTGCCTCGTACGGGTTGCCGTTCCGGGAGAGTTCGTTGCCGTAGAGCGGCATGCCGGCCTCGAGGCGCAGCGAGTCGCGGCACGCCAGCCCGGCAGGGATCAGTCCACGGTCTGCGCCGGCCTCCAGCAGCGTCTCCCATAGCGCCGGAGCGTCCGCGTTGGGGACGTAGATCTCGAAGCCGTCCTCTCCGGTGTAGCCGGTGCGGGCCAGCAGCAGGTTCTTGCTGGCACCGCCGAAGTTGAAGCCGACCTCGACGGCGGCGTAGTACTTCAGTTCCGTGACCAGGCTGTGCTGCGCGGCCGGGACGAGGGCCAGCAGGATGGCTTCCGCGTTCGGCCCCTGGACGGCGATCAGCGAGGTCTCGTCCGAGACGTCCTCGACGGTGACGTCGAAACCGCCTTCCTGGGCAGAACCGGCGCGATCGGCCAGGGCCGCGGCCACGACCTTGGCGTTGCCGGCGTTGGGGACCACCAGGTACTGCTCGTCGCCGCGGCGGTAGGAGATCAGGTCGTCGATGATGCCGCCGTCCTCCTGGCAGATCAGCGAGTACTTCGCCTTGCCGACGGCGACTGCCGAGAGCTTGCCGGCCAGGGCGTAGTCGAGGAAGGCGGCGGCGTCCGGGCCGGTGACCCAGACTTCGCCCATGTGCGAGAGGTCGAACAGGCCCGCGGCGTTGCGGACGGCGTGGTGTTCGGCCAGCTCGGAACTATATTTGAGCGGCATCTGCCAGCCACCGAAATCGGTGAAAGACGCACCGGCCTTCTTATGCTCTTCGTAGAGCGCGGTGTAACTCTCAGTCATTGTTGGTCCTTAGTTCTCGAAGTCTTCGATCGGGGGGCAGGAGCAGACCAGGTTGCGGTCGCCGGCGGCGCCGTCGATCCGGCCGACCGGCGGGAAGTACTTGTCCTGCCGCAGCGTGTGGACCGGGAAGGCGGCCTGTTCGCGCGGGTACGCACGGTCCCAATCGGAGGAAACGACGGCGGCCGCAGTGTGCGGTGCGTTGCGCAGCGGGGAGTCCGCCAAGGTGAAGTCGCCGGCCGCAAGCTGTTCAATTTCGGCGTGGATGGCGATCATCGCGTCGATGAACCGGTCGATCTCGCCCAGGTCCTCGGACTCGGTGGGCTCGACCATCAGGGTCCCGGCAACCGGGAACGCCAGCGTCGGGGCGTGGAATCCGTAATCGATCAGGCGCTTGGCGACGTCCTCGGCCGTGACGCCGGTCTTGGCCGTGAGTTCGCGCAGGTCCAGGATGCACTCGTGCGCGACGAGGCCGCCCTCGCCGGTGTAGAGCACCGGGAAGAACTCATTGAGCCTCGAGGCAACATAGTTCGCGGCGAGCAGCGCGGACTTGGTCGCCTCGGTCAGGCCCTGGCCGCCCATCAGCTTCACGTAAGCCCAGGAGATCGGCAGCACGCCGGCCGAGCCGTAGCGGGAGGCAGAGATCGGGGTGCCCTCGGCGCCGCTGGCCGGATCTGCCGCGTTGCCGGGCATGAACGGGGCCAGGTGGGCCTTGGCCGCCACCGGTCCCACGCCGGGTCCGCCGCCGCCGTGCGGGATGCAGAAGGTCTTGTGCAGGTTCAGGTGCGAGACGTCACCGCCGAACTTACCCGGCTGGGCCAGTCCGACGAGGGCGTTCAGGTTGGCACCGTCAACGTACACCTGGCCGCCGGCTGCATGGACAGCGTCACAAACCTCACGGACATCGGCGTCGTACACCCCGTGCGTGGACGGGTAGGTGATCATGATCGCCGAGAGGGCATCCTTGTGCTGTTCGATCTTGGCCTGCAGGTCGGCATGGTCGATCGTGCCGTCCGAGGCGGTGGCCACGACGACGACCTTCATGCCGGCCAGCACCGCGGACGCGGCGTTGGTGCCGTGCGCGGAGGCCGGGATCAGGCAGATATTGCGCTGGTCATCACCCCGGGAGAGGTGGTAGCCGCGGATCGCGAGGAGCCCGGCGAGTTCGCCCTGGGAGCCGGCGTTGGGCTGGATGGAGACCTGGTCGTAGCCGGTGATCTCGGTCAGGTCCGCTTCGAGGTCCTCGATCAGTTCGCGCCAGCCGGCGGTCTGGGAGTCCGGGGCGAAGGGGTGGATGGAGGCGAATTCCGGCCAGGAGATGGCTTCCATTTCGGCCGTGGCGTTCAGCTTCATGGTGCAGGACCCCAGCGGGATCATGGTGCGGTCCAGAGCGAGGTCGCGGTCCGAGAGGCGGCGGATGTAGCGCAGCAACTGGGTTTCGGAGCGGTGCGTGTTGAAGACCGGGTGCTGCAGGTAATCGGAGGTGCGCAGCACCGCTTCCGGCAGTTCAAAGCCGTTCGCTTCTCTCACCGGGCCGGCACCGAAGGCCACGGCCACCGCGGAGAGGACTTCCGGCGTCGTGGTCTCATCGACCGACACGCCAACTGTGTCCGGGTCGATGAAGCGCAGGTTGATGCCGCGGGCTTCCGCGGCGGTGATGACCTTGCGGGCTTTGCCGGGGACGCGGACGGTCAGGGTGTCGAAGAAGGACCCGCTGAGCAGTTCGCGGCCCGCCGTTTCCAGTGCGGTGGCGAGGACCCGGGCGTTGTTGTGGACGTTGTCGGCGATCGCTTTCAGTCCGTCCGGGCCGTGGTAGACGGCGTAGAACGAGGAGACGATCGCCAGCAGGGCCTGCGCGGTGCAGATGTTGGACGTGGCCTTCTCGCGGCGGATGTGCTGCTCGCGGGTCTGCAGCGCCAGCCGATAGGCGGGGGCGCCGGCGTTGTCCTTGGACACCCCCACGATGCGGCCCGGCAGGGTGCGTTCCATCCCGGCCCGCACGGCCATGTAGGCGGCGTGCGGGCCGCCGAAGAACAGCGGCACGCCGAAGCGCTGGGTGGATCCGACGGCGATATCGGCGCCCTGCTCACCGGGAGGTGTGATCAGGGTCAGGGCAAGCAGGTCCGCGGCGACGGTGACGAGGGCGCCGCGCTCCTTCGCGTCCGCAATGATCGTGGACTGGTCCCAGACGCGGCCGGAAACGCCGGGCTGCTGCAGCACGATGCCGTTGATGTCGCCCTCGGGCAGGCCGTGGGACAGGTCAGCGACCTCGACCTCGAAGCCGAGGGCCTCGGCGCGGCCCTTGACGATCGCGATGGTCTGCGGGAGGCAGTCGGCGTCGATGACGGTCTTGCCGTCGTGGGCCGCCTTGTCCTTATTGGCCCGGCGCATCAGCAGCACTGCCTCGGCGACGGCGGTGGCTTCGTCCAGCAGCGAGGCGTTGGCAACCGGCAGGGCGGTCAAATCCTGGACCATGGTCTGGAAGTTCAACAGCGCCTCCAGCCGGCCCTGCGATATTTCCGGCTGGTAGGGCGTGTAGGCGGTGTACCAGGCCGGAGCTTCGAGGATGTTCCGCCGGATCACGGCGGGGGTCACCGTGTCGTAGTAGCCCTGCCCGATCATCTGCACGGCGGTTTTGTTTTTCGATGCCAGCCTGCGCAGCTCGGCCAGGACCTCCACCTCGCTGAGGGCATCGGTCAATCGCAGGGGAACATCCTGGCGGATGGAATCGGGAACGGCGGTATCAACCAGGCCGTCAACGCTGTCGTAGCCGACAGCCTTCAGCATGGTGTCGACGTCGGCCTGGCGGCGCGCGCCGATATGGCGGTCGGCGAAGTTGGATGGAAGAGATTGAACCGTCAAGAGGAACTCCAAGGTTTGGCCGGCGCAACGCGCCGGAGGGGACCGGGTTCCTCCCCGCTCTGTATTGGACCTGAGAGATTCCGCAGACCTTTGTCCGCTTGCACCGTCGGTGAGCCAGGAACGTGCCTGACTGCTTTCCAGAGTTGCCTCGCCGCGGCGGTACGGGGGCCTGAGAGATTCCTGGGGAGGATTTGCTCCTACGGCGCCTGCCCGGTGATGACGGGGAGGACTCTCCCGCCACGGCTCGAAAGGCTTATTTGAATGTGGTGATTCGGCTCACACGCTACACACAATCCCCGCACCCGGCAACACGATGGCGCCGTGCGACGAAACAATTCGACGGGGTTGACTTTCCAGCGTGATCCATCCCACACTGAATCGGCCAAGCAATGTTCCGGACGGAACAGATGGCCAGTGTTTCTGCGGATCCGGGGATTCCCGGAGGCGCGGAATTCGGTTGCGGCCGGTGGTGGAGCGGGGTTGATCTCCCCGCCACTGCGCCTTCCGCACCACAACAAAATCAACATGCTTACGATCTGCGGCGGGAGAGTCCTGCCGGTACATTCAGCAGGCGCCGTAGGAGCAAATCCTCCCCAGGAATCTCTCAGGCCCATGTACCGCCGCGGCGAGGCGACTCTGGAAAGCAGCCGGACGGCGTCCGGCTCACCGAAGGTGCAAGCGGTTCCTGCGGGGGCAGGAAACGCGGAAACTCTCAGGTCCAAGACAGAGCGGGGAGGAACCCGAATCATCGTGGCACCGATGCCACTTGAACGATGGAGTTCCTCATGACGATTCAGCGACCACCCACTACCGCAGTCGAAGCCCCGCACCTTGAGCGGCAGCTCAGCAACCGGCACATCCAGCTCATCGCGATCGGCGGCGCCATCGGCACCGGCCTGTTCATGGGCTCGGGCAAGACCATCTCGGCGGCCGGCCCGTCGGTGATCTTCGTTTACATGATTATCGGCTTCATGCTGTTTTTCGTCATGCGGGCCATGGGCGAGCTGCTCCTGTCCAACCTGCACTACAAGTCGTTCAGCGATTTCGCGGCAGATCTATTGGGTCCCTGGGCCGGGTTCTTCACCGGGTGGACTTACTGGTTCTGCTGGGTGATCACCGGCATTGCAGACGTCATTGCCATCGCCGGGTACTCCCAGGAACTCTGGCCGGGACTGCCCCTCTGGATCCCGGGGCTGGTCACCATTGCGATCCTGCTGCTGTTGAACCTGACAACGGTGAAGGCGTTCGGTGAGACCGAGTTCTGGTTTGCCCTCATCAAGATCATCGCCATCGCTGCGCTGATCGTCGTGGGCCTGTTCATGATCTTCAGCGGATTCAGCTCCGAGGCCGGACCGGCAACCTTCAGCAACCTCTGGAGCCATGGCGGCTTCTTCCCGAATGAGTTCATGGGCTTCGTGGCCGGATTCCAGATCGCCGTGTTCGCTTTCGTGGGCATCGAACTGGTGGGCACGACGGCGGCAGAGGCCAAGGACCCGGAGAAGAACCTGCCCCGCGCCATCAACTCCATCCCGGTGCGCGTCCTCCTCTTCTACGTCGGCGCCCTCATCATCCTGATGTCCGTCATCCCGTGGACCCAGTTCGCCGCCGGACACAGCCCATTCATCGCCATGTTCTCCCTGGCCGGCCTCGGCGCGGCCGCCACGGTCGTCAACCTGGTGGTCCTCAGCTCGGCGATGTCCTCGGCCAACTCCGGCATCTACTCCACCTCGCGCATGGTCTACGGCCTGGCCCAGGAAGGTGACGCGCCGGCACGCTTCGGCGACCTGTCCCGCCGCAAGGTTCCGCAGAACGCACTCTTCCTGTCCTGCGTGCTGCTGCTGGCCGGCGTCGTGCTCATGTACGCGGGGGAGAACATCGGCAAGGCCTTTGAAATGGTCACCACCGTTTCCGCGGTCTGCTTCATCTTTGTCTGGTCGATCATCCTCGCCAGCTACGTAGCGTTCCGCCGTCGCCGTCCCGGTTTGCATGACTCATCCAAGTTCAAAATGCCCGGCGGCGTTCCCATGGTCTGGGTTGTCTTCGCCTTCTTCGCCTTCGTGCTCTGGACCCTGACCACCCAGCCCGACACGCTGGCGGCGCTGCTGGTGACTCCGGTGTGGTTCCTCGTGCTCGGCGCCGCATGGTTCGTGCTGCGCCGCAGGCCCGTCCACCTGGCCCGCTACGAGGCGTTCAAGGCAGAGCTGCAGTCCGAACAGGATGTCGCAGCCGAGCTCCGGGCGGTGGACAGCAAGTGAGCACCGGAACAGGCACGCCATCCAACGTCCCGGCCCCCGAACAGCTGGAGGGATCGAGTACGGAGTTTGTCCTCACCCTCGACTGCGCGGAATCGCCGGGGATCATTCACTCCGTGTCCAAATTCCTCCTGGACCACGGCTGCAACATCGTCGACATCAAGCAGTTCGGAGACCGGCAGGAACAGCACTTCTTCATGAGGGTGCATTTCGTCTCGACCGGCAGCTTCGCCGACGTCGAAGAACTCCGGCGCGACTTCACGCCGGTGGCCGCGGAATGGACCATGAACTGGCGCCTGGAGCGGCACGGCCGGAAACAGCGAATCCTCGTCATGGTCTCCAAATACGGCCACTGCCTCAACGACCTGCTCTTCCGCGCCCGCATCGGGGAACTGCCGGTCGAGATAGTGGCGGTGGTGTCCAACCACCGGGACCACGAGGACCTGGTCACCTGGCACGGGATCCCCTTCCACCACTTGCCCGTGACCCAGGCAACGAAGCCGGAGGCCGAGGCAACGCTGCTCTCCCTGGTGGACACCTACGATGTGGAGCTGGTTGTCCTTGCCCGCTACATGCAGGTCCTGAGCGACAACCTCACGGCCCGGCTCGCCGGCAGGGCGATCAACATCCACCATTCCTTCCTGCCGAGTTTCAAGGGAGCCAAGCCCTACCACCAGGCATACGAACGGGGGGTCAAGACCGTTGGGGCCACAGCCCACTACGTTAATTCGGAGCTGGATGAGGGGCCGATCATCGCGCAGCAGGTCATCGAAGTGGACCACACCTACGCGCCCGCTGACCTGGTGGCGGTGGGCCGCGACGCCGAATGCAAAGCCCTGACGAACGCCGTCCGCTGGCATTCCGAAGGCCGCATCATTCTCTCCGGCAACCGGACCGTCATCCTTCGCTGACGGCCTCCCGCCCGGTCATGCGAAGCCACCCGACGTCCGGGTGGCTTCGCATGACGAACCTGGTCCGGTCCCCGGATCCCACCGCTCAGGCCTGTCCCTTCCGGCGCATCGCGCCGGCCATTCCTTGGAGTTCCACGTGACGGTTCAGTCTCTTTCATCCACGTCTTCGAAATCCCGGCCCGCGGCCAGTGCCCCTGCGCTTCCGACCCGGCTGGAAATCGTGCCCACCGACGGCATCGTCGCCAGGGTCCAGTCAAGCCTGCCGCCGGGCTCCGCGCTCACGGTCACCTGCCTGCCGCACCACGGGGTCAACCCCACCATGCGGGCAGCTGTCCAGCTTCGGCTCCTGGGTTATGACGTGGTGCCGCACCTCGCCGCCCGCAGCCTCGAGAGCCGCACCCAGCTCGCCGGCATCCTTAAGGATTGCGGTGCTGCCGGAATCAACGAGGTCTTCGCCGTCGGCGGGGACACGGCGCAGGCAGCGGGCCCCTACCTGAGCAGCGCCCGGCTGTTGGAAGACATCGCCCAGCTCTCCGGCGGGAGCGTGGCCGTGGGCGTCGCCGGCTACCCCGAGGGGCATCCGCAGCAGAGCCAGCTGCGCATGCTCGACGCCCTGCTGGAGAAGCAGCACCTTGCCACCAGCGTGGTCACGCAGATGTGCTTCTCCGCCGCCCGGATCAGCTGGTACGTGGAGCTGCTGCGCCGTGAAGGCGTCGCCCTGCCGGTGTGGGCCGGCGTCGCCGGGTCGGTGCCGCGGACCAAGCTCATCTCGCTGGCCACCAAGATCGGCGTGGGACCCTCGCTCCGGTTCATCAGCCGCAAGGGTCCGCTGGCCCGGCGGCTCATGGACGGCGGCAACTATTCGCCGCAACGGCTCGTATCCGAGTTGTCGGCCGTCCAGCCCTCCCTGGCCGGCGTGCACCTGTACACCTTCAACAATCTGGAACCGTACCTGGCCGCCCGCAGGGCCGAAAGCGTGGCTGTCCCCTGAGCCGAGGCGGTTAAGGGCGGCCGATAATCCCGGGCACAGCAGGGGCCCCGCCCTGAATCCGGACGGGGCCCCGGCAGTGCCAGCCGCTTAGTGGCCGCACTGTGGAAGTAGTCGCTTAGTGGCCGCGCGCGATCCATTCCTCAAGCTGCGGCGCCTCGGCGCCGACCGTCGTCGAATCTCCGTGCCCGGTCCGCACCACGGTGTCCGCCGGCAGGGTCAGGAGCCGGGACTTGATGGATTCGATGATGGTGGGGAAATCGCTAAAGGACCGGCCGGTGGCTCCGGGACCGCCCTGGAAGAGGGTGTCGCCGGTGAAGACCGTGCCCTCGCTCTCCAGCCGGAAGCTCACGGAGCCGGGGGAGTGGCCCGGCGTGTGCAGCGCCACCAGTCGGGCGCCGGCGACGTCGAAGGTCTCGCCGTCGTCGATGCCGTGGTCCGGCTCGGTCCCCGGGAAGACCCGGTCCCAGAGCATCCAGTCGTCCCGGTGCAGGTAGACCGGTGCGTTGACCAGGCCGCGGAACGCGCCCACGGCGGCGATGTGGTCGTCGTGGCCGTGCGTGAGCAGGATGGCCTTAACAGTGCGCCCGGCGACGGCGGACGCGATGGCCTCGGCGTCGTGGGCCGGATCGATCACGACGCATTCCTGCTCGTCTCCGACGATCCAGACGTTGTTGTCGACGTCCCACGTGCCGCCGTCCAGCGAGAACGTGCCCGAAGTGACGAGCTGGTCGATCCTGAGGCCGTTACCGGAACCGCCGGTCACAGCTCAACCACCGAGCGGAGCACGGACCCGGAGTGCATCTTCTCAAACGCTTCCTCGATCTGCTCGATCCTGATCCGCTCCGTGACGAAGGCGTCCAGATCCAGCCGGCCCTGCCGGTAGAGGTCAATCAGCATGGGGAAGTCGCGGGACGGCAAGCAGTCGCCGTACCAGGAGGACTTCAGCGAGCCGCCGCGGCCAAAGACGTCCAGCAGCGGCAGCTCCAGGGTCATCTCCGGGCTGGGGACGCCGACCAGAACAACAGTTCCGGCGAGGTCGCGGGCGTAGAAAGCCTGCTTGTACGTCTCCGGCCGTCCTACGGCATCGATGACGACGTCGGCACCGAAGCCGCCGGTCAGTTCGCGGATCGCCTCGACCGGGTCGACGGCGGAGGAGTCCACGGTGTGGGTGGCGCCGAGTTCCTTGGCGCGTTCGAGCTTCTTGGCGTCGATGTCCACCGCGATCACGGTGGTGGCGCCGGCGAGCGCGGCACCGGCCACGGCCGCCACGCCCACGCCGCCGCAACCGATCACGGCGACGGAATCGCCGCGCTGGACGTCACCGGTGTTGATCGCGGCGCCGAGGCCGGCCATGACGCCGCAGCCGAGCAAGCCAATCGCGGCTGGGTCGGCGTCGGGGTCCACCTTAGTGCACTGGCCGGCGGCGACCAGGGTCTTCTCAGCGAAGGCGCCGATGCCCAGCGCGGCGGTGAGCTCGGTGCCGTCAGCCAGCGTCATCTTCTGCGTGGCGTTGTGCGTGTTGAAGCAGTACTGCGGCTCGCCGCGGCGGCAGGCGCGGCACTCGCCGCAGACCGCTCGCCAGTTCAGCACCACCCGGTCGCCGGGGGCCACCTCGGTGACGTCGGGGCCGACCGCGTTCACTACGCCCGTTGCCTCGTGGCCGAGCAGGAACGGGAAATCGTCGTTGATGGCGCCCTGCTTGTAGTGCAGGTCGGTGTGGCAGACGCCGCAGGTGAGGATGTCCACCAGGGCTTCGCCGGGTCCGGGATCCGGGACCAGGATGGTTTCCAGGGTGACGGGTGCGTTCTTGGAACGGACGACTGCGCCTTTGACTTCGTGGACCATGGGCTGGCTCCTTTGCTCGTGTCGCTGATGTTGCCGTGAAACTCTGTCTTACTACTCTGTCGCACAACTGGACACGGCGCGGCCCTGAGGGGGCCGCGCCGTGTCGCGAGGGCTACATATCGCTAAAAAGTGGGGCCTAGGCCGCGAGGCGGCTCTTGACCTCGGCCGCGGACGGGTTGGTGGCGGCGGTACCGTCCGGGAAGAGCACGGTGGGGACCGTGCGGTTGCCTCCGTTGAGCTGCTCGACGAGTTCGGCGGTGCCTTCGACTTCCTCGATGTTGATCTCGGTGTACCCGATGCCCTGCGCGTCCAGCTGCTTCTTCAGCCGGTTGCAGTAGCCGCACCAGGTGGTCGAAAACATGGTGATGGTGCCGGAATCGGGGGTGAAGTCCACGAAGTTCTCCTCAAAGCTGGGTTGGCGGCGCTGGTTGCAGGTACTGCGTGGCAGCGCCGGTTGCCGACAAAAGTCGTACGTCACTACCAATAACCGTAACCCGAAGTGCGCTATTCCCTGGCTCTATTCCCGGTAGGCGGCCCGCGGTGGCATGCTGTTGCCATGTGTGGACGCTACGTGATGGCCCGGGCCGTCGGGGACCTGCTCGCCGAATTCGACGCCGAACTGGAAGAAGAGATCGTGATTCCGCCCTCGTGGAACGTGGCGCCGACCGCGGACGTGCCGATCCTGCTGGAGCGGCTCGTCGAGGACGGGGCCGCGCCAAAGCCGGTGCGGCAGCTGCACATGGCCCGCTGGGGACTCGTGCCGTCCTGGGCCAAAGACCCCGGCATCGGCTCGAAGATGATCAACGCGCGCAGCGAGAGCGTTTTGGAGAAGCCGGCGTTCCGCAAGGCCACCCGCACCCGGCGCTGTGCCGTTCCGGCAGATGGCTATTACGAGTGGAAGGGCGAGGGCAAGGCCAAGCAGCCCTACTACGTCCACCCGAAGGACGGCAGCCCGGTAGTTTTTGCGGGACTCTATGAATGGTGGAAGGACCCGACGAAGGCCGAGGGGGATCCGGAGCGCTGGTTGCTCTCGACCTCGATCCTGACCACGGATTCTCCGCCGGAGGGTTACGCGGGCGGCATGCTCGCGGAATTGACGGCGCTGCACGACCGGGTCCCGCTGCCGATGGACCGCCGGACGATGGAGGCCTGGCTGGACCCGCACGCCGACGACGCAGCCGCCCTCGTGGGGCTGGTCCGGGCCGGCGCGCACGACGTCGCGGAGGGCTGGCGGATCGACGCCGTCGGCACCGCCGTCGGGAACGTGAAGAATGATTCCCCGGAGCTGATCGAACCGGTGGGCAGCCTCTTCTAGGAGTCCCTAGACGGTGACCTTGCCGCCGGCGTCGACCGTCCAGGTGGGGTTGAAGGCGACCTCCCAGCGGAACCCGTCCGGATCCGCGAAGTAGCCCGTGTAGCCGCCCCACGGCTGGGTCTTCGGCGCGGCGACGACGACGGCGCCGGCGGCCTCCGCCTGGCGCATCACCTTGTCCACCTCGTCGGCGCTGCCCACGTTGTGGCTCAGCGTGATGCAGGGGATGCCGGCCGGAGCGTCGGTGCCCGCCTCGGCCTGCATCTGCCCGGCGTCCCAGAGCGAGAGGATAAGGCCGTGGTTGACCTGGAGGAAGACCACGTCGCCGGGAACCTCCCGGTGGACTGGCCACCCGAGGCCTGCCACGTAGAAGCGGCGTGAGGCGTCAACGCTGCGGACACCCAATGAGATGAAGTCGACTCGTGGTTGCATCATTCGATACTGTCATGCACATGTCCACACATCACCGTGACGCCAAAGAAGCCCAGGCCGATAAGGAACAGCTCGCCGCCGTGCGGGTGGCCGTGGATGAGGTGGACGAGCAGATCGTCGCGCTGATCGGCCGCCGCGAACGGCTGATCCGGATTGCCGGCACCCTTAAGGCGGACAGTGCCGAGGTGAGGGCGCCAGGCCGCGTGGAGCGGGTCTTGGAACACGTCAAGGCCACGGCGGAGCAAAAGGACATCGACACCGAGATTGTCGAACAGACCTACCGGGCCATGATCGATGCCTTCATTAGGCTCGAGCTGGACGTCTACAAAGCCTCCAGCTAAGGCTGGTTGAGTCGGTTAGAGCGACTCTTCGACCGGGACGTTGGCCTGGTATTCGCGGCCCTCGCAATCGCTGTAAGCCGTCATCAGGTGGCCCTTGGCCAGGCCCATCACCGTACTGAGCGGAAAGTTGCCGGTAATGGTGTTGCCGGAGTGCTCTACGCCCTTGAGGTCGAAGTTCTCTTCCGTGCCGTCATGGCTGAAGCAGAAAAAAGAAACGGCCTCGCCGTTCATGAACTCGATTTCCATCCGGCGCTGGTGCGAATGGTCCGGAGTGGCCGCCACGAGCCCCACCACATAGGCCCCGGAACTCGGGATATTCCCGTCTATATCGAACTTCGCCACCAAGGTTGAATCCTTGGCGGCGATGCTTACGTGCTTCAGGAGTGCGCTATGGGAGCTCATAGCTCAATCCTGCTACCTGCGCCTGCGTCCGTCCACCCCCCATCTAGGTTTTGTCCCAGGCCCGGCGTAGACTTGAAGTGTTCGAAGATATATTCGAATACCCTCTCAAAATTCTTGCCAGAGGGCTGCGCTTCCGGGAGGCATCATGGGGACATTCAGTCAGTCGGTGGATGTCGCCTGCACCCCGGCCGACCAGCCGTTGTCCCTTGACTGGGCCGGGCGGCATTACGAGGTCTGCGCCGAACCCGTCCGCTGGTTCGAGCGGCGGCAATGGTGGGCCGAAGAACAACGCGCGCCATTGGGCAGCGGGCCGGGGCTGGTGGACCACGAGATCTGGCGGATCCAGGTCAGGGAGGCCGGCACACCGGAACAGACCCTCACCCTGGACCTGAGCCGGCACCTTGGCAGCGGCCGCTGGCGGTTGCTGCGGATCCATGATGCCCTTCACCCCCTCAGGAAGACCGAGTCGGCATGAGTTTCACCCATCTGCACGTTGCCACCGCCTTCAGCGCCCACTACGGGGTGTCCTGGCCGGAGGAACTCGCAGCCGCTGCAGCCGCTGACGGTGCCACAGCGCTCGCCTGCACGGACCGCGACGGCCTCTACGGCACGGTCAAGCACCTGAAGGCGTGCATGGCCGCGGGCCTGGACGCGATCGTCGGGGTGGACCTGGCAGTCTTCGACGACGACGGGGACCTCCGCACCCAGCTGGGCGGACGGGTCGTCGTCCTGGCGCACGGACAAAACGACGGTGCCGGCTACCGTGCGCTGTGCAGGCTGGTTTCCGATGCCCACGCCCGAACCACGGGCAAGGCCGGGGGAACTGTGCCGGTCGCCGTGACCAGGGCGGAACTGGCCTCGCGCGCCCTGGACCCGCAGACCCTCAAACCGGTGCTAACGGTACTGATCGGCCCGGACTCGGATGTCGGCCGTGCCATGGGAGGCCGGCGGTACCTGCGCCCCCGGACGCTCTTCAAGCGCTGGCTGGATGCCATGCCGGCAGGAACCCTCGCCGCAGAGGTCGTCTCGCAGCTCAGCCCTCCCGGGGAACCGCTGAGCACCGCCCATGCCGTGCGGATGCTCAAGCTTGCCGCGGAACACGCCGTTCCCGCGGTGCTGAGCAATGCCGTACGGTACTGCGCCGAGGACGGCGCCGCCACGGCGGACGTACTGGACTCCGCCCGGGCACTGAAATCGCTGCCCGAGCTCTCCGCCGCGCCGCTGCTGCAACCCAACGGGCAGGGCTGGCTGAAGTCCTCCGCGCAGATGCTGCGGCTGGGCCAGGAAATCATGCACGCCGCGGGCTATGGTGCCGCGGACCTGAAGAGCCTGCTGGCCCATACCCAGGCGCTCGCGGACCGCTGCCGGATGGACCCGGGCGCGGACATGGGATGGAAGCAGCCCGTGGTCCCGGAAGCCTCGGTCATCGGGATCGCGGGGGATCCGCTCGTGGAACTCACGCAGCGCTGCGAGGCCGGCATCAGCCGTCGCTTCCCGGGAATCTCCGGCAAACCCGCGGAAGAGCTGCGCGCCCGGCTGGAGCACGAACTGCGGATCATCGACAGCCTGGGCTTCGCCTCCTACTTCCTGACGGTCGCCGAAGTTTCCCGGATGATCCTGGACATGGGGGTCCGGGCGGCCGCCCGCGGCTCGGGAGCCTCCAGCCTGGTCAACTTCCTGATCGAGGTCAGCCAGGTCAACCCGCTGAAGCACGACCTCATCTTCGAACGCTTCCTCTCCCGGGACCGCGCCACCCTGCCGGACATCGACATCGACGTCGAAAGCGCCGAGCGGCACAACGTCTACCGGAAGATCTTTGAGCGCTTCGGCTCCGAGCGCGTCACGCTGATGAGCATGCAGAACGGTTACCGCGCCCGCGGCGCCGTTCGCGACGCCGGCTTGGCCCTGGGCATGGACGGCGGCGACATCGACGAGATCGCCAAGCAGCTGTGGCGGTTTTCGGCCCGGAACTTCCGCGAAGCCCTGGTGGAGAAGCCGGAGCTGAAGGAATTCGCCGGCCGGGTGGAACAACGGGACTTCACCGAAAACCAACAGCTGGACCTGCTGGTGGACCTCACCGAACGGTTGGACCGGCTGCCGCGCCACATCTCCATGCATCCCTGCGGTGTCATCCTCGGCGACGCCACCCTGCTGGACCGTACCCCCGTGCAGCCCAGCGGCCTGGGCCTGCCGATGAGCCAGTTCGACAAGCACGACATGGATCCGATGGGCATGCTCAAACTCGACGTCCTCGGCGTCCGCATGCAAAGCGCCATGGCGTTCGCGGTCCGGGAAGTGATCCGGCTGCACCCGTCCAAAGCCGAGGTGGTGGCAGCAGGCCGCCACCCGGCAGGGCCGGATGGAAACGGCCCGGATTACATCTCCGCCGACGGCCACATCGACCTCAACGCCGTCCCGCTCGACGACGAACCCACCTTTGAGCTGATCCGCAGCACCCACACCCTGGGCTGCTTCCAGATCGAGTCCCCGGGCCAGCGGGAGCTGATCGGGAAGCTGGCGCCCCGGGAATTCAATGACCTCATCATCGACATCTCGTTGTTCCGGCCGGGGCCGATGAAGTCGGACATGGTCCGGCCATTCCTCGAACACCGGCATGGCTTCGCGCCGGAGGTCTACCCGCACCCCGACCTCAAGCCGGTGCTTCAGGAGACCCATGGGGTCACCGTCTTCCACGAGCAGATCCTCAAGACGTTCCATGTCATGACCGGCTGCGGACTGGCCCGGGCCGACGAATTCCGGCGGGCGCTCGGCAACGAGGTACTGGAGGCCAAGGTGGAGGAATTCTTCCGCCGGGAAGCCCGGGCCCGGAACTACACGCCCGAGGTGGTGGACAAGGTCTGGGGGACCCTGAAGGCGTTCGGCAGCTTTGGCTTCTGCAAGGCCCATGGCGCCGCCTTCGCCGTGCCTACCTACCAGTCGGCGTGGCTTAAGGCCCACCACCCGGAGGCCTTCCTTGCCGGGCTCTGGGAACACGACCCGGGCATGTATCCCAAGCGGCTGCTGGTGGCCGAAGCGCGGCGGCTGGGGATTCCCATCCTTCCGCTGGACATCAACCGCAGCCACGCCGAATACCGGGTGGAACGGGTGGACGCCGGCCCGGACCGGGGCAAGCTCGGCATCCGGCTCAGCCTGAACGGCATTTTCGGGCTGTCCGGGGCCGAGCTGAAGCGGATCGTGGCAGGCCAGCCCTATGATTCCCTCGCGGACCTGCGGGCCCGCTCCCGGATCAGCAAACCGAGCATCCAGCGGCTGGCACAGCTGGGCGCTTTCGACTCGCTGCACCGTTCCTCCGGCGGCACCGCCAACCGGGCAGACCTGGTCCAGCACCTGCAGCAACTGCAGGGCCGGCCGCAACGCAAGGGCGTGGAGGTCATTGAGGGGCAGCTGGCGCTGCCGCTGGGCGACGTCGAGCTCAAGAACCTGAAGGGCGGGCTGCCCGCCCCCACGCTGGTGGAAACAGTCCGCGCCGAACTGGACCTGATGGCGCTGGATGTCAGCGGACACCTGATGGCCAGCCACCAACCCCTGCTGGAGCGGCTGGGCGTAACAACGGCCGACAAGCTGCTGGGGTTGCGCAACGGCACCGAGGTGCTGGTGGCCGGGGTGCGCGTGGCCACCCAGACACCGCCGATGCGCGGCGGCCGGCGGGTGGTGTTCATCAGCATCGATGACGGCACCGGCTGCGTCGACTCGGTCTTCTTCCATGAAGCCCAAGAGCAGGCCGGTCCGCTGCTGTTCAGCACGCGGCTGCTGCTGATCCGGGGAACCACCCGGCGGACCGGACCGCGGGGCATCAGCATCAGCGCCTCGATGGCCTGGGACCTCAGCCGCACCGAGACCCTGCCGTTCCCCACACCCGGGCCCGGAACCGTACCCGGGGACGCGCCCGGAGCCGTACCAGGAACCGTACCGGGAACCGCGGCGGAAGAGGGGTCCGCTTCAGCCGGCGCCGGCGCCGGGAACCAGCCCGACGTCGCGGTGCCCGGGCCGCTGGACGGAATCCGCCGGACCCTTGCCATTACCGGGTTTGGCGGCTGAACCACCGCTGACGGGCGGCTCACCCGCCGCAAGCTGCGTTGGTTGGCCTATCCGGAACCCGATAGCATGGACGAGGCTGGCTGTGGTCCCCGTACGCCACAAGCTACGAAGCCTTAACTTTGAATAGGAGACACCCGTGTCAGATGCCCAGCAGATCACCCTTCTCGTCGACGGCGAAGAGACCAAGGTGACTACCGGGACCACCGGCGCGGAACTCTTTTTTGAGCGCCGCGACGTCGTTGTGGCCCGCGTCAACGGCGAGCTCAAGGACCTGGACCAGCCGCTGCCTGAAGCCGCCACCATCGAAGGTGTCACCATTGATTCCCCGGATGGCCTCAACGTGCTGCGCCACTCCACCGCCCACGTCATGGCACAGGCCGTGCAGCAGCTGCGCCCCGATGCCAAGCTCGGCATCGGCCCGTACATCACCGACGGTTTCTACTTCGACTTCGATGTCGCGGAGCCGTTCACCCCGGAGGACCTGCGCCAGCTGGAAAAGATGATGCAGAAGATCATCAACCAGAACCAGAAATTCGTCCGCCGCGTCGTCTCCGAGGACGAGGCGCGCGAGGCCATGAAGAACGAGCCCTACAAGCTCGAGCTCCTGGGCAAGAAGAACGAAGCGGCCGACGCCGGCGAGGGCGTCAACGTCGAGGTCGGCGCCGGTGACATCACCATCTACGACAACGTGGACCGCAAGAGCGGGGACAGCGTCTGGTGCGATCTGTGCCGCGGCCCGCACCTGCCCAACACCAAGCTGATCTCCAACGCTTTCGCGCTGACCCGCTCCTCTGCCGCCTACTGGCTGGGCAACCAGAACAACCAGCAGTTGCAGCGCATCTACGGCACCGCCTGGCCCACCAAGGACGCGCTCAAGGCTTACCAGGAGCGAATTGCCGAGGCTGAGCGACGCGACCACCGCAAGCTCGGCGCCGAGCTGGACCTGTTCTCCTTCCCGGACGAACTCGGCTCCGGCCTGCCGGTGTTCCACCCCAAGGGCGGCATCATCCGCAAGGCCATGGAGGACTACTCCCGGCAACGCCACGTCGACGCCGGCTACGAGTTCGTCTACACCCCGCACATCACCAAGGGCCACCTGTACGAGGTCTCCGGCCACCTTGACTGGTACCGCGACGGCATGTTCCCGGCGATGCACATCGACGCGGAACTGAACGAGGACGGCACGGTCCGTAAGCCCGGCCAGGACTACTACCTGAAGCCGATGAACTGCCCCATGCACAACCTGATCTTCAGGTCCCGTGGACGTTCCTACCGCGAACTCCCGCTGCGTCTCTTCGAATTCGGCTCGGTCTACCGCTACGAGAAGTCCGGCGTGGTACACGGGCTGACCCGCGTCCGGGGCATGACCCAGGACGACGCCCACATTTACTGCACCCGCGAGCAGATGAAGGACGAGCTCACCTCGACGCTGAACTTCGTCCTCGGGCTGCTCAAGGACTACGGCCTGGACGACTTCTACCTCGAGCTCTCCACCAAGAACGAGGAGAAGTTTGTCGGCGACGACGCCACCTGGGAGGAAGCCACCCGCACCCTCGCCGAAGTGGCCGAAGCTTCCGGGCTCGAGCTCATCCCGGATCCGGGTGGAGCAGCGTTCTACGGGCCGAAGATTTCGGTCCAGGCTAGGGACGCGCTCGGCCGTACCTGGCAGATGTCCACCATCCAGCTGGACTTCAACCTGCCCGAACGCTTCGAACTGGAGTTCCAGGCCGCCGACGGCACCCGCCAGCGGCCCGTGATGATCCACCGCGCCCTGTTCGGCTCGGTGGAGCGCTTCATGGGGGTCCTGACCGAGCACTACGCCGGCGCCTTCCCGGCGTGGCTGGCCCCCGTGCAGGTGGTCGGCATCCCCGTGGCCGAAGCCTTCAACGACTACATGTTCGACGTCGTCGACCAGCTCAAGGCCGCCGGCATCCGGGCCGAGGTGGACATCTCCTCGGACCGGTTCCCGAAGAAGATCCGCACCGCCAGCAAGGACAAGATCCCGTTCGTGCTGATCGCCGGCGGGGACGACGCAGAGGCCGGCGCCGTGTCCTTCCGCTTCCGTGACGGCAGCCAGGATAACGGCGTGCCCGTTGCCGAGGCCGTCCGGCGGATCGTCGACGCCGTCCGTAACCGGACCAGCTAGGGGAGCCGCGCGTGCAGGAGACCACAGGCGCCGGCCCGGGATACCCGGGCGATGACGGCGTGACCGACGACTTTGGCCTGGCCGGGGTTCCGGACGCCTTCCAGCGCCTGTGGACTCCGCACCGCATGGCCTACATCAAGGGCGGACAGCACCAGTTCAAGAACCCGGATGACTGCCCGTTCTGCGTCGCCCCCGAGCGCGAGGACGACGATTCCCTGATCGTGTACCGCGGCCGGTCCTGCTACGTGGTGCTCAATCTCTTTCCCTACAACCCGGGCCACCTGCTCGTCTGCCCCTACCGCCACATCCCGGATTACACGGACCTGACCGTGGAGGAAACCGCGGAGTTTGCCGAGCTCACCCAGACCGCCATGCGGGTGCTGCGCAAGGTCGCGAACCCCACCGGTTTCAACTTAGGCATGAACCAGGGCGTGACCGGCGGTGCCGGCATCGCGGGCCACCTGCACCAGCATGTAGTGCCGCGTTGGGGCGGGGACGGTAACTTCTTCCCGATCATCGCGCAGACCAAGGCGATCACCCAGACCCTCGGCGAAGTCCGCCAGCAGGTCGCCGAGGCCTGGCCCCAAAATCCTGACCGGAACCTGGGACAGGACACCGCCCGGGGCGGCGACCACGGTGGCGACCAGGCCAGAAAGACAGGGCAGATGCCCTCCGGGGCGTCGAATGCTGAATAAGCACGCCCGCGGCTTCTTCACCGCGCTGTTCACGCCGCTGGCCCGCTGGCTGCTGCGGATGGGTGTCTCGCCCGACGCCGTCACGATCGTCGGCACCGCCGGCGTCGTCGTCGGCGCGCTCGTGTTCTACCCGCTGGGCCAGCTCTGGTGGGGAACGCTGTTCATTACCGCGTTCATCTTCTCCGACGTCATCGACGGCATCATGGCCCGGATGCAGGAACGCGGCGGGCGGTGGGGGAACTTCCTGGACTCCACCCTGGACCGCGTTGCCGACGGAGCCCTCTTCGCCGGTGTCGCCATCTGGTTCTTTACCGGCGGAGCGGACACGCCCATCGCCATCGCCGCCGTCGTCTGCCTGGTGCTGGGCATGGTGGTGTCCTACGCGCGGGCGAAGGCCGAGGCGCTCGGCTACCACGCGAACGTCGGCATCGCCGAGCGCGCCGAACGGCTGGTGTCGGTGCTGGTGGTCACCGGCTTCACCGGCATCGGCCTCCCCACCGTGGTCCTGTTTGCCACCCTTTGCCTGCTGGCCGTGGCCAGCTTCGTGACCGTGGTGCAGCGCATCGGTTCGGTTCGCCGACAGTCGCTGGAAGAAACCACCGGGAGTGCCAGCGAACAGGCCGCCTAACCGCGGTTCCGGCAGGCCGGTCCACCCGTGTTTCCAGTCCCGGCGAGAGGGCTGTAATCGGAATTCAACCCGGCCGGGGCGGGGGACTAGTATTAGGCGTACCGGCCAATGGTTCCCGGTAATCCGGTGTGTGCGAGCCGGTGTATGCGAGATTGTCATCCGCGTGCCGTCCGCGCCCCGGCGAGGTCATCTATCTACCCATAGGGGTTTTTGTGTCTACACCTGATGTAAGCAACGAAGCCGGCGCGTCCGCGAAGAACGTTACGGGCAGCAGCCGCGTCAAGCGCGGCATGGCGGAGATGCTCAAGGGCGGCGTCATCATGGACGTCGTCAACGTCGAGCAGGCCCGCATCGCCGAGGATGCCGGTGCCGTGGCCGTCATGGCGCTGGAACGCGTTCCCGCCGACATCCGCGCCCAGGGCGGCGTGTCCCGGATGAGCGATCCGGACATGATCGACAAGATCATCGACGCCGTCTCCGTGCCGGTCATGGCGAAGGCGCGGATCGGCCACTTCGTCGAGGCCCAGGTCCTGCAGTCCCTCGGCGTCGACTACATCGACGAGTCCGAGGTCCTGACCCCGGCCGACTACACCAACCACATCGACAAGTGGAACTTCACCGTTCCCTTCGTCTGCGGTGCCACGAACCTCGGCGAAGCGCTGCGCCGCATCAACGAAGGCGCGGCCATGATCCGCTCCAAGGGCGAGGCCGGCACCGGAGACGTCTCCAACGCCACCACGCACATGCGCCAGATCCGCGCCGAAATCCTGAAGCTGGCCGCGCTGCCCGAGGACGAGCTCTACGTCGCCGCCAAGGAACTCCAGGCCCCGTACGAACTGGTCAAGGAAGTTGCCTCCACCGGCAAGCTTCCGGTGGTGCTGTTCACCGCCGGCGGCATCGCCACCCCGGCCGACGCAGCCATGATGATGCAGCTCGGCGCCGACGGCGTCTTCGTCGGCTCCGGCATCTTCAAGTCCGGCAACCCGGCCCAGCGTGCCGCCGCCGTCGTGAAGGCAACCACCTTCTTCGACGACCCGGACGTCATCGCCAAGGCCTCCCGCGGCCTGGGTGAGGCCATGGTGGGCATCAACGTCGACGAAATCCCGCAGCCGCACCGCCTCGCCGAGCGCGGCTGGTAATTCGCGCTGATGAGGGCGCCGGACGGCGCTGATCCTCTGCGTGCTATTCCCCGCGCCTTGTTGGCAGCTAAGCGGCTGGCCGGGGCGCGGGGCCCCTTTTACGCACGCTGCCGCATCACACCGCCCGGCGCCTTGCGCTCCTGATTAGTACGACGGCGGCCGGTCACCTTCCTGAGGTGGCCGGCCGCCGTCGTGCTTTAAGTTCGTCGATTGCTCCGTAGATGCCCTTTAGAGGGTTCTAAACGGCGTCTACGGAGCAATCGATGAGGGTCAGTCGAGGCCGCGGCGCTTGAGCAGCGGTTCGAGCCGGGCGTCGCGGCCGCGGAAGGCGCGGAAGGACTCCAGCGGGTCGCGGCTGTTGCCTCGGGAGAGCAGCTCGGCCCGGAAGAAGTCGCCGTTCGTCCGGGTCAGGCCGCCGTTGTCCTTGAACCATTCGACCGTCTCGGCGTCGAGCACTTCGCTCCAAATGTAGGAGTAGTAGCCGGCGGCGTACCAGCCGCCGGCGAAGATGTGCTGGAAGTAGCCGGTCCGGTAGCGCGGCGGGATCAGGCTGTGCGCGACTCCGGCTGCGGCCAGGGCCTTGGCCTCGAACTCCAGGGCGTCATCCGGGATCTCGTTACCGTCGAGCACGTGCCAGGCAAGGTCCAGAAGGGCGGCGCCAAGGTACTCGGTGGTGCCGAAGCCCTCGCCCCACAGGGCGGCCTCGTTGAGCTTGTTCACTGCTTCCTGCGGCAGTGGTTCGCCGGTGGCGTGGTGCCGCGCGTAGTTGGCGAGCACCTCCGGCCACATGATCCACATTTCGTTGACCTGTGAGGGGTATTCGACGAAGTCACGCGGCACGGAGGTGCCGGCGAAGCGCGGGTAGGTGACGGAGGAGAACAGGCCGTGCAGGGCGTGGCCGAACTCGTGGAAGGTGGTCCGCAATTCGTCCAGGGTCAGCAGGGTGGGCTCACCGGCGGGCGGCTTGGAGATGTTGAGGTTGTTGATCACCACCGGCCGGGTGTTCAACAGCCCGGACTGCTCGACGAGCGAGTTCATCCAGGCTCCGCCGCGCTTTGAATCCCTGGTGTAGTAGTCGCCGAGGAACAGGCCCAGATCGGTACCGTCGGAGTTCTTGACCTCCCAAACCCGGACGTCCGGGTGGTATCCCGCCAGGTCGGTGCGTTCGTGGAAGGTGATGCCGTACAGGGCCGTGGCGGCGAAGAACACGCCGTCCTTCAGCACCCGGTCCAGTTCGAAGTACGGCCGCAGGGCCTGCTCGTCCACGGAGTACCGCTCGCGCTTCACCTGCGCCGAGTAGTAGGCCCAGTCCCATGCCTCGAGCGGGTGGCCGGCGACCTCGGCCAGGGCTTCCGCCTCGGCGTCGGCGTTCCGGACGGCGGCCGGAGCGAGGCGGTTCATCATGGCCTGCACGGCTTCGAAATCGGGGGCGGTCTGCTGGTCCACGCTGAGCTCGGCGAAGTTGGCGAAGCCCAGCAGCGCTGCCTTCTCGGCGCGGAGCCGGACCATGTCCTTGACCAGGCCCAGTACGTCGAGGCTGCCGCCGCCGCTGCCGCGACCGATCGACGCACCGTACAATCGGCGCCGCACCTCCCGGTTTTCCAGCGCAGCCATGGCGGGCTGGTTGCTGGGCTGGATCAGGGTGAGAAGGTACTTTCCGGAGTGACCGGCGGTGCGTGCCGCCTCGGCGGCACTGGCGACGTCGTCCGCGGGCAGGCCGGCAAGTTCGGTGGCATCGTCAAGCAGCAGCGAGGCTGACTTCATGCCCTCCTTGACCCGCTGGCCGAACTCGGTGCCGAGGGTGGAGAGCTCGGCGTTGATGGCCTTGAGCCGATCCTGGCCGGCCGCGTCGAGCTGGATGCCGGTCTGGCGGAACTCTTTGAGGTACTCCTCCACGAGGCGGTTTGATTCCGGGTCCAGCCGGTCCGTGTTGATGGCGGCGAAGCGCTCGAAC
This sequence comes from Arthrobacter sp. 01N442, assembly GCF_056399345.1. Classification (NCBI taxonomy): domain Bacteria; kingdom Bacillati; phylum Actinomycetota; class Actinomycetes; order Micrococcales; family Micrococcaceae; genus Arthrobacter; species Arthrobacter sp. 01N442. The sequence continues at coordinate 23,976 of NZ_JBFTRD010000001.1, forward strand.
AGGCCACGGTTCAAGTAGACGGCGTCCTGGTGGGCCGAAAAACTGGGGGAGAGGCGCGTCTCCAGCTCCCGGATGGCCTCGGAGGCGTCCGCGGACACAAGCGTGAAGAAGGACGCCGCTGCACGCTGCAGCAACTGCCCGGAGCGCTCCATCGCCAGCGCAGTGTTCTCAAAGGTCGCCGGCTCCGGATCGTCTACGATCGCCTGGATTTCCGCCAGATGCACGGCGAGTCCGGCCTCGACGGCTTCGGCGTAGTGCTGGACTTCGATGTCCGCGAAAGGCGGCAGTCCGTACGGCAGGGGGCTGGGGCTCAGCAGGGGATTGGTCATGAAATAACTCTTTCATGCCGGGGGCCGGTTCTCAATGGATCGCTAGGCGTGTTGTGACCGGCGCCACCGTACGATGGCGGAATGCGAACAAATTTCCCCACGCTGCGCGGACGCCTCCTGGCCGGGTCCGCCGTGGCGCTCATGGCGGTCTCCCTGGCCTCCTGCGGCCTCGTTGCCCGCCCCGACGCTGACGCGGGGCCGAGCTCGGCCGCCGCTGGGCCCACTGGCGGCGCCACTGCCGGCGCCACTGCGGCGGGAACCCCGGGATCCACGCCGGAGGCGTCCTCGTCCGAGACGCCTACGCCGACCCCGACGCCGACGCCCGGGAAGGGTCCGGCCTGCGCCGCCGTCCGTTGCACCACCGTCCTGGTCACCGGGGACATGCTGGTCCACGCCCAACTCTGGGATCAGGCCCGCGCCGACGCCCTCTCCGCAGGCGCCAAGGGCCTGGACTTCGAACCTCTCCTGGCGGGCCAGCGCAGGTACATCGAAAAGAGCGACCTCGCCATCTGCCACCAGGAAACACCGGTGGCCGGACCAACCGGGCCGTTCTCTGCCTACCCCTCGTTCAACGTTCCGCCGCAGATCATCCACGCTGCCAAGCAGGTGGGTTACCAGGCCTGCACCACCGCCAGCAACCACACCATCGACCAGGGCACCGCTGGCCTGGTCCGCACCCTGGACGCCCTCGACGCGTCCGGGCTGCAGCATACCGGTTCCTACCGCAGTGAGGCGGACTCCCGCAGCGTGCTGATCCTGCCGACGGCGGCGGCCAAGGTCGCCGTGATCGAAGCCGCGTACGGGCTGAACGGCCAGACCCCGGAGCACGCCTGGCAAGTGGACATGCTGGATCCCGCAGCGATGATCGCCAAGGCCCGCAAGGCGAGGGCGCTCGGCGCCGACATTGTGCTGGGCGTCATGCATGCCGGGGACGAGTACGCCAGTGTGCCGAACGAGGAGCAGCGCAGGGTGGCCCACGCGCTGGTGGACAGCGGCCAGTTCACCATGATCTACGGCCACCACACCCATTCGGTGCTCCCGATCGAGCGCTACAAAGGAACCTGGATCGTGTACGGGCTCGGCAACGGCGTTACCGAACTCTCGCCCTGGTATGTGGTCAACAACGAGGGACTGCTGGTGCGCGCCCAATTCAGCCAGGACGCCGCGGGCAAGTGGTCCGCCTCGGACCTCGCCTGGGCGCCTTCCGTGATTGTCCGTGACCCTTACCGGTGGTGCTCCGTCGCCACGGACGCCCCGCAGGGCCCCTGCGCCGGTGCCGCCGCGGACGCCGCGACCCGGCTGCGGACCCGGACGGTGGTGGAATCGATGGGCGCTGCCGCGGCCGGGGCCCACGAACTGCTGATCACCAAGGAACGCTGACCGTGGACACACTGATGGAACGACGGCGGACCGTATCCTCGCACGGCGCCGAGCTGGCCGTCTACGAATACGGCCCGGAACCTGGCCCGGAAGTGCCGACGCTGGTGCTGGTCCACGGCTATCCCGACGATCACCGGGTGTTCCTGCCCGCCATCCGCGAACTGGGCTCGACACACCACGTGGTCGCCTACGACACGCGGAACGCCGGCGCGTCCACCGTGCCCGGGAGGCCCGGAGACTTCACCTTGGCCACCCTGTCTGATGACCTGTTTACGGTCATCGACGCCGTCGGGGCCGCCGGTGTGCACCTGGTGGGCCACGACTGGGGGTCGATCCAGGGCTGGGCTGCCGTGCAGGACCCGCGTGCCGCCACGCGGATCAGCCGGTACACGAGCATCTCGGGACCGGACCTGCGCCACTTCTCGCGCTGGGTCCGCTCACGGTTCCGGAACCCGCGCTCCTGGCGGCAACTGGCCGGGCAGTTACTGCGCAGCTGGTACATCGCCGGCTTCCTCGTCCCGGTCCTGCCCGAGGCCGCCTGGCGGCTCTTCCTGACGCGGCGCTACGAACGGGTGGCTAAGCGCAGTGTCGACAATGACCCGGTCCGCGGACTGGCGCTCTACCGCAGCAATATCCCATCGGCCCGGCACTGGCCCGCTGCCGCCCGGGTGACGATTCCGGTGCAGGTTGTGGTGCCGACGCGTGACCCATTCCTGTCCCCGGACTTGGTGGAGGGGCTGGAGGACTGGGTGGCGGACCTGACCGTGATCCGGGTGGACAGCGGCCACTGGTGGCCAGCAACCCGGCCGGCGGAATTCGCGGCGCTGTTCAGAAACAGCCAGGCAGGGTGATGACGACGGCGGAGCCCGTCGTCCATCTGCTGTGCGGGCTCAACGGTGCCGGCAAGTCCACGTTGGCCAGGGATCTCGAAACCTCCCTGCCGGCCGTCCGCTTCAGCCTGGATGACTGGATGCTGCGGCTATACCCGGGACTGCACTACGCCTCCGAGGACTATGGAAGGCTCGCGGAAGACTGCAAACTGCTGATCTGGGACACAGCGGTCCAGGTCCTGCGGGCCGGGACCGACGTCGTGCTGGACTGGAACCAATGGAGCCGTGAGCGGCGGGCACAATGGCGGGAAAAGACCGCGGAGGCCGGGTTCGACGCAGTGCTGCACCACGTCCAGACGCCTCTGGACGTCGCTATCGAGCGCGTTCGCCGTCGCACCCTGGCCGCAGAACCTGGCACGCATCCGTTGACGGAGGAAGGTGTCCGCCACCTGGCGGGAATCTTCGAGGAGCCGGCCGGCTCGGAGGGGTTGCGGATCCTTAGGGTTGCCGGGCCATGAAGACGCTGTGCGGGTCCTCAACGTAGCCGGCAAAGGGCGGGCAGAGCTCAAAGCCATGCCGTGCGTAGAGTCGGCGGGCGGGAGCGAAATACTCCTGCGAGCCGGTTTCCAAGCAAAGCCGTCCGTAGCCGCGATGCCGGGCCTCGTCCAGGATCCTGGTCAGCAGGAGTGCGGCAACTCCCCGGCCGCGCGCGTGCCCGGCCGTCCGCATGGATTTGATTTCGCCCTCACCCGAGCCGAGGTCCTTGAGCGCGCCGCAGCCGAGAAGCTGCCCGGGGCCCGTCCCGTGACTGCCCGTCCCGTGACTGCCCGACCCATAACCGGCCCGCGCGGTCCAGAAGGTGATTTCCGGGACTGTCAGGGCGGCCGGGTCCAGGGCGTGCACGCTCTCGGCCGGCGAGGTCGCAAACATGTCGGCGAGGTGTTCGTCGAGCAGCAGCCGGACGTCCGCCCGCGCAGGGTCGTCCTGGGCAATGACGATCACGGAATCCGCCTGCACCGCTTGCTGGGCCTCAGCGCGGCCGGCGGGCAGCGTGCTCGCGGGCCAGCACGGCGTACGAGTCGTCCGGGGTGCCCGGCGAGAAGCTGCCGTATTTGCGTTCGACGGCGGTCTTGATCAGGAAGTCCGCCAGTGCGGGATTCTTGGGCAGCAGGGAACCGTGCAGGTAGCTCGCGACGATGTTGCGGTAGCGGGCGCCTTCGTGGCCGTCGCTGCTGTTGTTGCCGGTGCCCTTGGCCGTCGTACCCAGCGGCTCGACGCCGGGGCCCAGCGTGGTCTGGCCACTGTGGTTTTCGTAGCCCAGCACCGTGCCGAACTCGGGGGAGGCCACCGAGACGTTACCGATCAGCCGTTCATCGGTGCCGTGCGTCTCCACGTCCAGGATGCCGATGCCCGGGATGACGGAGCCGGTCCTGGTCTTGAAGAACTTCCCGAACAGCTGGTACAGACCGCAGATGACCAGCATCGGCGTACCGTCCTCGGCGAGCTCCTTGAGGACACTCTCGCGGGAGAGCAGGTCGTCCTGGATTACCAGCTGGCCGCTGTCCTGGCCGCCGCCGCCGACGATCAGGTCGACTCCGGCAGGGAATTCGTCCCCCACGTTGTACTCAAGCAGCTCCGGAGAGTAGCCGTGCCACCGCAGCCGTTGGGCCAGGACGAGGGCGTTGCCCCAGTCGCCGTAGATGTTCATATCCCGGGGGTAGAGCTGCAGCACGCGGATCGTGCCTTTGCTGGGGGTTCCGGCGTCTTCGGGCGGGAGCTCATGCCCGAAGGAGAGTCCGTGCGGGGCTTCAGGGGTTTCAGGAGTTTCGGGGGACTCGGGGGTCATGAGACCACCTCCACTGTGGTGATTTTGGACAGCTCGCGCCGGATGGCCAGCATGGCAGTGTAGGTGCAGAAAATCCGTTTCGGCTTGTCCGCCGAGCCGCGGATGAAGGCGGCAAGGGCGGCGGCGATGTCCGTGTCGACCGCGCCGATCGCCACGTCGTCGTACTGCAGCCGCAGCGCCATGTCGTAGGCGCGCGAGCCGGAGAGCTGGTCCACGCCGCCGTCGCGCAGGGTGTCGAATTCCACGTCCCACAGCCAGGACATGTCCCGGCCGTCCGCGTAGTTGTCGTTGATGGCGATCATGGTGGCGTAGCCGGCGGCCGGGAAGGACTTCAGGCCCAGCCGGAAGCCGCTCGGGTTCTTGACCAGGACCAGTTCCAGCGGCAGGCCGTCAACCACCAGGCTCTCGCCGCGGCCGAAGGCAGGCGCCACGTTGGCCAGGGCCTTGAGCAGGCCGGGGTGGTCGGTGCCCGTGCCGCGGGCGCCCGTGATGGCCCGGGCCAGGGTCAGGGCCGCCGCCGCGTTGAAGATGTTGTACACACCGCGGAGCTTCATCCGGGTGCTGACCGTGGCGCCGTCGTACTCGAAGTCGGCGTCGTCCGCTCCGACCCGGCGGAGGACGACGTCGGCTGCCGGCTTGGCGGGGGCCGGCGGCACCGGGCTGCCCGGGGCCGCCCGCATTTCGTCGTCGTTGGGGAAGGTGCTCAGCAGCGAGTCATCGAGGCCGAAGTAGCGGACCTCGGGGCCGTCCACCGTCCCTGCGATCCGGGCGACCCGGGGGTCCTCACGGTTCAGGACGACGGTCCCGGTGGTTTTGGCGGCGATATGCTGCAGCAGCTCGGCAGTCTTGTCGATCTCGCCGAAGCGGTCCAGCTGGTCGCGCAGAACGTTCAGCAGCAGGCAGTACCGCGGCGGGACCTTGTTGACGAAGTGCACAGCGTGGGCCTCGTCCAACTCCAGGACGGCGACGTCGGCGTCGAGCCGTCCGCGCCAGTCCACCTCGCCGAGCAGCGCGGCGGCCACGCCCCGGGTGAAGTTGCTGCCGGTGCGGTTGGTGAAGACTTTCAGGCCCTGGCTTTCCAGCAGTTCCACCACCATCTTGGTGGTGGTGGTCTTCCCGTTCGTGCCGCTGACGACGGCGACGCCCAGCGGCAGCGTCGAGAGTGTCCGTTGCATGAAGCCGGGATCGATTTTTTCGACCACCAGACCGGGAAGGGCCGAGCCTCCACCCCGGAGCCGGGAGACCCGGCGGACGAGCTTGCCGAGCGGAACGCTGAAGTAGAGCATGCTTTGTAATATATCCCAGCGGCGGCATGGAACCCGGTGCAGCCGCACCTGCCGGTGCGGCTGCAGTGCACCTATATGGGGCGCCGCGCACTATGCTGGCAACATGACCACCCCCCATTCCCTGCCTGGCTCCCGCGCGGGTTCAGGCCTGCGGATCGGCGTCCTGGCGCTCCAGGGCGACTTCCGCGAACACTTGCACGCTGTGGAAGCCGCCGGCGCCACGGGCATCGGCGTGCGCCGCCCCGCCGAGCTGGACGACCTGGACGGCCTCATCATTCCCGGCGGGGAATCCACGACGATCGACAAGCTCTCCCGGATCTTCGAACTGCGGGATCCGCTGCGCGAACGCATCCAGGCCGGCCTGCCGGTCTACGGTTCCTGCGCCGGCATGATCCTGCTGGCGGAGGACATCGCCGACCCGGCCCGGGACCTTGCGGGCAACCCCCAGCAGACCTTTGGCGGACTGGACATCACGGTCCGGCGCAACGCCTTCGGCCGGCAACGCGAATCATTCGAGACAGACCTGGAGTTCAAGGGACTCGAGTTCAGCGCGGATGAGTCCGGCGTGGCCCCCGTGCACGCCGTGTTCATCCGCGGCCCTTGGGTGGAACGCGTCGGCGCGGGCGTGGAAGTCCTGGCCCAGGTGGAACCGTCCAGGGCGGGCCACCCGGAATCCCTCGACGGGACAGCTAGAATTGTTGCAGTGCGTTCCGGCAAGCTGCTGGCCACCTCCTTCCACCCGGAAGTGACGGGGGAGAAGCGCGTGCACGAATTGTTTATTCGAATGATCAGAGGAGAAGCGTAAAGCATGTCAGGCCACTCCAAATGGGCGACGACCAAGCACAAGAAGGCTATCCTGGACAGCCGCCGGGCCAAGTCGTTCGCCAAGCTGATCAAGAACATCGAAGTTGCCGCACGCATGGGCGGACCCGACCTCGCGGGCAACCCGAGCCTGGAACTCGCCGTCACCAAGGCCAAGAAGACCTCGGTACCCGCTGACAACATCGACCGCGCCATCAAGCGCGGCGCCGGCCTCACCGGTGAGGTCGTCGACTACACCGAGATCATGTACGAATGCCGCGGCCCGCAGGGCTCGGCCCTGCTGATCGAGTGCCTCACGGACAACAAGAACCGCGCGGCCTCCGAGGTCCGGCTCGCCATTTCCCGCAACGGCGGCACCATCGCCGATCCCGGTTCGGTCAGCTACCTGTTCTCCCGCAAGGGCGTCGTCTCGCTGCCCAAGAACGGCTTGACCGAAGACGACGTCCTGATGGCCGTCCTCGACGCCGGCGCGGAGGAAGTCAAGGACAACGGCGAGACGTTTGAGATCCACTCCGAACCGACGGACCTGCAGGCCATCCGCGATGCGCTCAAGGAAGCCGGCATTGACTACGACACCGACGAGGCCGAGTTCGTGCCCTCCATGCAGGTGCCGCTGGACCTCGACGCCGCCAAGAAGTTCATGAAGCTCGTGGACGCCCTGGAAGAGCTCGACGACGTGCAGAACGTCTACAGCAACGCAGACCTCAGCGACGAAGTGCAGGCCGCACTGGAAGCCGAGTGACCCTGCGCGTCCTCGGCGTCGATCCGGGCCTCACCCGCTGCGGAATCGGCGTCGTGGACGTCGAGCGGAACCGCCGCGCCACGATGGTGGCTTTCGGCGTCGTTGGTACCCCCCCGGAGGAAAGCCTTGACCAGCGGCTGCTTGTCATTGCCACCGCGATCGATGACTGGCTGGACAAGTACGAGCCGCATGTCCTCGCTGTCGAACGTGTTTTCTCCCAGCTCAACGTCAGCACCGTGATGGGCGTGGCCCAGGCTTCCGGCGTCGTGATCGCGGCCGCCGCGCGCCGCAGCATTCCGGTGGCGTTGCATACGCCTTCCGAGGTCAAGGCCGCCGTGACCGGCAGCGGCACCTCCAACAAGGACGCCGTCACCAAGCTCGTCACCAAGATCCTGCGGTTGGATGCCCCGCCGCGGCCCGCCGACGCCGCCGATGCCCTGGCGCTGGCCATCACGCACGCGTGGCGGTCCGGCGGCGGCACGGCGACCACAGGGACTACCGCCGCGGGGGCGGCCGGCCAGTCGCTCACGCCCGCGCAACGCGCCTGGGCCGCCGCGGAGGCCAAGGCGCGCCGCGCGCGCTGAATGTCCGGGGCGCTTGCTAGGGTATTCGTAGATATGTTCGGATAGTCGGCTGCAGCCCAGCCGTAGACCAGGAGCCAGGCCTTGATCAGTTTTCTCCGCGGAACCGTAGCGCACGTCGGCCTGTCCTCGGCAGTGATCGACCTCAACGGCGCCGGCATGAGCGTCAATGCGACGCCGCAGACCCTCAGCAAGCTCCGTGTCGGGGAGGAGGGCAAACTCTTCACCTCCCTGATCGTGCGGGAGGATTCGCTGACCCTCTTTGGCTTCTCGAGCGACGACGAACGCGAGGTCTTCGACGTGCTGCTCAGTGTCAGCGGCGTCGGACCGCGGCTGGCGCTGGCCGTCCTGGCTGTCCACGAACCCGAAGCCATTCGCGTTGCCGCGCATTCCGGCGACGGCAAGGCCTTCACCAAGGTGCCGGGCATCGGGCCCAAGGTCGCCGGCCGGATCGTGCTGGAACTCGCCGGGAAGCTGGTGCCGCATGGCCCCCCCGGCGGGACTGCGCCGGTCAAGTCCGCCGAGGCAGTGTGGAAGCCGCAGGTGGTTGCCGCGATGACGAGCCTGGGCTGGTCCGAGAAGGACGCCACCGCCAGCATCGACAAGTCGCTGGAAGATTCCCCGGGGCTCGCCGCGCAGGGCAACGTCGCGGAAATCCTCCGCGCCACGCTGCGCTGGCTCGGCCAGGACGGCGCCCGCGCCGGGAACCGGGTAGGCGCCCGTGGCTGAGCCGTCGCTCACCGCCGGGGGAGAGGAACCGGAAGAGCGCGCCATCGAGGCCGCCCTCCGGCCCAAGAACCTGCACGATTTCGTGGGCCAGCACCGGGTCCGCAAACAACTCTCGCTCGTCCTGGAGGCTTCCCGGATGCGCGGCCGCAGCGCCGACCACGTGCTGCTGTCCGGTCCGCCCGGCCTGGGCAAGACCACGCTTTCCATGATTATCGCCGCCGAGATGAACGCCCCGTTGCGGATCAGCAGCGGCCCGGCCATCCAGCACGCCGGGGACCTGGCCGCCATTCTCTCCTCGCTGTCCGAGGGCGAAGTCCTGTTCCTCGACGAGATCCACCGTATGTCCCGGCCGGCCGAAGAGATGCTCTACATGGCGATGGAGGACTTCCGCGTCGACATTGTCGTCGGCAAGGGCGCCGGGGCCACGGCGATCCCGCTCGAGCTGCCGCCCTTCACCCTGGTCGGCGCCACCACCCGCGCGGGCCTGCTGCCGGGGCCGTTGCGGGACAGGTTCGGCTTCACCGGGCACCTGGAGTTCTACTCCGTCGAGGAACTCGAGCTGGTGCTGCGCCGGTCCGCCGGCCTGCTGGACCTGAAGGTCAACTCCGCCGGGTTCAGCGAGATCGCCGGCCGTTCACGCGGCACGCCCCGCATCGCCAACCGCCTGCTCCGCCGCGTCCGGGACTGGGCGCTGGTGCACGGCGTGGACCAGATCGACGCCCGGGCAGCGTCGGCCGCCCTCGACATGTACGAGGTGGACAAACGCGGCTTGGACCGCCTTGACCGTGCCGTCCTCGAGGCGTTGATCACCAAGTTCGGCGGCGGCCCGGTTGGCCTGTCGACCCTGGCGATCGCCGTCGGCGAGGAAACCGAAACGGTGGAAACCGTCGCAGAACCGTACCTGGTCAGGGAAGGCCTGCTGGGCAGGACGCCCCGCGGCCGGATTGCCCTTGCCCCGGCATGGACCCACCTTGGTTTCGCGGTACCCGCCGGCGCCTTCGGGCAGGATCCCTTGGACCTGTTCCAGGCCGGCGGGGCCGATGCTGAAGCTGCCGGCTTCGGCCCGGAGGGCGCGGAAGAAGCCGATCCGGAATGGATCCGTAATAGTCAATAGCACTCGCTAGTGACCTTTTCCCTTTAGACTGGTATGACGCTCGGCACGTTCGGGCCTTTGTTTCCGTGTGCGGCTACCGCTAGCCGTTGCTGGCCGGGCATGATTTTCTGCCAGATTTACTACCGGGTCTACCCGGCGGCCCCCGGAACGGAACGGACGTTGCTGTGAAACCAGCTTGCAAGTACAGAACGGAACTTTCCCCTTGGATCCAATGACAATTCTCCTGTTCGTCATGCTCGGCGTGTTCGTCTTCATGATGTTCCGCCGCAACAAGAAGACGCAGCAGCAGCAGGCGGAACTCCAGTCGAAGTTCGCCCCCGGTGTCGACGTCATGACCAGCTTCGGCCTGTTCGGCCGGATCGTCGAGATCGACGAGGCTGAAAACAAGGTTGTGCTGGAACTCTCCCCGGGTAACACCGCCACCGTGCACCGCCAGGCCGTCACCAAGGTCGTGGAGCCGGTCGTTGCCGCCGAGGAGGCCCCCGTGGTTCCCGACGACGCGTCCTCTCTCACCCTGGGCAAGACCGACGAGACCGTCACCGGCGTCGACACCGCCGCTGCCGCCGGCGAGACGCCCCGCAACGAAACGCCGGACGAAACCCTGCGCCGCCTGAACGACGAAGGCAAGAACAACAGCTAGTCTGCCTCCTGAGCTATCCCGCGAAGCTACGGTGCGCGGGCATCCGCCGGTGCAGGCCTGACGGGCCGCACCGGCGGTTCCTCCGTAAACAATAGAAAGATCGACAATGGCACGAACTGGCCCTAAAAACTCAGCCCTCAGGGTGCTGGTCTGGCTTGGCGTTATTCTCGCCGTCTTGACGGCCGTCCTGGCGGGCGGCACCATGGCCGGGCAGGCGAGCTGGGCTCCGAAGCTGGCCCTGGACCTTGAAGGCGGCACCCAGATGATTCTGGCGCCCAAGGTTGCGGGCGGTTCGGACATTAACGAAGAGCAGCTAAACCAGGCCGTGGCGATCATCCGCCAGCGCGTGGACGGCTCCGGCGTCGCGGAAGCCGAAATCAGCACGCAGTCCGGCCGCAACGTGGTCGTGAGCCTGCCTGGTACTCCTTCCAAGGAGACGCGCAAGCTGATTCAGGCCTCCGCCGACATGAACTTCCGCCCGGTCATCCAGGCCGGTGCCGGCGCGGCGGTTCCCGCCGCGTCCCGGACTCCGGAAGCGAAGCTGCCCAAGCCCACCGCCGCGCCGAAGAACAGCAGCGACGAGAACTGGGTCACCGCGGACGTCTACAAGAAGTTCGAGGCGCTTGACTGCGACAACCCGTCCCAGGACAAGCAGGAGCGCTCCGATCCCGCCAAGCCGCTGGTCACCTGCGAGCCCGCCGCCGACGGCCGGCCCGCGGTCAAGTACATCCTCGGACCGGTCGAGGTCAAGGGATCCAACATCAAGACCTCCTCCTTCCAGCTGCAGCGCGGCGCGCAGGGTGCGGTCACCAACCAGTGGGCCGTCGACATCCAGTTCGACGACGAGGGCACCGCCAAGTTCAAGACCGTCACCGAGCGGCTGAACAAGTTCTACGTCGACGCCGGCGGCGAGACCGGATCGGATCCGAAGTCGCAGTTCGCCATCGTGCTGGACGACCAGGTCATCTCCGCGCCGAGGTCCCAGGCCGTCATCACCGATGGCCGTCCCCAGATCACCGGCGGCTTCACCGAGGAGTCCGCCAAGGCGCTCTCCGACCAGCTCCGCTTCGGCGCGTTGCCGATCAGCTTCGAGATCCAGAGCGACCAGCAGATCTCGGCCACGCTCGGCGGGGAGCAGCTCCGCATGGGCATGCTCGCCGGCCTGATCGGCCTGCTGCTGGTGGTGGTCTACTCGCTGTTCCAGTACCGGGCACTCGGCTTCGTTACCGTCGCCTCGCTCGTCGTGGCCGGTGCGCTGACCTACCTGGCCATCGCCATCCTGGGCTGGACGGAAAACTACCGCCTGTCCCTGGCAGGTGTGGCCGGCATCATCGTGGCAATCGGCCAGACCGCGGACTCCTTCATCGTCTACTTCGAACGTATCCGTGACGAGCTCCGTGAGGGCCGCGGTTTGATCTCAGCCGTGGAGAACGGCTGGAAGCGCGCCAAGCGGACCGTGCTGGCCTCCAAGGCCGTCAACCTGCTGGCAGCCCTCGTGCTCTACTTCGTGGCGGTCGGCAACGTCCGCGGCTTCGCGTTCACGCTGGGCCTGACCGCGATCGCCGACCTGATCGTCGTCTTTATGTTCACCCATCCGACCCTCCAGGTCCTCGCCCGGACCAAGTTCTTCGGCGAAGGCCACAAGTTCTCCGGCCTGGACCCCAAGCGGCTCGGCGCCGTGCCCCTCTACCGGGGTGCCGGACGGATCCGCACACCGGAGGACAGGCCGGTTGCGGCCCCGCGCGCCAAGAACACCGGTGCCGTGGCCGAGGCCGAACGCCGGATGACCATTGCAGAACGACGCCTCGCGGAAAAGCAGGAACAGCTTGCTGGTTCCTCCAAGAGCGCGTCCAAGGAGGGCAAGTAAATGGCCAGCTTCGCTACGTTCGGTAACGAGCTTTACACGGGCAAGCGCTCGTACGACTTTGTCGGTTCCAAGAAAATCTGGTTCCTGATCGCCGCGGCCGCCGTCGTGCTCTCGATCCTGCTGCCGATCGCCAAGGGCGGGTTCAACCTGGGCATCGAATTCCGCGGCGGTTCGGAGTTCACGGTGTCCAACGTCAAGGATCGCGACGCCACGCTCGGCGAGAAGGCCGTCCAGGAAGTCGTTTCCGGCAGCCTGCCGCGTGTTGCCAACGTGGCCGGCAACACCATGCGCATCCAGACGGACAAGCTCAGCGACGACGAGGTCATCAAGGTCAAGGAAGGCCTCACCAAGGCCTACGGCGTGACCGACAATGAGGTCACGTCCACCTTCGTGGGCCCGACCTGGGGCGCGGACGTCACCAAGCAGGCGCTGATCGGCCTGGCGGTCTTCGTGGGCCTCGCCGCGGTCCTGATGGCGCTGTACTTCCGAACCTGGAAAATGTCGCTGTCCGCCCTCGCCGGCATGGTCGTGACGATGTTCATCACCGCCGGGGTTTACTCGCTGAGCGACTTCGAAGTCACCCCCTCGGCCATCATCGGCTTCCTGACCGTGCTGAGCTACTCGCTCTACGACACCGTGGTGGTCTTCGACAAGATCCGGGAAAACACCTCGGATCTGCAGGCGTCCACCCGGCGGACGTTCGCCGAAGAGGTCAACCTCGCCGTGAACCAAACGCTGGTGCGGTCCATCAACACCATGATGGTGGCCATCCTGCCGGTCGGTGCGATCCTCTTCATCGGCGCCGGCCTGCTGGGCGCGGGAACCCTCCGGGATCTCTCGCTGGCCCTGTTCGTGGGCATCCTGATCGGCACCGCGGCGACCATTTTCGTCGCCGCACCGCTGTACGCCTGGCTGCGCCAGGGGGAGCCGGACCTGATCAAGCAGGCCCGGCGCGTCGAGCAGCGCCGCACCGAGAATGCCGCCAAGGCGGCACCCGCCACGGCCTAGCCGCAGGCACCGCAGCAGACCGCCCGACGGGCCGGAGAACGTCCCCGCGACGTTGTCCGGCCCGTCGCCGTTGGTCCCGGTTATCGAAGTATCCAGCTGCGGGAATAGACTTGAATAATTAACGGGTTGTGAGAGGTGCTTCATTGGAAGAACGTTCGACGCCGGTGCCTGCAGCCCCGGCGGATAAGGCTACCGGCCAGGGGCCCCAGACTGGCGTGGTTGCTGCCGGACGCCCGGACACGGCCGTGCCTGTCGACAACTCCGGAACCCGTCCCACCTTCCCCGGACGCCGCGAACGCACCCGCTCCCGGCTCGCGCGCCTGACCGGCCGCGGGACGCCGTCGTACTCGCCCATTCTGGAACCCCTGCTGCGCACCGTGCGCGCCAACAACCCCAAAGACGATTTCGAGCTCATCCAGCGCGCTTTCGTCGTGGCCGAACGCTGCCACCGCGGGCAAAAGCGCAAGAGCGGCGACCCGTACATCACCCATCCGGTGGCCGTCGCCACGATCCTGGCCGAGCTTGGATTGAGCGGAACGACGCTGGCCGCCGCACTGCTGCATGACACGGTCGAGGACACCTCGTACACCTTGGACGACCTCAAGGGCGAGTTCGGTCCCGAGGTCGCGATGCTGGTAGACGGCGTGACCAAGCTGGACAAGGTCAGCTTCGGCGAGGCCGCCCAGTCCGAGACCGTCCGCAAGATGGTCGTGGCCATGGCCAAGGACATCCGCGTGCTGATGATCAAGCTCGCCGACCGGCTGCACAACGCCCGCACCTGGCGTTTCGTCTCAGCGGAATCTTCTGCCCGAAAGGCCCGGGAGACCCTGGAGATCTTTGCGCCGCTGGCCCACCGGCTCGGCATGAACACCATCAAGTGGGAACTCGAGGACCTCTCTTTTGCCGCGCTTTACCCCAAGGTGTACGAGGAAATCGTGCGCATGGTGGGGGACCGCACCCCTGAGCGGGAGAAGAACCTCGCCGTCATCCGCAGCCAGATCACCGAGGATCTGCGCGCGGCCAAGATCAAGGCCACGATCACCGGCCGGCCCAAGCACTACTACTCCATCTACCAGAAGATGATCGTCCGCGATAAGGACTTCGACGACATCAACGACCTGATGGGTGTCCGGGTGCTCGTCGACTCGGTGCGGGACTGCTACGCCGCCCTCGGTGCGATGCACTCGCGCTGGAACCCGCTTCCGGGCCGGTTCAAGGACTACATCGCGATGCCCAAGTTCAACATGTACCAGTCACTGCACACCACGGTGATTGGCCCTGGCGGCAAGCCCGTGGAAATCCAGATCAGGACCCACGAGATGCACCGCCGCGCCGAATACGGCGTCGCGGCGCACTGGAAATACAAGGACCAGCCCAACCGCACGGCCGCCGGTCCGGGGAGCCCCCGCGACGGCGACATGGGCTGGTTGCGCTCCCTTGTGGACTGGCAGCAGGAAACCTCCGATCCCGGCGAGTTCCTCGATTCGCTGCGCTTCGAGATCAATGCCCGCGAGGTGTTCGTCTTCACCCCCAAGGGCGAGGTCATGGCCCTCCCCGCCGGTTCGACGCCGGTGGACTTCGCCTACGCGGTCCACACCGAGGTGGGGCACCGGACCATCGGCGCACGCGTCAACGGCAAACTGGTGCCGCTCAACAGCGAACTCAACCACGGCGACTGGGTGGAGATCTTCACCTCCAAGGCCGAAGGCGCCGGCCCCAGCCAGGACTGGCAGCACTTCGTCAAGAGCGCCCGCGCCCGGAATAAGATCCGGCAGTGGTTCAGCAAGGAACGCCGCGAAGAGGCCATTGACCGGGGCAAGGACCTGCTCACCAAGGCGATGCGCAAGCAGAACCTGCCGCTGCAGCGCCTGATGACGCACGACGCCCTGGCCGCGATCGCCGAGGACTTCAAGTACACCGACATTTCCGGGCTCTACGCGGGCGTTGGCGACGGCCACACCTCGGCCCAGTCCGTGATGGAGCGGCTCGTCGAAAGCCTCGGCGGCAACGAGACTCCCGAGGACGACCTCACCGAGGTTTCGATTCCCACGCAGGTCACCAAGGCCCGGTACTCGGACTCCGGCGTCGTGGTCCGCGGCGTTGACGATGTCTGGGTGAAGCTGGCACGCTGCTGCACGCCGGTGCCGCCGGACCCGATCCTGGGCTTCGTCACGCGCGGCTCCGGCGTGTCAGTGCACCGGACCGACTGCACCAATGTGTCCGGCCTGATGGACCAGCCGGACCGGATCGTCGAAGTCGAGTGGGCGCCGACCCAGTCCAGCGTGTTCCTGGTGGAAATCCAGGTTGAAGCCCTGGACCGCAAGTCGCTGCTCTCCGACGTCACCCGGATCCTCTCCGAGAACCACGTCAATATCCTGGCCGCAAGCGTGCACACCTCCACCGACCGGGTGGCGATCTCCAAGTTCGCCTTCGAGATGGGCGATCCGAAGTACCTGAGCCACGTCCTCAGCGCTGTCCGGCGCATCGACGGTGTCTTCGACGTCTATCGCACCACGGGCAACCGCCGCCGCAGCTAGCGGCCCGGCCCGGCGAGGGCTCCGGACAGCTAGGGGTCCGGGCCAGCCGTGCCATCCCGCTCAGCCAGCAGTGTCGCGAGCTTTGCCAGGGCCGACTTCCGGTACGGCACCCGGGGGACGGCCTCCACCGCCCGGATGAGCAGCCGCAGCCGCACCCCGAGGGCGGGTGCGGCCAGGAAGGCGCTGAGGGCCGGGAGGGCCCGCTCCGCTTCCACGTGCAGGGCGATGTCCACCGCCGTCCGCAGCGGGCTGGACACCATGAGCCCGCCCATGCTGACGACGTCGAACGGCCCCAGCCGGACTTCATGGAAAGTGCAGCCGCGGGCACCCCGGAGGCTCGAAACGCGGCGGTTGGCGTCGACGAGCAGCGCGGTGCGGTCCGGCTCCCCGGTGCAGCCGTAGATCCATGCAGCGGTCATCCGTCCGGCGACTACCCGTTGGCGGATGGACGCCGGAATCGTGCAGGCGGCCGCCCGTGCGCGCAACTGCGGGGTGGAGGCGGCGCCGGGCGGCAGGTAGCCGTGCTGCGAGAGCCGCGTCAGCACGCCGTCGGATGCCATGGCCTGCAGTTCGGCCCAGGAGAAGAGCGTCCCCGGGGAATAGAGCACCCCGGCGCCGCCGGGCTGGTTCGAACCCGCGGGCTGGTTCGAACCCGCGGGCGCGGCCGCGCGGGCCCTGTTGGGCGGTGCGGGGCTGGCGTCGGGGAGACTCGCGGCGGGGTAGCCCGGATGCAGCGTCATCTAGCCATCGTGGCGCCCGGCCCCGGACATGAGACAGGCCCCGTCCCGGTCATGTGGATAACCGGGGCGGGGCCTGCTGCTGTCAGCGGGTCCTAGGACAGTTCGCTGGCGGACCGCTCGAGCTGCTCAAGCCAGGCCTGGCGTGCGTCCAGCGCTTCCTGGGCAGCCTTGATCTTGCGCTCGTCACCGGCCTTCTCGGCTTTGGCCAGATCCTCCTTGAGCCCTGCGATCGCGGACTCGAGCTGGGACAGGGCGCTATTGGTGCGTGCCTTGGTCTCCGGGTTGGAGCGCTTCCAGTTCTCGTCCTCGGCGTGGCGGACGGCGTCCTCCACCTTCCGCAGGCCGGCTTCGATCCGTCCCATGTCGGCGCGGGGAACCTTGCCGGCTTCCTCCCAGCGGTCACGGATGGACTGCAGCGCCTTCTTGGCTGCGGCGAGGTCCTTGATGGGGAGCAGCTCGTTGGCCTCCACCAGCAGGGCTTCCTTCACCTTGAGGTTGGCGCCGTACTCCTGGTCGATCTCCTCGTTGGCGGCCTGGCGATTCGTGAAGAAGACGTCCTGCGCGGCGCGGAAACGGGCCCACAGGGCGTCGTCGTCCTTGCGGCTGGCGCGCGGGGAGGCCTTCCACTGGTCCATCAGTCGGCGGTACTCGCCGGCGGCGAAGCCCCAGTCGGTCGAGGAGGAGAGCGCCTCGGCCTCGGTGATCAGCTTTTCCTTGGCGGCCTTGGCTGCCGAGTTGTTGCTGTCCAGCTGGGAGAAGTACGCACGGCGGTGACGGTCGAAGACGGTGCGGGCGGCGCGGAACCGCTTCCAGAGGGCGTCTTCGTTGCTGCGGCCGAGCCGGACGCCGCTCTTCTGGGCCGTCTTCCAGCTCTCGAAGAGCTCGTTCATCCGGGCGCTGGAGGTCTTCCACTGGATCTGCGCCGGGTCGTGGCCGGCGATTTCCTCGGCTTCGGCCACGATGGCTTCACGGGCTGCGAGCTCGGCGGCGCGGACGGCGTCATGCTCCGCCTTCTCGGTCTTTTCGAGTTCGGTGATCTGGCCGGACAGCGTGTCCAAGCGGGCCTCCGCGGCGCGCAGATCGCCCACCATGTTGCGCTCAGCCAGCAGTTCGCGCAGGTGCGTGACGGTCTTCTGCATGTCCGTGGCCGGAGCCTTGGAGGCTACGCGTTGTTCCAACAGCACGATCTGGGCAACGACGTCGTCGTACTTGCGGGCAAAGTAGCCAAGGGCCTCGTCATCGCTGACGCCCGGGTACTGGCCGACAGGGTGCTCCTCGCCATCGATGGTCAGGAACACGTGGCCGTCGCCCTCGACGCGGCCCCAGCGTGCAGCCTCGGCCAGCGAAGTGGCACTCGACGCGGAGGTGGCGGCAGGCGTTGCCAGCGAGGGTGCCGCCTTCGGGCGCGCGGCGAAGGCGGCCGGCGATGGGGCCGGACGGGGCGCGGGGGCCGGGGCAGGGGCCGCGGCCGGAGCAGACTCCGGCGCTGCCGGCGCCTCTGCCGGGCTGGCACCGGTCTCGGTTACCGCACCAGCTTCGTTGGCCGTGTCGGTCACCGTCGCCTCGGCTTCGGTCTCGTTGGCAGCTGCTGCCACTGTTTCGTCGGATTTCTGACTGTCTGTCACCGCTAGAAGTCTTTCGCTTGGAGGGAAATACCGGCACCGCGGCCGCGAGGGCCCCGGCTGGTTACTTCAGAGAGAACGAGTCTATCGTGACTGGTTCCACAGGCGCGCCGTCCGTGGCGCTGGCGCCGGGTTTGACTCCGGCTGCCGCAATCTTGCTAACCACATCCAAGCCGGATGTGACCTTACCTACCACCGTGTATCCGCCGGCGGCGTCGGCAGGGATCTCGGTGTCCTTGTAGACGATGAAGAACTGCGTACCGTTGCCGTACGCATTGCCGCCGGTCCGTGCCACGGCAATGGTGCCCGCCGGGTACTTGTTGTTGGCGGGGGTGTTCTCCAGCGGACCCCAGGTGTAGGCGGGGTCGCCATTGCCGTCGCCGGTCTTGGAACCGCACTGCAACACGCCGAAAGAGGGGGCGGTGGTGAGCCGGTGGCAGCTGAGGCCCTTGTAGAAGTTCTTGTCCGCGAGCGATTTGAACACGGCGGCCGCCTGCGGTGCCTTGCGGCCGTCGAGCGAAACGCCCAGGCTGCCGCGGTTGAGGGCCAGGGTGCCGGTGAAGGTCTTCCCGGCCGCTGTTTCCGGCTTGGGGATGTTCGCGCCGTTGCTTGCTGCGGGGGAGGGGGAACCTGAGGCCGACGGACTTTCCAGTCCTGCCTCCGCTGCCTTGAATTCATCCTCGCTGGGGTTGCTGGAAAATACCGTCAGCTGCAGCACGACGGCGAGGATGAGCGCGGCGGCACCGCCGGCGGTCGCGAGGAGGTTATCGCGTTTCCGGCGTTTGTCCTGCTCCCGGCGAAGCTCGCGCTTCGCCTCCATCTGCTGGACGCGCCGCTTGGCTTCGCGGGCGCTCCGTGAACTGGCCGCCAAAAGTCCTCCTGGTTCTAGGGCCGCATCCCTGGCCGCGCCGTCGGCGCAGATCGGGGTGCAGCGCGCATGCTGCGGCAGCGCCGCCGGCCGCAGCCGCATTAGAGATGCGCGCGCCGAAAGCATAAACTGACTGCCGCACACAGTTTATGCACGACCGGCCGGTCAGCGCGCGACGCCGCGGCCGTTGCAGCCGCCGTCGTTATTAGAGGAGAAAATTCCACCATGGCACGCACCGCCTCCCTGTCCGGATTCCCCGAGTGGCTTCCCGAGGAGCGGCTGGTGGAGCTGCATGTGCTGGACACCCTTCGGCGGACTTTTGAACTGCACGGCTTCTCCTCGATCGAGACGCGTGCCGTGGAGACGGTGGGCCAGCTGCTCCGCAAGGGCGAAATCGACAAAGAGGTTTACGGCCTGAGCCGTCTGCAGGACGACGAGGGAGAGTCCGCGGGCGGTGCAGCCGCGGCGCACAAGGCCGACCCGCACGCCCTCGCCCTGCACTTCGACCTCACCGTGCCGTTCGCGCGCTACGTGGTGGAGAATGCCGGCTACCTGGCGTTCCCGTTCCGCCGCTACCAGATCCAGAAGGTCTGGCGCGGCGAGCGTCCGCAGGAGGGACGCGCCCGCGAGTTCACCCAGGCGGACATCGACGTCGTCGGCGACGGCGAGCTCCCGTTCCGCTACGACGTCGAGATCGCGCTGGTGATCGCGGAGGCCCTGAGCGCCCTCCCGATTCCGGACTTCCTGCTCCGGATCAACAACCGGAAGCTGGCCGAGGGCTTCTACAACGGCATCGGCCTGACCGACACGGCCGGGGTGCTGCGCAGCATCGACAAACTCGAGAAGATCGGCCCGGCCAAGGTGGCGGAGCTGCTCAAGACCGAGCTCGGCGCCACCGAGGAGCAGGCGCAGGCAGCGCTCAAACTCGCCGCGATCCGCACCGGGGACACCTCGTTCGTGCAGCAGGTCCGGGCGCTCGGCGTGAACAACGAGTTGCTCGAGGAAGGCCTGAACGAGCTGGAACAGGTCATTGCTGCCGCCGTCCAGCGTGCCCCGGGCAAGGTGGTCGCGGACCTCAGCATCGCCCGGGGGCTCGACTACTACACCGGCACCGTGGTGGAAACCATCCTGGTGGGCCACGAGCAGCTCGGTTCAATCTGCTCCGGCGGACGTTACGACGCGCTGGCGAGCAAGGGAAACCGAAAGTTCCCCGGCGTCGGACTGTCGATTGGCGTCACCCGCCTGGTGTCGCGGATCCTCAGCCAGGAGCTGGCCAAGGCGTCCCGCGCAGTGCCCACCGCCGTGCTGGTGGCGCTCAACAACGATGAAAGCTGGGGCGCGGCGCAGGACGTCGCCGCGCAGCTGCGGGCCCGGGGGATCGCCACCGAGGTTGCGGCCAAGGCTGAGAAGTTCGGCAAGCAGATCAAGTTCGCGGACCGCCGCGGCATCCCGTTCGTCTGGTTCACCGACGACGACGGCAAGCACCAGGTCAAGGACATTCGCACCGGCGAACAGTCCGACGCCGATCCGGCCAGTTGGACGCCGGCCGAGGAAGACCTGCACGTCCGCGTGACCCGGGCCTAGGCCCGCACGCTCAGTTCCCGCTGCGCCGCCGGTGTCGGAGGACCAGTAAGCGACCGGCGACACCGACGGCCAGTACAGCGGCCATGCCCAGCGCCGAGGCCGGCGGCAGCGTCACAGCCAGGACCAGGCAGCCGGCGAAACCCAGCACGTTGAGCCACCGCGGGGCGAGGCGGCGGGGCCCGGTGAGGGTGAAGGCCGCGGCGTTGGTCACGGCGTAATAGATCAGCACCCCGAAGCTTGAGAATCCGACCACGGTCATTACGTTGGTGCTCAGTAGCAGGATGATGACGACGGCGGCGACGGCCAGTTCCGCCACAAACGGGACCGTGTGGGTGCCGCCCACTCGGGCAAGTGGCGCCGGCAGGTCGCGTTCCCGTGCCATTGCCAGGGTGGTCCTGGCCACCCCGGTGATGAGAGCCAGCAGGGCGCCCAGGCACGCGGCCGCGGCCCCGGCCTGGACGAAGGGAACGCCGGCGTTGAGCTGGGAAGCCGACACCGCGTCCAGCAGCGGCGCCGACGAACCGGCCAGCCGCTCAGCCGGCAAATGCCACTGCAGCAGCGCGGCGAGCCCTAGGTAGATCACGAAGGCGCCGGCCAAAGCGGCCAGGATGGCCCGCGGGATGGTGCGCGCCGGATCTCTTACTTCCTCGCCCAGGGTGGCGATCCGGGCATAGCCGGCGAAGGCGAAAAACATCAGCCCGGCCGCGGGCAACACGCCCCACGGGTTCCCGCCCGCAACTCCGGTGCCGGCTACGCCGCCCAGCGTCCCGCCCTGCGCTGCGCCGGCGCCGGCAGGGTGCGGGCCGAGCAGCGAGGCCACGGCGACAAACACCAAAGTGGCCAGCACCACGGCGAGCAGGATCCTGGTCAGCAGTGCCGTCCGCGTGATGCCGAGCAGGTTGACACCGGTCAGCACGACCGCGGCGGCCACCGCCAGCGGGGTGGCGAAGCCGGGCGCCACATAGTGCCCGAAGGTCAGCGCCATCGCCGCGCAGGAGGCGGTCTTGCCGGTCACGAATCCCCAGCCGGCGATGAAGCCCGGCCATTCTCCCAGTTGCTTCCGGCCGTACACGTAGGTGCCGCCGCTGGACGGATACCGGGCTGCCAGTTGTGCCGACGCCACCGCGTTGCAGTAGGCCACCACACCGGCCAGGGCCACGGCGACGGTCAGCAGCAGGCCGGCGAGGGCGGCGGCGGGGGAGAAGACCACGAACACCCCGGCCCCCAGCATGGAGCCCAGGCCGATCGCGGTGGAATCAAAGACGCCCAGGCGCCGCTGCAGCTGCCCGGGCCGGGTCGGTTGGCTTGCCATGGCGGGGGTGGCCTTTCCAGCGGGTAAACTCGAACGGGACCGTTCCCGTAGCGGTCCCATTTAACACCACCCTGTTTTCCTTCTGAAAGGCGAGCTGTGCTGCGCACACACGACCTCGGATCCCTTCGCTCCGAGCACATTGGAAAAACCGTAACCCTCGCCGGCTGGGTCGGCCGGCGTCGTGACCACGGTGGTGTCGCATTCGTGGACCTGCGCGACGCTTCGGGCGTCGCCCAGGTGGTCGTCCGCGAGGAAGAGGTCTTCCACGGCCTCCGCAACGAGTTTGTGCTGCAGGTGATCGGCACGGTTTCCAAGCGGCCCGAGGGCAACGAGAACCCGGCGCTGTCCACCGGCGAGATCGAGGTCATGGCCGAGAAGGTCACCATCCTCAACACCTCCGACCCGCTGCCGTTCCAGATCGACGAGCACGTCGAAGTGGGCGAAGAAGCACGCCTCAAGCACCGCTACCTGGATCTGCGCCGCCCCGGCCCCGCCCGCAACCTGCGCCTGCGCTCCGAAGCCAACCGGGTGGCCCGCGAACTGCTGCACCAGGACGGTTACGTCGAGATCGAGACGCCCACGCTGACGCGTTCGACGCCGGAAGGCGCCCGCGACTTCGTTGTCCCCGCCCGTCTCGCGCCGGGTTCCTGGTACGCCCTGCCGCAGTCGCCGCAGCTCTTCAAGCAGCTCCTGCAGGTCGGCGGCTTCGAGAAGTACTACCAGATCGCCCGTTGCTACCGCGATGAGGACTTCCGCGCGGACCGCCAGCCGGAATTCACCCAGCTCGACATCGAAGCCAGCTTCGTCGAGCAGGATGACATCATCAACCTCGGCGAAAGCATCGTGAAGGCGCTGTGGAAGCTGATCGACGTCGAGATCCCGACGCCCATCCAGCGCATCACCTACAACGACGCGATGGCCCGCTACGGCTCTGACAAGCCGGACCTGCGCTTCGGCCTGGAGCTCACCGAGCTCACCGAATTCTTCAAGGACACCAACTTCGGCGTCTTCAAGGCTCCCTACGTCGGTGCCGTCGTCATGCCGGGCGGCGCCTCGCAGGCCCGCCGCGCCCTCGATGCCTGGCAGGAATGGGCCAAGCAGCGCGGGGCAAAGGGCCTCGCCTACGTGCTGTTCAAGGAAGACGGCGAGCTGGCCGGCCCCGTGGCCAAGAACCTGACCGAGACCGAACGTGCCGGCCTCGCCGACGCCGTGGGCGCCAAGCCGGGCGACTGCATCTTCTTCGCCGCCGGCGAGAAGACCCCGTCCCGGGCGCTGCTCGGCGCCGCTCGCGTCGAGATCGGCCACCGCACCGGCCTGATCAACCCGAGCGACTGGGCTTTCTGCTGGGTTGTCGACGCGCCGATGTTCGAACCGGCAGCCGCAGCGGTCGCCTCCGGCGACGTCGCGGTCGGCGGCGGCAAGTGGACGGCCGTGCACCACGCCTTCACCTCGCCCAAGCCGGAGTTCATGGACAGCTTCGACACGGACCCGGAAACCGCCTTGGCCTACGCCTACGACATCGTCTGCAACGGCAACGAAATCGGCGGCGGCTCCATCCGTATCCACCAGGGCGACGTCCAGGAGCGCGTCTTCAAGGTGATGGGCCTTTCGCACGAGGACGCCCAGGAGAAGTTCGGCTTCCTGCTCGAGGGCTTCAAGTTCGGCGCGCCCCCGCACGGCGGCATCGCCTTCGGCTGGGACCGCGTCGTCTCGCTGCTCGCCGGCGTTGACTCCATCCGCGACGTCATCGCGTTCCCGAAGTCCGGCGGCGGCTACGACCCGCTGACCCAGGCGCCTGCACCCATCACGGCGCAGCAGCGCAAGGAAGCCGGCGTCGACTTCAAGCCGGAGGCTAAGAAGGACGACGGCGCCAAGTAGCCCGGCATGATCTGCGGCAACGGCTCCCCGGGCAACCGGGGGGCCGTTGCTGTGCCGACGGACAATCACCTTGCGGAGGTCACAGACATGGCAGCAGCACCCGGAGTGGAAACGTTGATGGACGCCGCCTGGGCTGCCCCCGAACGCGAGGAGTCCGGTGGCTGGGTCCTCCGGGCTGCCTCGGGAGTGACGCAGCGGGCCAACTCGGTCTGGCCCCGCGAGCCGGGAGTGGACGGTCCCGCACTGTCCGCCGCGCTCCGGGACGCCCGGCTCTGGTACCGCGTCCGGCGCCAGCCGCTGATCTTCCAGGTCTTCGACGACCCGCGGTCCGCGCCGCTCAACACCCTGCTCGACGCGGAGGGCTTCACCCGGCAATCGGAAACCCTCATCCTGGTCCGGGACGCCCGCAGCTCCGTTCCCGGCTCCGGCCGTGGCGTCGAGATCGCCACGGAGCCCTCGGCAGAGTGGCTGCAACTGTGGTGGAGCGTCGACGGCCGCGGTGGGCCGGCCGAACTCGACGTCGCCCGCGGGATTCTGACCCGCTGCCACTCGCTGTACGCCCTCGTCCGGGACGACAACGGCGCCCCCGCCGCCGTCGGGCGCCTTGCGCTGCCCGAAGCGGAACCCGGTGGTCCGCGGTGGGGCGGGCTGTACTGCATGGCGACCCGCCCCGATGCGCGCAGGCGTGGCCACGCCGGACGGGTGTTGCAGGCGTTGCTTGGTGAGGGGCTGCGCCTGGGCCTTGACGGGTACTGGCTGCTCGTTACGAAGGCCAACGCCGGCGCGCAGGAGCTCTACGCCAAGGCAGGCTTCGAGGAATCGGGCCGCTACCTTTACCGGCAGGAACGGCCGAAGCGGCACCTGACCGGCTGCTGACGCCTTCCCGCCAACGACCCCGCCTGCCTGCCCCGCCCGTCCCGCCGTTTAGACGGTTCCCTGCGCGCTAGACGTAGCGCAGCATCGAATGGGCACGAAACCGTCGAAATGGCGGAGGAGACGGTCCCGGCGGCCGGACAGGACCTAGCCCGGGCCGGCGGCGGCAGTGACACCGGGATCGGTGGAGTACACGATTCGTGAGTGGTACAGGTACCTCACCACGAACGCCGCAAGAAGCGTCGACGCCTGCGCGAGCACGGGGTCGATTTGAAGGATGTTGACCGCGAGCATCAGGACCGGCAGCCGGACCAGAGCCTCAAGATTGTTGAAGCAGAACGACTGCGCGAAGCGGGTGGAAATACCCTTGGACTTCTCCGCCAAGGTGCCGAACACGATGTTCTCCTGCATGAGGAAATTCGAGACAATCGTCAGCTCGGCGGCCACGGCTGCTGCGACGACGAAATGCGTTCCGAGGGAGAGCAGGAGCGCCATGATCAAAAGATTCAGCACGGCTCCGATGGCGCCCACGGCGGCAAAGAGCGCAGCCGTGCCAACTCGCAGTTCGCCGAGCTGCCTGAGGAAACGCAGGCCCTGGGCGATGCTCGCCTTGGATCTCCCCGCCGTCCTTGACCCAAGGGTGAACGGAACCTCGGACAACGAAAGTTTGTGCCGGACCAGGATTTCCAGCAGGATCTTGAATCCGCTGGGACGCATGCTGCTGCAGTCGATGGCGGCCCGCCGAACCCCAAAAAATCCGGTCATGGGATCCGAACAGCCCCGCAACCGCACAGGAAACAGCGATTGCGTGACGCGCGTGGCACCGGCGGAGACGGCGCGGCGGTGCCAGGTCGCCGTCGACTGGGTACCGCTGCCGCTGGCGGAATAACGCGAGGCGACCACGACGTCCGCGGTCTTTCCCTCAAGCGCAGTGAGCAGGTCCGGGATGAGCTCCGGCGGATGCTGAAGGTCCCCACTCATCACCATGCAAAACTCGGCCTCGCTGGAGCGCACACCTGCCACCACAGCCCCGCTCAGGCCGCCGGCCGGCACCTTACGGTGGATCACCCTCACGGGCAGCTGCTCGGCTGCGGCGGCAGCCTCGATGACCGCCGGCGTGTCATCCGTTGAGTCGTCGACGAACACCAGTTCTGCCTCAATGCAGCTGCAGGCCTCCGCGGCCCGCCGGATCAGTTGCCGGACGTTTGGCGCTTCGTTGCGCGTGGGAATGATGACAGAAAGTTTCATGGCTGCTGTCCTAATGCTCTGCGTCTTAGCGCGACGGCGGGGGCACAATGCGGTGAATGCTCCACTCTCCGAACGACTGCACCTGTTCGGAGTTTTCCAGTGCTGTCTTCACGCGGCTCAGCCCAAGGGAATCGATGTTGGCAGTGACCGAGGGGCCGACGATGATCCACTGGATTTCCCGCCAACCGCCGGGTCGCTCAATTTCGAACTGCTTATCCAGATCGGGCTTTTCCGTGGCGATCATGGTCCACGCGTCGTTCCAGCCGCTCGAATCGAGGTCATGCCACATGGAATAGGGGGCCAGGACGACGTCGTTCCTGGAGATGTTGGACTGGACCCACTGCATGGTGCTCCGCCAGTTGGAGTTGGTCTGAGCGGTGAGCAGGGTCCGATCCTGCTCGAACCACTGCGGCAGCGACATCAGCAGCAACAATGCCGACAGGACCGTGATGAACCCGGTCCTCAGCGGTGCCAAGCGCTGGGGAGATTGGCGTGCGAGCCGTTCCATTCCGTTCCACGAGATGTCGACGGCAGTACCGCAGGCCAGCGCCAGGAATGGAATCACGCCGATGATGTACATCGCCGGCAGGTAGCCCTGGCCCAGAAGCACAGGCGTGGCGAACGTGGCCACGGCTATGAACAGGAACCGGCTCTGCCGGCGCAGCAGGCAAACGACGGCGGCAATCAGTCCGGCGCCAATGAGGTATTTGTCGAAATAGAGCCAGCCGGCCAACAGCTCGGCGCGGCTTGAGCCGGCCTGGAAAATGGTGCCCGACCCGGAACGGTTCAGGAACTGGTACGCCAGGGCATCCTGGAGGGACACGTGGTCCGGTCCGGAGAAGAGCTCGTTCCGAAGCAGCGCCGAGAGCGGGTAAAAAGCCAGCAGCAGGCCACCGGCGGCGAGGAAACCCACGACCGAAAAGGACCGGTTGCTCCATTTGGGCCGGTAGAGCAGGGCGAGCAACAGGGCGGGGCCGAAGATGGACAGGGTTTCCTTGGAGAGCACGGCGATGGCGAAACATATGCCGGCGCCGACGTGGTGCCACAGCGCGTCCCGCGAGGACAACGCGAGGTAGAAGGCCAGAAGGAGCCAGGGTACGCCGATATTATCCAAGTAGATCTGGCGCCCGAGAACGAGGGATAACGGAGACAGGATGAAGAGCACTGTCGACAACGCGGCGAATGGAGTGCGCACTCGCATACGCCGGGCGACCATGTAGAGCAGTACCGCGCTGGCGACGAAGTAGGCGGATATCACGTACCGGGTGGCGCCGATGGCCGTGCCGTCGCCGAGGCGCAGGAGGCTTGGCAGCCAGTTGAGCGCCGCCAGCTGGATCCAGCCCAGTGGGGGGTGGTCGTACCAGTAGGTATAGGGGGCAAGGGTTCCGGAGTGCACGGCGAACGCCTGGGAGGTGTAGGTGCCTTCATCGTCCTGGTAGCTTGGCGCTCCATCGAGGTTCCAGAGGCTGAGGACGGCCGACATGAAGGTGAGTCCGATAAGCGCTATCTTGTCCGATTTGTGAAGGTTCCCCAGTTTGAACGGTGCTCCGTGTCCCGGGCCGCGGTGTTTGGCTAGTTTTGGGCTCTTTAGGACCTTGCGGCCGGACACGGCCGGAACGTGAAGGTCAGGGTCTAGCTCAGTAGTTGACATGACTACCTCCCGGGCGGTCTACGAAGAGCTGGCGGTTTTATGGCTGGGCGAGTTCGGCCCCGCTCTCCAGATAGGCCAAATGGGAGCCGGAGTGGTCTGTCTTTTCCCAGGCAAAGTCGCGGCGCAGGAATTTGAGCAGGGCCCTTATGGCTGAGAAGGCGAGAACGATTTGGTAGAAGGGTGTGCCGACGATAAGCCGGAAGTAGTCGTACCAGCCGATGGAGAACTTGTGGTCGCGGCCAAATTCGTGAAGCATGCACACGTCGAACGCGACGGTGACGAGCGTGGGTATCAGCGGCAGGAAAGTGATCAGGGTAACCACGAGGGGGAACTTGCCCCAGATTGCCGCTGCGATTGCGACCGGAATACAAGCACCGGCCAGGGCGATGAAATGCTGCTGCATCAGCGTCCACCAGGCAATCGTCCGCATCCGCCGGGAGGGCAGGCTCTTCCAATCGCCCTTTGCGAACACCTGCATGAAGCCCAGCGACCACCGCGTGCGCTGACGGATCAGCCCGGCAAGGCTGTCGGGCGTTTCCTCGCGCGTAACCAGTTGCGGGGCGTATGCCACAACGATCTTTCGGCGGAGCGTGGACAGGCGCACACCGAGATCGCAGTCCTCGGCAAGGCAGGCGCCGTCCCATCCGCCGACCTCAGCGAGCAACTCACGCTTGATGAACACCGTGTTGCCGCCGAGCGGTATGAACCCTTGCCGGGAGTGGGCGTGCAGCCGGGACCGGAACCACGTGAAGTACTCCAGGCAGTTCCGCAGCGAATACCACGTGTCCCTGTAGTTGATCAGCTGGACCGCACCCTGGACGACGTCGGCGTTCTTTGTCGTGAACACGCTATCGATGTGCGCCAGCAGCTCTTCGGCAGCGATCGACTCCGCGTCAAAGACGCCGACCACGCTGTTCCGGCACATCGACAGCGCCTTGTTGAGCTGCCGCGGCTTGTTTTTCCTCTCGCTCGCGTCGACGCTGACCCGAACGAAGCCAGGAAACTCCCTGGCGATTCGGTGCGCGATCTCGGTAGTTTCGGTGTCGTCATGACCTACCGAGATGATGACTTCCTTGCGGGAATGGGTCTGTGCCAGGAGCGCCGCCAGCGTGGCGCGCATTACATCTTCGCGTTCCTTCCTGCAGGGCATGATGAGCGAAAAGGAATGTCCCTCCGTCGACTGGAGGCCCGAGTAGGAGGTCCTGACCTGCGTCTTGGGGTCCCACCAGGCGTAGGTGTTCAAGTAGAGGGTGGACATGGCGATGGCGAAGAGGGCAACTGCGAGGACGATGACGATGGCGCTGGCCAGCAAAGTAGCAGACATCTAGTGCTCCAATGAGTTTGTTTAACGCCGGGAACGCGGGGGAGGGGTGGTGTTGGTCGGGATTGCTAGTCGGCGGGACCGCAGGCAATCCCGTCTGCATTCGCGTCAAGCTTCTGCGGATCGACTCCGCTTTGGCGGACGATAATTCCGTTCTTGAAGTAGGTGCGGACCTCCGTGCAGGTCCAAACGTGCGGCATCGATCCGGGATCGAGTCCGGCGTCTTTCATCTCCTTTAGGTGCTGGCTCAGGCTCGGCGGGACGACGGGAAGGCACTGCCCGGCGGCGCCGTATTGCGGGAGGCATCCGCCCAAGGACGGACCCCTGTCCGACAGCACCGTCGTCGGGTCCACGGCGCCCCGTCGCTTAAGGCCGGTGGAATTTCCACCCTTCAGCTTGGAAGCAGCCGCACCGGACGCTCCCCGGCCGGCTTCGGTCAAGGAGACCTCGGGTGCGTTGCCGGATCCGGGGGAAGCCTTCGGCCCGGCGGGGCGGTTGGCAAGGGGCTGATGCTTCGGGACCGCCGCGTTCGTTGCGGCGGTGCCCGAGGCGTGTGTGGTGGCGTGATCGGAAACTGAATTTGCCGGCGCAGCGGCATCGGACGCATGGGCGGCCATCGCAGCCGGTGACACCTGAACCCCCGGGGATCCAGTGGTGACGCCCCTGACTGTGTCCAGGGCAGCCATCCCGCTCCAGGTCAGGGCGGCTGCCGCCGCCAGTCCGGCCACTGCCAGGGCGAGGATGACACGACCTTCCCGTGCCGGGGTTTCCTGGCGCCGCGTCATGAGACCCACACCCAGCTTGCAACACTAGGAATTCCGTCGGAGGACAGGACGGAGAGCATGTACGGCCCGGGCGGCAAGAGATTGGGATTGCTGGGGACCTGCGCAGTGCGGCTTGTCCCCGTTCCAGCCAGTGGCAGATCGACGACGCGCGCGTTGGTGTCGGTCTGATGCGTCTGGGACATCGGCGGAATGAGGGAGGCTGCCGTGACGTCGCCTGTCACACCGAGCTGTATGTTCTGTCCGTAGGTGACGCGGCTCGGTGCCGTCGTAATCGTGGGCCGGGTGCCCTTGAACAGGTACGGCGGACTGTAAACCGAGATCCTTGTTTCGAAGGAATTGTCCAAGGGGTTGGATCCCATGACAGCCACCCTGCCGTCCGGCAGGAGGATGGACGTCGAATGGTAGTTACGGCCCACCGGGTCTGCGGCCACAGCCTTCCACGAGTTGGTCGAGGGAGTATAGATGGCTGCCGTTTGGATATTCCCGGAACGATTCAACTGCGCGCCGTTGGCCGCCAGCACGGAACGGTCCGGAAGATTCAGGACGTTGACGTACATCTTGCCGGGGCCCGGGAGATCAGGGCCCGGGACGTAATGGGGACTGGGCTGCTTCAAGTCGATGATGTCAACGAGGTTTATGGCCGGCGTATTGCCGTCGGCGTTGCCGCCGCCGACGATCATGATCTTCTGGTCCTGCGCCGGACCGACGAAGACCGACCCGGCTTGGTCCCTGAGATCCTTCTGCCGCAGCCCGGGCACGTCCCATATTTGCGCCGTCGGCCAGTCGTAGAGTGAGGCGCCTGTCCCGGGTAGCCCGTTGCCGAACGTATGGCCTCCCGAATAGAACATCCTGCCGTTCTCCAGGAGATACATGTGCGGGTAGGTGCCCCAGAAACTCCAGGTCTGGGGAACCTGGTTTTGCGGCAGCCATTTCATCGCCGAGGTGTTGAACATCTCGGTGAGAACGGTGCCCTGGGCTTTCTCATCGAGTCCGCCCGCAGACCAGATGTCGCCGTTCCCGAGCTTCGTCAGCGAGGGATACCAGTGCGCCCCGGCCATGTCAGCAAGCTGGTGAAAACTGTCGTCCGCGGGGTCGAAGTAGTAGCTCTTCTTGGAGCCCTGGAAGGTTGTCGGCCCGACATTGGCGGTCGGAAACGCTTGCGTGCCGCCAGCCAGCAGGACCTTGCCGTCCGGCAGGGTCACGTGCCCGGCACAAAACATGTCGTACGGCACCGGGATGTCCTTGAACTCGTTGGTGCCGGGGGTCCAGACCACCGCCCGGAACGAGCCGGCGTTGAAATTGGTCTCGTCATTGCCCGACCCCGCGATGAGCAGCAGGCGTCCGTCGTGGAGCAGCGTTGAGTGGAGCGCCCGCACTGGCATCTGCGAGGAAAGGGTTTCCCACGAACCGATGGTGTCCGGACCTCCCACCGGGTTTGGTCCTGATGCGTCGTATTTGATCATCGAGTAGTTGGTCGTCGACAATGAGCCGTTGCCGGCGAGGGAGACGCCAAATGAAATTCGGTCGACGCCGTTGGGTATCGCCGGCGTCCGGGCCTGCCCGGTCGTCCAGGAAGCCACGGGCGGGAGCGACTTAAGGTCCGTCCAGTACTGCCAGCCGCTGGCTGTATGGCTGAAGACCGTCAGCCCGGAAGGGTCTGCCGCGGTGGACTTGTAGTCGACCTGGATGTCATATTGTTCGCCGGGCGTTACGGCCGGTGCGCACCCGGGGGCATCCGACTGAAGCAGTTTTGCGTCACCGGACTGGTAGGACGTTGCATTAATAACAAACGACTGCCCGCCGGCGGGTGTATTCACAGGAACGTCATTTGATAATGAATGGGAAATTTGCCTGTCTCCCCACCCTGCCAACATAAAACAATCGGGCATCGCGCCACTATTTGCCAGGTCTCCGTTGATTATCAGTTGACCCGTGCTCTGGGTGGGTGCCGGGATGTCGGTCAGGGAATAATCGTCTGTTGTCAGGGTTCCGTCCGTTCCGAGCGAAAGACCAAAACTTATTAGGTCCGTTCCCTCCGGGATCACGGGTGTGGAGGCTGCGGCCAGGCTCCAGTCACCGGCCGGAGCCTGCTGCTGGACGTCGCCCCAGTAGCTCCAGCCCTGGCTGGAGTGCCGGAACATGGTGAGGGACACGGGCGCCGTGGACTTGTACCAAATCTTCATGGCATAGCTGTGGCCCGCGAGCACCGCCGGTGCGCACTGGGTGCTTTCCGCCTGAAGCAGCTTGCGGTCTCCCGCCGAATAGCCTTGGAGGGTGACTGAGAGCGCCCGCCCGCCCAGCCGGCCGTCGACGAAGCTCCAGCTCCCTTCCGTGCCCCAGCCGGAGCGCTCGAAGCACGTGGCGTCCGCCGCGCCCTCTTCAAGGGACGGGTTCTGTACAAGATTCACCGCGTCGGCCGCCAGTGCGACGGAGCCGGCAAACAGGTTCGGTGGAATTAGGAGCGTCATAACGACCAAAAGTTTCGTGACGATCCGTTGCTGCTTATTCACGATCTCAAACCTGGGCGAAATAGGTGCCGACGAACGCCAAGGAAAGTCGAATTTGAAGTCGGGCTCGCAATGCCGGCTGGCCAAAACTGCTCATTGAGGTCCCCCATTAGCTTTTGTTTTGTTTGACCGTGAATGCGCATGAGTCTATGGGGGCGCAATGTTTGCGGAAACCAGTAAGTGTTACTTGATTTCGTTCGGCTCTTAACTGGCCGTGTACTCAGGTGGCCGTTTTTGCTCCGACTAATTACCCGGTTGCAATAGGGCAGCCAATGGGCTGCAGCTAGCCATCGTGCCGGCAGCAGCCGGCCGGCCAGCGCAAGGCGCCGTCAGCAGATCCACCTAGGACGCAGGCGGGTCCGTGACCAGTATCCGCACTGCACACGCGTCGGCCGCGGCTTTCTTTAGCACTGCCGCCCGCGGATCCGGAACGTCCAGGAACGGGAGCCGGAGATGCGCCGCGTAACCCTTGAGCACGGGTTCGGCGAGTACTTGCTCTGCCAGGGAACGGTCCCCGCCCGGGGCGAGGTATTCGACGCTTTGGTCCGCGAAAATCCTTGCGGCGTGCTCGGCGACGGCCTCCACCAGGGCGTCCGCCTGGTTGGCGCGGCGCCGGGCAAAGCGCTGCTGGGACCAGCCTCCGGCCGCCGTGCGGGACTGCACATGCCGGGTCCCGGTCTTGGATGCAAGGATCTGCCCCTCGGACACCACCGCTACCGAATAGCCGCCGCGCCGCACCAGGACCAGGCCGAGCCGACGCGGCTGCGATGCCAGGGACGCCAGCCGGGCGACGGAATCGCCGCCGCGCCCCGGGCGCCCGCCGTCCGGCCAGGGTGGCAGCAGCAGGGCCGTGGCGCCGTCGGCCGCCAACAGCCGCAGCCCGGACTCCTCCGGTTCTTCCCGCGACTCTCCATGGCTCGCCTTGAAGCGCTCCACCCAGCCGGGCAGCCGGTCACCGGAGACGAACGCCACACGGGTGTCGGGGCTGGCCATGGCGGGGATCTCCGTCGGGGGTAGCAGGGGCGGCTGCCGTGTCAGGGCGGCCCGGGAACTAGAAGTAGCCTATCTATGTGGATGATCTCTTTGGCTCAGGGCAGGACAACGCGTCCGCTAACGACGACGTTGACGTCGAAGAGCCCGGCGGCAGCTCCCTGAACGCCGCCCCGACCCGTTCCGCACCGCGAAGCCCACTGGCAGTCCGGATGCGGCCGCGCAGCCTGGACGATGTCGTGGGCCAGCAGCACCTCCTGGGCCAGGGATCACCGCTCCGGCAGCTCGCGGCCGGCAGCGACGCCACCGGGCCGGCCGGGCCGAGCTCCCTTATTCTCTGGGGACCGCCGGGCACCGGCAAGACCACCTTGGCGCACGTCATCGCCAAGGGCCCGGGCCGGAAGTTCGTTGAGCTCTCCGCCATCACCGCCGGTGTGAAAGACGTCCGGCGCGTCATGGACGAGGCCCTCACCGCGCGGGACCTTTACAAAACGACGACGGTGCTGTTCCTGGACGAGATTCACCGATTCAACAAGGCCCAGCAGGACGCCCTGCTGCCCGGGGTCGAGAACCGCTGGGTGGTCCTGGTCGCGGCCACCACCGAGAACCCGTCCTTCTCCGTGGTGTCGCCGCTGCTGTCCCGTTCGCTGCTGCTGACGCTCAAGCCGCTTACCGACGCCGACGTCGAAGGTCTGCTGCGGCGGGCCGCCGAGGATCCGCGGGGCCTGAACGGCAAGGTGGAGCTCGATGGGGAAGCCCTCGCCCACCTGGTCCGGCTATCTGGCGGGGACGCGCGCCGGGCGCTGACAGCCTTGGAGGCGGCGGCCGGCGTCGCCTTCGGAGACGCAGACGACGCCGACGGCGTTCAAGCAGCCGACGGCGCCGGTGAGGCTCCCGTCAAAATCGAACTCAAACACACCGAACGGGCGCTCGACGTCGCCTCGGTGCGCTACGACCGTGCCGGCGACCAGCACTACGACGTGGCCAGCGCGTTCATCAAGTCCATCCGGGGATCCGACGTCGACGCGGCGCTGCACTACCTGGCCAGGATGCTGGAGGCGGGGGAGGACCCCCGCTTTGTGGCCCGCCGGATCGTGATCTCCGCGGCCGAAGACGTTGGCATGGCCGACCCCACCGCCTTGCAGACAGCGGTGGCCGCAGCCCAGGCGGTGCAGCTGATCGGCATGCCCGAGGGGCGCATCATCCTGGCCGAGGCAGTCGTCCACCTCGCCACCGCCCCGAAGTCCAACGCGGCCTACATGGGCATCAACCAGGCGATCGCCGACGTCCGTGCCGGCCTCGGGAACGGCATCCCGGCCCACCTGCGGGACGCGCACTACCCGGGATCCAAGCAGCTCGGCCACGGCAAGGGCTACAAGTATGCCCACGACGCGCCGCATGCGGTGGCCAAGCAGCAGTATCCGCCGGACGACCTCGTGGGCCGGAACTACTACGAACCCACGGCCAACGGCGCAGAACGGGACATCTCCACCCGGCTGGAGCGGCTGCGGAAGATCATCCGGGGCAAGTAGGGCCCGGGGCAAGTAGGGGGGTAGCAGCGGCAAGCAGGCGCCAGGGATCGCCATGGTAGGATGGTTCGTTGTCTGGCAAGGCACGGACGCACAATCCACCAGTTTTCGGCAGTTCATGCTGATTTGATGGGTTTGCCCTGTGCCCAGTAGCAAAAGGCAGCGGTTGGCCGATGCTCTCCATCGTGGAGGCCAGTAACACTGACACACCGCAGATATTGGAAGGACACAAGTGGCTAACAACACTCGTGCTCGCCGTACCGCACGCCTCTCGCGTGCACTCGGCATCGCTCTGACCCCCAAGGCCGCCAAGTACATGGAGCGCCGCCCGTACGGCCCCGGTGAGCATGGCCGTGCCCGCAAGAAGCAGGACTCCGACTACGCCGTACGTCTGCGCGAAAAGCAGCGTCTGCGCGCCCAGTACGGCATCCGCGAAGCCCAGATGACCCGTGCCTTCGAAGAAGCGCGCCGCACCAAGGGCCTGACCGGTGAAAACCTGATCGAACTGCTCGAAATGCGTCTCGACGCCCTCGTGCTGCGTGCAGGCTTCGCCCGCACCATCGCCCAGGCCCGCCAGATGGTTGTGCACCGCCACATCCTCGTCGACGGCATCCGCGTTGACCGCCCGTCTTTCCGCGTCGGTGAGGGCCAGCTGGTCCACGTCCACAGCCGCAGCGAGACCATGCCTCCCTTCCAGGTGGCAGCAGCCGGCGCGCACCGCGATGTCCTGCCGATGGTTCCGGCCTACCTGGACGTCAAGCTTGACGCCCTGCAGGCCCGCCTGGTCCGTCGCCCGAAGCGCTCCGAGATCCCCGTGACCTGCGAAGAGCAGCTCGTCGTGGAATTCTACGCACGCTAGATCCAACGCGACACCTTACGAAGAAGCCCGTGGCAAGCGCCACGGGCTTCTTTGTATGTAAGGTACTTGGGGGAGTTCTCCGCCTGCCGTGTCCGGCAGCGGAGGTCGACGCAGGAATCCACGTAGTTTCAAGGAGATGAACATCTATGTCTGGTGGCGATATTGCCGGCCTGATCGCGGCCGGTGTGTTTGCACTGCTGGTCCTGCTGCTCGCCGTGCCGATCCTCAAGCTCGGGGGAGTCTTCGACGAGGTGCGCAGCAGCATCCGGTCGATCAGCGACGGCGCCACCCCGCTCATGGACGAGGTCACCGCCACCGTCTCCACCACCAACCAGCAGCTGAAGAAGGTCGACGGGATCGCCTCCAACGTCTCCGACGCCTCCGCCAACATCTCGGCCTTGTCCTCGCTGGTCGCCGCGACGGTCGGTTCGCCGTTGATCAAGGTTGCCGCCTTCAGCTACGGCGTGCGGTCCGCGTTCTCGGCGCGCAAGAAGCCCACTTCCGGCCGCCGCAGCCGCTGACCCAACCCTGAGAGGACCTGACATGAACAGAATCATTTGGATGGGTATCGGCGTCGCGATTGGCGTCATCGCCTTCCGTAAGCTCACCGAGGCGCAGTCCACCCTCGGACCGGAAGGCCTCAACCGGGCCGTCGGCCGGCTCGCCGACGGCGTCTACGATTTCGCCGACGCCGTCCGAGTAGGCATGCGGGAGCGGGAAACCGAGCTCCGCACCGCGCTTGGGGTCGATGGAGCCGCTGACGGCGCCATCGCCGGTCGGGATGCGGTCCGGCGTTAGCCGGGAGAGAATTAGAAACAAGGGTGCCCCGCGGGGCGCCTGCCGGAACCAGGCCGGCACATCAGAGTGTTCCGAAAGACCGGCAGCAAGGTGTCTGCCGTCTACTCCGCCGTGAGTACCGCTGGCAAGAATCCGGCCGGAACCAACGACGTAGTGCATATTGAAGGGTAAGTAACCAGGTTATGAAGTCGCAGGAGATCACCAAGCGCTGGATCGACTTTTTTGTCAGCAAGGGCCACACGGCGGTGCCTTCCGCCTCCTTGGTCTCCAGCGACCCGTCCCTGCTGTTCACGGTTGCCGGCATGGTGCCGTTCATCCCGTACCTGACCGCGCGCGAGGAAGCCCCTTACTCCCGTGCCACCAGCGTGCAGAAGTGCATCCGCACCGGCGACATCGAGGAAGTCGGCAAGACTGCCCGGCACGGCACCTTCTTCCAGATGTGCGGCAACTTCTCCTTTGGCGATTACTTCAAGGAAGACGCCATCAAGTTTGCCTGGGAACTGCTTACCACGAGCGTCGACGACGGCGGCTATGGCCTGCCGCCTGAGCGCCTCTGGGTCACCGTCTACGAAGAAGATGACGAGGCCAAAGAGCTTTGGCTGAAGAACACCGGCGTTCCGGCCGCGCGGATCCAGCGGATGGGCAAGGCGGACAACTACTGGTCCACCGGCCAGCCCGGCCCCGCAGGCCCGTGCTCCGAGATCTACTACGACCGCGGCCCCGCCTACGGCATCGAGGGCGGCCCGCTGGCCGACGAGACCCGTTACATCGAGATCTGGAACCTCGTGTTCATGCAGTACCAGATCGACAACGTGCGCTCCAAGGTGGACTTTGACATCACCGGCGAACTGCCGAAGAAGAACATCGATACCGGCCTCGGCATGGAGCGCCTTGCGATGATCCTGCAGGGCGTCGAGAACATGTACGAGACGGACCAGGTCCGCCCGGTGATCGATAAGGCCGCCGCGCTCTCCGGCAAGGAATACACCTCCGCCGAGACCCCGGAAGACCCGCACCACACGGACGACGTCCGGATGCGCGTCGTCGCCGACCACATCCGTTCGGCCCTGATGCTGATCGCCGACGGCGTCACCCCCTCAAACGAAGGCCGGGGCTACGTGCTGCGCCGCCTGATCCGCCGCGCCGTGCGTTCAATGCGGCTTCTCGGCGTCGAAAAGGCCTGCCTGCCCGAGCTGCTGCCCGCGTCCCGGGACGCCATGAAGGGTGTCTACCCGATCGTGGAGACCGACTTCGACCGGATCAGCCGGATTGCTTACGCCGAGGAGAAGGCGTTCCTGCGCACCATCGCTTCCGGCACCGCCCGCCTTGAGGACGCCGTGAAGGAATCCAAGGCCGCCGGACAGCCGCTCTCCGGCGCCGACGCCTTCGCCCTGCACGACACCTACGGCTTCCCGATCGACCTCACCCTGGAAATGGCCGAGGAAGCCGGGCTCAAGGTCGACGAGCCCGAGTTCCGCAAGCTCATGCTCGAACAGCGCCAGCGCGCCCAGGCGGATGCCAAGGGCAAGAAGGGCGCCCACGCCGACCTGTCCGCTTTCCAGGAACTGCTGGCCGGCGGTGAGACCGTCTTCACCGGCTACACCGAACTCGCCGGCGAGTCCAAAGTCCGCGGCATCCTTGCCGGCGGCCGCAAGGTCTCGCAGGCGTCCACCGGCGAGGAAATCGAACTCGTCCTCGCCGAGACCCCGTTCTACGCCGAAGCCGGCGGCCAGGCCGCCGATACCGGCCTCATCACCGGCGACGGCTTCGTCGTCGAGGTCCTGGACGTGCAGCGGCCGATCAAGGGCCTGAGCGTGCACAAGGCAATCGTCCGCGAAGGCGAAATCGGTGCCGACTCACAGGTCCTCGCCGCCGTCGACCGGGAACGCCGGCACGCCGCCGAGCAGGCGCACACCGGCACGCACATTGTGCACGCGGCGCTGCACCAGATCCTTGGGCCGGAGGCGCTGCAGCGCGGCTCCTTCAACAAGGCCGGCTACCTCCGCTTCGACTTCGCCTGGGGTGAAGGCCTGAGCGCCGCCACGCGCTCCGAAATCGAGGAAGTCTCCAACATCGCCATCCGGAACAACTTCCAGGTTCAGACCAAGGTCATGGGCCTTGCCGAGGCGAAGGCCCTCGGCGCCATGGCGCTGTTCGGCGAGAACTACGGCAACGAGGTCCGCGTCGTCGAGATCGACGGCGCCTGGTCCCGTGAGCTCTGCGGCGGCACGCACGTTTCGAACACTTCGCTGATCGGCAGCCTGTCGCTGCTGGGCGAACAGTCCGTCGGTTCGGGAAACCGCCGCGTGGAGGCCTTCGTCGGCATGGACGCGTTCCGGCACCTCGCCGCTGAACGCGCCCTGGTGACCGAACTCACCGAAATGCTGAAGGTTCCCTCCGGCCTGCTCACCGAACGCATCGCCAGCACGCTGAGCAAGCTGAAGACGGCCGAGAAGGAACTTGAGCGGCTGCGCAAGGAACAGCTCACGGCCGCCGCCGCCCAGTTGGTGGGCACTGCCAGGGACGCTGCCGGGGTCAAGGTCATCGCGCACGACGCCGGCCAGGTCAGCGGAGCCGACGACCTTCGCGGCCTCGCCCTGGACCTTCGCACCCGCCTCGGCTCCGAGCCGGCCGCCGTCGCGGTCGCCGGCGTCAGCAATGACCGCCCGGTCATCCTGATCGCCACCAACGAGGCAGCCCGGTCCGCCGGCGTCAAGGCCGGTGCGCTGGTGCGTCTCGCCGCGGGTATCCTCGGCGGCGGCGGTGGCGGCAAGGACGACGTTGCCCAGGGCGGCGGCACCGACGCTGCCAAGGTCGGCGCTGCCCTGACCGCGGTCGTGGACGCCATCACCAAGCGCTGACCCCCGGGACCCTGAATGACTGAAGCAGCCGTGCCCGGCGTCTACCCCCAGGGCGTGAAACTCGGGGTAGACGTCGGCACCGTTCGGGTGGGCGTCGCGGTATGCGACCGCGACGGCATCCTGGCCACGCCGCTGCGGACGCTGACCCGGAACGTGAAGAAGAACACCGACGTCCGGATCCTCGCCAACCTTGCCGTGGAGCTCGGTGCTGTCGAAATTTTTGTGGGCCTGCCACGGACCATGAAGGGCGAGGAGCACGCTTCCGCCCGAATGGCCACCGAATATGCGAAGCTACTGGTCAGTAAACTATCGGAGGCCGGATCTTGCCTGCCGGTGAGGCTGATCGACGAGCGACTGAGCACGGTGACAGCCCACCGCGAGCTGCACCAAGCTGGCATGAGCAGCAGGGACCATCGTAAAGTAGTTGATCAGGTCGCGGCCGCAGGTATCCTGCAACATGCGATCGATATGCAAAAGGCCAGGGGAACGGATGTAGGAAGCCGCGTTAGCGCGGACGACCTCCAACCGGGGCCACCCGGCGACGGCGCTCTGCCCGTCCCGGAAGTACACACGCATTCTGCACAACGCATTCTGCCCAAAATGGAAGGCTACAGTGAGCCCGGTCAACAATGACGACTCCTCTGGTGTTGCCGACGGCGGCGCCGGCCGTCCGCTGACGCGCAAAGAAATCAGGGCACAGGAGAAGTTCCTGGCCACTCAGGGTCACGACGTCATCCCGCCCCAGGCCTTCGAGACCGGACGGGAGGCTCCGGCTGCGCCGCAAGCCGACGCCTCGGCCCCGGCTGAAGCACCCCGGCAGTCCTCCGCCGGCGCCCAGGAGCTCCCGGACGCCGCGCCGACCGTTCACGAGCCGCTGGACGAGGTCCCGGCAGCTGAACCCGTGCACCAGGAACCCGAGCACGAGGAGCCCGTCCCCGCAGCGGAGGGGTACCAGCAGCCAGAGCATGCGGCGTTCCAGCCGGACGAGCCCGTTCACGACGAGCCCATCGACGAAGCTCCCCTCCATGACGCACCCCTCCACGACGAGCCGGTGCACGAATACGCTGGCGGGATGTCCCGCGAGGAGACTCTCCGCCGCGCTGACGCCTTGCAGTATGGCCACAGCCTTCATCACGAGGCGGAAGTCCACCCGGCCTACTCGGACCACCCCGATGATGAGGCCCACCACGTCTACGACGACGAGCCCGGCCACGACCTGATGGCTGGCGCCCCCCGTATTCCCACCACCAAGGGTCCCTCGAAGAAGGTCCGACGGCGCCGCCGCTTCCTGGCACTCGTCCTGACGCTTGCCGTCTTCGTGGTCGCGATCGTCGTCGGAGCTCAGTTCATCAAGCCATTGCTTGGTGGCGACAAGCTCGCTGACTACCCGGGTCCGGGGACCGGCTCGGTGACCATCACTGTTCCGCCTGGCGCCGGACCCCGGTCCGTTGCAGCCGAGATGGAATCCAAGAAGGTGATTGCGAACGCCGACACTTTCGTCAAGCAGTTCGTCGCCGCGGGCGGCGCCCTGAGCCCCGGAACCTTCACGATGCGCAACGAAATGAACAACGCGGACGCCGTGAACGTGCTGTTGAACAAGGGCCAGGAAAAGGTCATGTACTTCGCGCTGAGCGCCGGCATGAGGATCAACGAATCGCTGCAGTCCATCTCCGAAGGCACCGGGATCCCGGTCGGCGAACTCAAGGCCCTCAGCGACTCCCCGAAGCAGTTCGGCGTGCCGTCCAAGGCCAAGAACCTTGAAGGATTCCTCTTCCCGGGTGAATACCGTTTCCCGCTCGGCACCTCCGGCAAGGACGTGCTGCAGAAACTGGTCGGCAGCACCCTCGAGGAACTGAAGGCCCAAGGCGTGACGGACCCGGCCAAGCAGTACGACGTGCTGACGGTCGCAAGCATCGTGCAGGCCGAAGGCGGCCAGGCCGAATACGGAGACGTCGCCGGCGCCATCTACAACCGGCTCAAGCCCAACAACACCGAGACGAACGGGCTGATCCAGTCCGACGCCACGGTGACCTACGGGCTGGGCATCCGGAGCTTCCACATCGACGAGGCCCAGAAGGCCGATAAGTCGAACAAGTACAATACCTACGCCAATACAGGCCTCCCGGCCGGCCCGATCGGTTCGCCGGGCAAGCGGGCCATCGACGCAGCGGCCAAGCCGAAGAAGAACGACTACCTCTACTGGGTCACGATCAACCTGGACACCAAGGAAACCAAGTTCTCCAAGACCCTGGCCGAGCACAACGGCTACGTGGCCAAGTACAACGCCTGGTGCGAGGCCAACCCCGGACGTTGCGTGTGACACTGCGGGCCGCCGTCCTCGGGCATCCCATCAGCCATTCGAAGTCACCGGCCCTGCATCGCGCCGCCTACGCAAGACTCGGCATTGAGATGGACTACGACGCCGTCGACGTCACCGAGGATGCCCTTGCGGCCTTCATGGCCGGCGTCCGCGGCGACGAACGGTGGCGCGGGTTGTCCGTGACGATGCCGCTCAAGGCCGCCATGGCTGCCGAGGTGGACGAGATCCGCGGCATCGCCCGGCAGCTGGGCGTCATCAACACGGTGGCATTCGAGCCCGGGGACGCGGCGCGCGGCCCCCGCCTGGTGGGCTACAACACTGACGTCGCCGGGATCGTCAACGCCCTCCGGTACGCCGGCGCGGCCGCAGAACCCTCCGCCGTCGTCCTCGGTGGCGGCGGGACAGCAGCAGCAGCCATCGCCGCCCTGAAGGAACTCGGAGCGCCGTCCGCGGCCGTCTACGTACGGGACGTCGGCCGTGCCGTCGAAGCCCGGGCCGCGGTCGATGCCGTAGGTCTCCCGCTTGAGGTGCTGCCGCTGAACGCAGCAGCGCCTGCGATGGCAGCAGCCGACGTCGTGATCTCCACCTTGCCGCCGCGGGCCGCGGACGGCTTGGCGGGGGAACTGGCGGCAGAACTGGCCCGGCACGGCGCTCACGCCAGGGGTGTGCTGCTCGACGTCGCTTACGACCCCTGGCCCAGCCGGCTCGCCGCGGCCTGGACGGACGCGGGCGGACGAGTGGTCCCCGGCCTCGAAATGCTGCTGTACCAGGCGGTCGAGCAGGTTCGACATTTCACCGGCCTGGAGGGCGCCGTGCCCGCTGAAGTCATAGATGTGATGTGTGACGCAGTCGGGGCACCCCGACGGGTGTTCTAAGTGCCTCGCATGGCAGGATGGATTTTATGTTGCGTTGGTTGACTGCCGGAGAATCCCATGGTCCGGCCCTGGTCGGAATTATCGAAGGCGTCCCCGCAGGTGTTGAACTCACCCGGGACCAGATCGTCGAGGCGCTGGCCCGACGGCGCCTCGGATACGGCCGCGGTGCCCGGATGAAGTTCGAACAGGACGCTGTGACGGTCCTGGGCGGCGTCCGGCACGGCCTGACCCAGGGCGGTCCCGTCGCTATCCAGGTCGGCAACACCGAGTGGCCCAAGTGGGAGCAGATCATGTCCGCCGATCCGGTGGACCCCGAAGCCCTCGCCGACCAGGCCCGCAACGCGCCGCTTACCCGGCCCCGGCCGGGCCACGCCGATTTCACCGGCATGCAGAAGTACGGCTTTGACGAGGCCCGTCCGGTCCTGGAGCGCGCCAGCGCCCGGGAAACCGCCACCCGCGTGGCCCTGGGCGCCGTCGCCTCCGCGTTCCTCAAGCAGCTCGGCATTGAACTGGTCTCCCACACGGTGTCCGTTGCCAGCGTTTCCGTCCCGGAAGGCCGGCCGCTGCCGGTGCCGGACAACGTGCTGGCGCTCGACGCCGACCCGCTGCGTTGTTTCGACCGCGAAACCTCCGATGCCATGGTCGCGGAGGTGGACATGGCGCACAAGGAAGGCGAAACCCTCGGCGGCGTCGTCGAAGTCCTCGCCTACGGACTGCCCCCGGGACTGGGCAGCTACGTGCACTGGGACCGGCGTCTTGACTCGCGCCTGGCCGCTGCCCTGATGGGCATCCAGGCCATCAAGGGCGTGGAAGTCGGCGATGGTTTCCTCACCGCCTCGCGCCGCGGCTCCGCAGCCCACGACGAAATCGTCAAGGACC
The DNA here is from genome assembly GCF_056399345.1 of Arthrobacter sp. 01N442. Taxonomy (NCBI): domain Bacteria; kingdom Bacillati; phylum Actinomycetota; class Actinomycetes; order Micrococcales; family Micrococcaceae; genus Arthrobacter; species Arthrobacter sp. 01N442. The sequence continues at coordinate 67,187 of NZ_JBFTRD010000001.1, forward strand.
AGGACGGCAGGATCATCCGCACGTCCAACCGGGCCGGCGGCATCGAAGGCGGCATGAGCATCGGTGACGTGCTCCGGGTCCGGGCCGCGATGAAGCCAATCGCCACGGTGCCGCGCGCCCTCAAGACGGTCGACATCAGCACCGGCGAAGCGGCCAAGGCACACCACCAGCGCTCGGACGTCTGTGCCGTCCCGGCCGCCGGCGTGGTGGCCGAGGCCATGGTGGCGCTGGTCCTCGCCGAAGCAGTCACGGAAAAGTTCGGCGGCGACTCCGTGCAGGAGACCGCCCGCAACATCAAGGGTTACCTGGACAACATTCCGGCGTCCCTGGACTCGATCGGGCACTAGTGGCGGCCCGTCACGCGCCGCAAAAGGCCCTGAACCGGCCGGTCGCCCTGATCGGCCCCATGGCCGTCGGCAAGTCCGCGATCGGGCAGCAGCTCGCACTGCAGCTCGGCGCCCGCTTCGTCGACACCGACGTCGAGGTGGTTGCCCAGCACGGCACCATCGCTGATATTTTCGCGGGAAGGGGCGAATGCGCATTCCGCGAACTGGAGGCCCGGGCGGTGGCGCAGGCCATCGAAGAGGCGGCGGCCAGCAGCGCCAAGGGCTCTAGCACCGTAATCTCGCTCGGCGGCGGGGCTGTCCTGGACTCGGGAACGCAGCAATTGCTCGCCAACTGCATCGTGGTGTACCTGGAATGCGATGCCGCCACGGTGTCCGAACGGATCGCGCGCAACTCGGGGCGGCCGCTCCTGGCCGGCGACGCGATGGAACGTTGGCGGACACTGTTCGCCACCCGGCAGCCGGTCTACGAACGGCTCGCCGACCTGACGCTCGACGTCCGGAGCGGCTCTGTCCAAGAGCTCGCGCGCGGGCTCGAAGAAGCCCTGGAGCAGCACGCCGCCCTCGACAACGAGGCAACGCGCACCCCAGCAGCGACAAGGAAAGTTGAAAAGTGAGCACCGAATCAACCGTCATCAAAGTCACCGGCAAGGCTCCGGGGGACAACTACGACGTCGTCGTCGGCCGCGGGCTGCTGGCAAAGCTGCCTGAGCTGCTGGGGGAGCGCGTCAAGCGCGTCCTCGTCGTCCACCCGCGCGCCCTGCGGCTTACCGGCGACGCTGTCCGCGAGGAGCTGGCCAGCGCCGGCTTCACCGCGCTGACGGCCGAGATCCCGGACGCCGAAGAAGGCAAGCACATCGAGGTGGCCTCCTTCTGCTGGCAGGTGCTGGGCCAGAACGACTTCACCCGCTCGGACGCGATCGTCGCCGTCGGCGGGGGAGCGGTGACCGACCTCGCCGGATTCGTCGCCGCGACCTGGCTGCGCGGCGTCAAGGTCATCCACATGCCCACGAGCCTGCTCGGCATGGTGGACGCGGCCGTCGGCGGCAAGACCGGCATCAACACCGCCGAAGGCAAGAACCTGGTGGGCGTCTTCCACCCGCCGGCCGGAGTCCTCGCCGACCTGGACACCCTGGACACGCTGCCCAAAAACGAGATCATCTCCGGCATGGCCGAGGTCATCAAATGCGGTTTCATCGCCGACCCGGCCATCCTCGAACTGATTGAAAAGGACCCCGCCGCGGTGTCCGATCCCCGCTCCGAAACCTTGCGTGAGCTGATCGAACGCGCCATCGCCGTCAAGGCACGGGTCGTCTCCGAGGACCTGAAGGAAACCGGGCAGCGGGAAATCCTCAACTACGGGCACACCCTGGGCCACGCGATTGAACTCGCCGAACGTTACTCATGGCGGCACGGCGCCGCCGTCTCGGTGGGCATGATGTTCGCTGCCGAACTGGCGCGCAGCGTCGGCCGGCTCAGCGACGCCGACGCCGACCGCCACCGGGACATCCTGGAGAGCCTCGGTCTGCCAATCACCTACCGCCGTGACCGTTGGCAGGCACTGCTGGACGGCATGCGGCGGGACAAGAAGGCACGCGGTGACCTGCTGCGCTTCGTGGTGCTCGACGGCGTCGGACGCCCGGGCATCCTGGACGTGCCGGACACGTCGCTGCTCTTCGCGGCATACCAGGAAATCGCTTCCTGATGATCAGCGACAATGGCGGCACCAGCGAGTGGCCCGACGCCGGGTTTCCCGGCATCAGGATCAACCCGCTAACCCTCATGCCGCAGGTGGTCAACGAGGAAGCCTGCGCGGAGGCGCTGGCGGCCTCGACCGACCCCACGGACCTGATCTTCGTGCGCCTCGTGGAGGGCCACCCGGGCGAGGCCGCCGAGTTGCTCGCCGAGGCCCGGTACAAGGATCCCGATTCGTTCCGGCTGCGGATGTTCGAGGCTGAGGTCCTGCGGGTATCACACCGCTCTGACCGCGCGGTTGAGCTTTACCGCCAACTGCTTCCCGAAGCGCAGGGCACCCCCGACGAGGCCGTGGTCCGCCAGCACCTGGGCCGGTCCTACTTCGCCGCCGGCAACATCGCCGCCGCCGTCGAGTCCTTCGCCAAGGCGCTGGACCTGCGGGTGGCAGGCTCCGCGGACGCTGCGCTGATCTATTCATCGACCGTGGCGCTGCAGCGCGCCCGGGACGTGCTGGATTTGGCCTGCTAAAGATGCCGGCTTGGGGGGCCTGCCAAAGACGGCCGCCAACGGCGCCTGCCGGCGGCCTGCATGGGCCGTCCGGCAGCGATCCGGCAAAACCGGTAGAATGGTTCTTGGATTTTTGATAAACACGCGCTGGCGGGCCGAATCGGCATGCCTGCCTGGCATTAGCGGCTGGCGGCTAGAACCAGTCAACAAGGAAACCTGAGGATACTGTGGCAACCACTAACGACATCAAGAACGGAACCGTGCTGAAGCTTGAGGGCCAGCTCTGGAACATCATCGAATTCCAGCACGTCAAGCCCGGCAAGGGCGGCGCCTTCGTCCGCACGAAGATGCGCAACGTGATGTCCGGCAAGGTCGTCGACAAGACCTTCAACGCCGGCCTCAAGATCGAGACCGCAACGGTTGACCGCCGCGATTACCAGTACCTGTACCAGGACGGCGCCGACTTCGTGTTCATGGACACCTCGGACTTCGACCAGCTCACCGTGTCCGCCGCCACCGTCGGCGACGCGACCAACTTCATGCTCGAGAACCAGATGGTGAACATCGCCATCCACGAGGGCAACCCGCTGTACATCGAACTGCCGCCGAGCGTCGTGCTGGAAATCACCTACACGGAGCCGGGCCTGCAGGGCGACCGCTCCTCGGCCGGCACCAAGCCCGCGACCCTCGAGACCGGCTACGAGATCCAGGTGCCGCTGTTCGTCGAGAACAACACCAAGGTCAAGGTCGACACCCGCGACGGCAGCTACCTTGGCCGGGTCAACGACTAGTGAGTGCACGCGGTAAGGCCCGTAACCGGGCCCTGGATGTTCTCTTCGAGGCGGAGCAGCGCTCCACCTCCGCATTCGATGTGCTGCGTTCCCGTCGTGAACAGACGGATCAGATCATCAACCCCTACACCCTGGAAATCGTCGAGGGGGTCGTGTCCCACCAAGCCGCGATCGACGAATTCCTCGAAACCTACTCGCAGGGCTGGTCGCTGGAGCGGATGCCCTCGGTGGACCGCATCATCCTGCGGATCGGCACCTGGGAACTGCTCTACAACGACGACGTCCCCGACGGCGTCGCCGTGAGTGAAGCCGTGGCGCTGGCCAAGACGCTGTCGACGGACGAGTCGCCGTCGTTCATCAACGGCCTGCTCGGCCGCCTGCAGCAGCTGAAGCCGTCCCTGCTGGCCTGACGGCCCCATGACCGCTCCTCGAAGGGCCGGTGCCCGCCTCACGGCGGACACCGGCCCTTCGCGTATGCCGGCCGGTCCTTTGCTGGAGAGGTTCCCGCCGCTTAGCGCAGCAGCGCATCCCTCGAGGCCACGACCTCGCCGAGCTGATGCTGTTCGTCGAGCTGGTGCGCCGGCACGTCCCGGCCGCTGAGGATCCGCTGACGGGTGAACGCCAGGCGGGTGGCGGCCTGCAGGAACGCCCTCATCTCCGGGGCCCGGCCAATCGACCTGGCCCAGCGGAGGGCAGCGCGGCGCCCGCCGGGGGTCGCCAGCATTGCCACCTCCTGGCTGTTGAACCAGCCGGCCGCTGCATATTCCTGGAGCCGTTGGCGGGTCAGCTGGCGTTCGGCAACTCGCAGCAGGACCACGACCAGGACTGCCAGGAGGAAGATCGGCACCTGGACCAGGATGTACTGGGCCAGGAAATTCTGGCCCATGGAGTTCCAGCCGCTGTGCAGCAACATCGCCGGAACCAGGCCCACCCGGAAGGCCAGGAACGTCAGGCCGGAATGCCAGCGCCGCGCCGCGAAGCCCAGGACGAGCCCGGTTGTCCCGGTGAAAATGGCGTGAGCGAACGGGGACATCACGCCGCGCAGGAAGAACACGATGGCCAGGTCCGTGCCCGGGGTGCTGGACTCGGCGATTGCCCGGCCGAAGTACAGGATGTTCTCGGTGAAGGCGAAACCGCCGGCAATCGTGAACGCGAATACGACGCCGTCGACCGGGCCGTCGAACTGCTTGCGGGCAAAAATTAGGAGCAGCAACAGGCCGAGCGACTTGGCGAATTCCTCCACCACCGGTGCCTGCACCGTGACGGCGAACGTCCGGTAGTCCAGCCCGGACGCCGGGCCTGCGGCGAGCGCGAAGAACGGCTGGATCAGCATCGTCACGGAAATCGAAACGAGCGCGCCCCACGCGAAAGCGAAGAACAGCAGCCGCTTCGGTTCGGGCTCCCAGCGGTCAATGAAGCGGACGGCCAGCAGGACGGCACTGAGTGGCAGCAGCGAGGCGATGAAACCCACGACGAAGCCGCCCGGGCCGGTGTTTTCCAGCACGAAGGGAAGCACCAGGAACAGGCTGACGAAAGCGAGTACCCCGCCGCCGAGCACCAGCGCGGCCATGCCGGCTGAGGCCCGGGCCCAGGTTGCCCCGGCGTAGGCTGCTGGAAGCGGCGGAGGACCCTGCAACCGGCCCTGCAGTTGGCCCTGCAACTGGCCGGAGCCCGGCGTCGGCCGGTAGTTGTCCGGCTGGACGTGACCCATCCAACTGGGGTTCGCCTGCTGCGGCTGCCGGGGGCCGCCGGGCGCCTGCCGGGCGGGCGGAGGATCGAAGCTCGTCATGCCACGAGCCTAAGGTGCGCGCGGCCCGGCCGCCTATTACGCCCCTGGCACACCCCGCGCGCACCCGCGCAGACCTCGCGCCGGTGTGACGGACGCCGCGTCCGCCGGGGCCGGGTGGCGGCAGCCCGTGTGGTAATTTGAGAGAGCAAATGATCCTTTTTTAATTCCGTCCCGTGAGGCGGGGAAAGGGGAGACGAGCGTTGACTTCTGTTCCAGAAGCACCGGTTCCGGCCAAGGTCCAGCTCAGCAGGGTTGTCCTCAACCAGGCTGACATCGACCGTGCACTCACTCGTATCGCCCATGAGATTCTCGAGTCCAATAAGGGCTCCCAGGACCTGGTCCTGCTGGGCATCCCGCGGCGCGGCTATCCGCTCGCCGTCCGGCTCGCCGCCAAAATTGCCGCCGCCGATCCCGCCGTGGATCCCGCCGCAATCGTCGGCCAGCTGGACGTGACCATGTTCCGCGACGACCTCTCGCACCAGCCCACCAGGCCCCCGTACCCTACCCAGTTGCCCCGCACCGGGATCGACAACAAGGTAGTGGTGCTGATCGACGACGTCCTGTACTCGGGCCGCACCATCCGCGCCGCCCTGGACGCGATCATCGACCTGGGCCGGCCCCGGATCGTCCGCTTGGCCGTCCTGATCGACCGGGGCCACCGTGAGCTCCCAATCCGCGCCGACCACGTCGGCAAGAACCTCCCCACCTCTTCCGCGGAGAAGGTTAGGGTCCGGCTCGAAGAAACCGACTCCGCCAGCGGCGGGGAAAACAGCGGCGGCGCCGTGAACGAAGTCGTTATCGAGGCGACGGCATGAAGCACCTGCTCTCGACCGAAGACCTCAGCTACGCCAACGCGATCCGCATCCTCGACACCGCCGAGGAAATGTCCGCGGTGGGGGAGCGCGAGGTCAAGAAGCTCCCGGCCCTGCGTGGCCGCACCGTGGTCAACCTCTTCTTTGAGGACTCCACCCGCACCCGCATCTCGTTCGAAGCTGCGGCCAAACGGCTCTCCGCGGACGTCATCAACTTCGCAGCCAAGGGATCGTCCGTCTCGAAGGGCGAATCACTGAAGGACACGGCCCAGACGCTCGCCGCCATGGGCGCCGACGCCGTCGTGATCCGGCACTGGGCCTCCGGCGCCCCGCACCGGCTGGCAGCCACCGACTGGATCGACGCCGCCGTCATCAACGCCGGCGACGGCACCCACGAGCACCCCACCCAGGCGCTGCTGGACGCCTTCACCATGCGCCGCCACTGGTCGCGGCTCGCCGGCAGACCGAGCACTGGTGCGGACCTGAAGGGCATGCGGGTCGCGATCGCCGGCGACGTGCTGCACTCCCGTGTGGCCCGCTCCAACGTCTGGCTGCTGCGCACCCTGGGCGCGGAAGTCACGCTCGTGGCGCCGCCCACGCTGCTGCCCGTCGGCGTGGAACAGTGGCCTTGCTCCGTCAGCTACGACCTCGACGAAACCCTCGCCCGGGGCGTGGACGCGATGATGATGCTGCGCGTGCAGGGCGAACGCATGAACGCCTCGTTCTTCCCCACCACCCGCGAGTACTCGCGGCGCTGGGGCTTCGACGACAACCGCCTCCGCGCCCTGGACAGCCTGGGCCTGAAGGACACGATCATCATGCACCCGGGTCCGATGAACCGCGGACTGGAAATATCCTCCGCCGCCGCCGACTCGCCACGCTCCACCGTGCTGGCACAGGTGCGCAACGGCGTGTCCATCCGGATGGCCGCCCTCTACCTCCTGCTCTCCGGGGACACCCGCGAACCAGCAACCTCCACCGCCGCCTACTCCAAGGAGAGCCACTGATGGCATCACAGCAACAGGACACAGGCAGCACTGGCGCCTACCTCATCCGGGGCGCGTCGATCCTCGGCGGAGCCGCCGAGGATCTGCTGATCCGCGACGGCGTTATCGCCGCCCGCGGCCAGGACTTGTCCGCGGACGGCGCCTTTGGGAAAGCAACAGTCATCGAGGCGGCTGGCCTCGTCGCCCTGCCCGGCATGGTGGATATCCACACGCACCTGCGCGAACCGGGCCGCGAAGACGCCGAAACGGTCGAGACAGGCACCCGCGCCGCGGCACTGGGCGGTTACACCGCCGTGCACGCGATGGCCAACAGCACCCCGGTGGCGGACACCGCCGGCGTCGTCGAGCAGGTCTTCACCCTGGGCCGCACCGCCGGCTGGGTGGACGTCCGCCCGGTCGGCGCCGTCACGGTCGGCCTGGCGGGCGAGCAACTTGCCGAACTCGGCGCCATGGCCGACTCCCGCGCCCAGGTCCGTGTCTTCTCCGACGACGGCATCTGCGTCAGCGATCCGGTCCTCATGCGCCGCGCCCTCGAATACGTCAAGGCGTTCGACGGCGTCGTCGCCCAGCACGCGCAGGAGCCCCGCCTCACCGCCGGCGCGCAGATGAACGAGGGCGTCGTCTCCGCGGTGCTCGGCCTCACCGGCTGGCCCGCCGTCGCCGAGGAGAGCATCATCGCCCGCGATGTCCTGCTCGCCCAGCACGTTGGATCCCGGCTGCACGTCTGCCACGTCTCCACCGCGGGTTCGGTGGAAATCGTGCGCTGGGCCAAGTCGCGCGGCATCAACGTCACCGCCGAGGTCACGCCCCACCACCTCTGGCTGACCGACGAACTGGTCCGCAGCTACGACCCGGTCTACAAGGTCAACCCGCCGCTGCGCACCGATGAGGACGTCCAGGCTCTGCGCGCCGCGCTGGCGGACGGAACGATCGACGTCGTCGGCACCGACCACGCCCCGCACCCGAGCGAGCACAAGGAGTGCGAGTGGGCGCAGGCCGCGATGGGCATGACCGGGCTGGAAACTGCCCTGTCCGTGGTGCAGCACACCATGATCGAGACCGGGCTGATGACCTGGGCCGACTTCGCCCGCGTGACCTCCACCACGCCGGCCGCCATCGGCCGACTCCAGGACCAGGGCCGGCCGCTGGAAGCGGGCGAACCCGCCAACGTCACACTCGTGGACCCGGCTGCGCGCTGGACCGTGGACCCTTCTAAGATGGCAACCATGGGCCGTAACTCTCCGTTTGCCGGCCGGGAACTCCCGGGCAAGGTGGTGGCCACCTTCTTCAAGGGCCACCCGACGGTCCTGAACGGGGAACTCAACACACCGTACCGGTGGCTCCCCGAAAGCCCGGATGCCCCCGCCACGGCGGTCCAGCCCTGATGGTCAAGGAACTCTCCCTGCTTTTTACGCTGGCGCTGATCGTCGTCGCGCTGGTCCTGATCTGGGTCGGCTGGCGCAACCGGCTGCGACGCCAGGCGGACGTCGAGCCGCTTCCGGCCGTCCCCGCGGAACTCGGCGGGCCGCTCGCCGCGGCCGAGGGACAGTACGTCGCCTCCACCACGGCCGGCGACTGGCTGGACCGGATCGCCGTCCACCAGCTGGGCCTGCGCACCAACTCCCACCTCAGCGTCCACCGCGAAGGCGTGCTGTTCGACCGCTCCGGTGCCGGCCCCGTGTTCATCCCGGCCGCCAGCCTCACCGGCGTCCGGCAGGAAAGCGGCATGGCCGGAAAGTTCGTGGAGAAGGACGGACTCCTGGTCCTCAGCTGGATGCTCGGTGCCAAGGAGCTGGACACCGGCTTCCGCCCCCGCCGGGCCGAGGACAAGGCCCTGCTCCTCACCACCCTCAAAGATTTGATCTCCGCAGCCCCTCAGGCAGAAGCCGATAGTGGAAAGTAGCGACGTGACGGAATCCCAGCCAGCGAACGCAGAAGTGAAGAAGACAGACGTGTCAGAAGAAACAGTGAACGAAAAGACAGTGACAGCAAACGCAGCAGCAGCCTCCGCCCCCGCCGTGCTCGTGCTGGAGGACGGCCGGATCTTCCGCGGCCGCAGCTACGGCGCCACCGGCACCGCGCTGGGCGAGGCGGTCTTCGCGACCGGCATGACCGGCTACCAGGAAACCATCACCGACCCCTCCTACGCCCGCCAGCTGGTGGTGCAGACCGCACCCCACATCGGCAACACCGGCGTGAACAAGGACGACGCCGAGTCCCGGCGCATCTGGGTGGCCGGCTACATCGTCCGCGACGCCGCCCGCCGCCCCTCGAACTGGCGCTCGGAACGCAGCCTCGACGACGAGCTCGTCGAGCAGGGCATTGTCGGAATCCAGGGCGTCGACACCCGCGCCATCACCCGTCACCTGCGCGAACACAAGACCATGCGCGCCGGGATCTTCTCCGGCGACGCCACGGCGGCCACGGACAAGGAACTCGTGGACGCCGTGCTGGCCAGTGCACCGATGGAAGGCTCCCGGCTCGCCGAGGAGGTCAGTGTCGACGAGGCCTACACGGTCGAACCCGCCGACTGGGGCTGGGAAGGCGAACCGAGGTTCAACATTGCCGCGATCGACCTTGGCATCAAGCGCATGACCCCGATCCGCTTCGCCGAGCGCGGCGTCAGGGTCCATGTCCTGCCGGCCACCGCCACCCTCGAGGACGTCAAAGCCGTCAACCCCGACGGCGTCTTCATGTCCAACGGCCCCGGCGACCCCGCCACCGCCGACAGCCAGGTGAACCTGCTGCGCTCCGTGCTGGACGCCAAGCTGCCCTACTTCGGCATCTGCTTCGGCAACCAGATCCTGGGCCGCGCCCTCGGCTTCGGTACCTACAAGCTGCGCTACGGCCACCGCGGCATCAACCAACCTGTGATGGACCGCCGAACCGGCAAGGTCGAGATCACCTCACAGAACCACGGCTTCGCCGTCGACGCACCGCTGGAGGGTGCCACGAAGGCTCCCGAGGAGCGCTTTGGCCGTGTCGAGGTCAGCCACGTCAGCCTCAACGACGACGTCGTCGAGGGACTGTACTGCCTCGACATCCCCGCCTTCTCGGTCCAATACCACCCCGAAGCGGCCTCGGGCCCGCACGACGCCGCGTACCTCTTCGACCGCTTCATCGAGCTGATGGCGAACACCAAACAAACCTCCACCGACTCCAAGACTGAGGACAAGAAGTAATGCCCAAGAGAACTGACCTGAAAAGCGTCCTGGTCATCGGTTCCGGCCCGATCGTGATCGGCCAGGCGGCCGAATTCGACTACTCCGGGACCCAGGCACTGCGCGTCCTCAAGGAGGAAGGCCTGCGTGTCATCCTCGTCAACTCCAACCCGGCCACGATCATGACCGACCCGGAGTTCGCCGATGCCACTTACATCGAGCCGATCACCCCAGAGGTGGTCGAGAAGATCATCGCCAAGGAACGCCCCGACGCGATCCTGCCCACCCTCGGCGGCCAGACGGCGCTGAACACGGCCATCGCCCTGGACAAGAACGGTGTGCTGGAGAAGTACAACGTGGAGCTGATCGGCGCCAACATCGCCGCGATCGAGCTCGGCGAGGACCGCGAGAAGTTCAAGGGCGTGGTGGAGCGCTGCGGTGCCGAATCCGCGCGCAGCCACATCATCCACAGCATGGACGAGGCCCTCACCGCGGCCGAGGACCTGGGCTACCCGATGGTGGTCCGGCCCTCCTTCACCATGGGCGGCCTGGGCTCGGGCCTGGCTTACAACGAGGATGACCTGCGCCGGATCGTCGGCCAGGGCCTGCAGTACAGCCCCACGTCCGAGGTGCTGCTCGAAGAGAGCATCCTCGGCTGGAAGGAATATGAGCTCGAAATGATGCGGGACAAGAACGACAATGTCGTGGTTGTCTGCTCGATCGAGAACTTCGACCCGGTGGGCGTGCACACCGGCGACTCCATCACGGTCGCTCCGGCGCTGACCCTGACCGACCGCGAGTACCAGCGGCTGCGCGACATCTCGATCGCCGTCATCCGCGAAGTCGGCGTCGACACCGGCGGCTGCAACATCCAGTTCGCCGTCGAGCCGGACACCGGCCGTGTCGTGGTCATCGAGATGAACCCCCGCGTGTCGCGCTCCTCGGCGCTGGCTTCCAAGGCTACCGGGTTCGCGATCGCCAAGATCGCCACCAAGCTCTCGCTCGGCTACACCCTGGACGAGATCCCGAACGACATCACGCAGAAGACGCCGGCCTCCTTCGAACCCACCCTCGACTACGTCGTAGTCAAGGTCCCGCGCTTCGCCTTCGAGAAGTTCCCCGCCGCGGACTCCACCCTGACCACCACCATGAAGTCGGTGGGCGAGGCCATGGCCATGGGCCGGAACTTCACCGAGGCGCTGCAGAAGGCGCTGCGGTCGCTGGAGCAGAAGGGGTCGCAGCTGGACTTCAGCGCCGTCCCCGAATGGGAAGTGCCGGAGCTGATCGAGAAGGCCAAGCGCCCCAGCACCGAACGCCTGCACCAGGTCCAGCGCGCGCTGCTCGGCGGCGCCACCGTTGAGCAGCTGTTCGAGGCGACCGGGATCGACCCCTGGTACCTTGACCAGCTCCAGCTGCTGAACGAAATCTCGCAGGAAATCCGGCACTCCAACGCCCTCACCCAGGAGATGCTGCAGCGCGCCAAGCGGCACGGCTTCTCCGACGCCCAGATCGGCGCCCTGACGCACAACTCCGAGGACGTCGTCCGCGGCGTGCGGCAGGCCCTGGGCATCCGTCCGGTCTACAAGACCGTGGACACCTGCGCCGCCGAGTTCGCGGCGTACACGCCGTACCACTACTCCTCCTACGACGAGGAGGACGAGGTGGCGCTGCACGCCAAGCCGTCGATCATCATCCTCGGCTCCGGGCCGAACCGGATCGGGCAGGGCATCGAGTTCGACTACTCCTGCGTGCACGCGTCGATGGCGCTGCGCAAGGCCGGCTACGAGACCGTGATGGTCAACTGCAACCCGGAAACCGTCTCCACCGACTACGACGTGTCGACCCGGCTCTACTTCGAACCGCTGACCCTTGAGGACGTCCTCGAGGTCATCGCGGCCGAGGAGCGCACCGGCGGCGTGATGGGTGTGTTCGTCCAGCTCGGTGGCCAGACCCCGCTCAAACTCGCCCAGCAGCTCGCCGACGCCGGCGTGCCGATCCTTGGCACCTCGCCGGAGGCCATCGACCTGGCCGAGCACCGCGGCGCCTTTTCCCGGGTGCTCGACGAGGCAGGGCTGATCTCCCCGAAGAACGGCACCGCCGTCTCCTTCGAGGACGCCAAGAAGATCGCGGACGAGATCGGCTACCCTGTCCTGGTCCGCCCGTCCTACGTCCTCGGCGGCCGCGGCATGGAGATCGTCTACGACGAACCGAACCTCTCCCGCTACATCGCCAACGCCACCGAAATCACCCCGGACCACCCGGTGCTGATCGACCGCTTCCTCGAGGACGCCGTCGAGATCGACGTCGACGCCCTCTACGACGGCAAGGACCTGTACCTCGGTGGCATCATGGAGCACATCGAGGAAGCCGGCATCCACTCCGGCGACTCCGCCTGCGTGCTGCCGCCCATCACGCTGGGCAACAACGTGATTGACCGCGTCCGGACCGCCACCCGGGCCATCGCCGAAGGCGTCGGCGTCCGCGGCCTGATCAACATCCAGTTCGCCCTCGCCTCCGACGTGCTCTACGTGCTCGAAGCCAACCCGCGCGCCTCCCGCACCGTGCCGTTCGTCTCCAAGGCCACCGGCGTGCAGATGGCGAAGGCCGCGGCCCTGATCGGCACGGGCGTCACCGTCAACCAGCTCCGCACCGCGTACAAGATGCTGCCGGAGTCCGGCGACGGTTCCACGCTGCCGCTGGACGCGCCGGTGGCGGTCAAGGAGGCGGTCCTTCCGTTCAGCCGCTTCCGCACCCTGGAGGGCAAGGTTGTCGACTCCCTGCTGGGCCCGGAAATGCGCTCCACCGGTGAGGTGATGGGCATCGACAAGCACTTCGACACCGCCTTCGCCAAGAGCCAGGCCGCGGCCAACAACGCGCTGCCCACCGAGGGCAAGGTCTTCGTCTCCGTTGCCAACCGGGACAAGCGCGCCGTCATCATGGCGGTCAAGCGGCTCTCCGACCTCGGCTTCGAGATCGTCTCCACCGGCGGCACGGCCGATGTGCTGCGCCGCAACGGCCTGCAGGCCACCACGGTCCGCAAGGTCGCCGAAGGCTCCAGCGCCGAAGGTGAGGGCACCATCGCGGACCTCATCGTCGCGGGCGAAATCGACATGGTCTTCAACACGCCCTCCGGCGGCGAAGCCCGCGGCGACGGCTACGAAATCCGCGCCGCAGCCACCTCGATCGGCATCCCGTGCATCACCACGGTGGCCGAGTTCAACGCTGCCGTCCAGGCGATCGAGGCGATGCGGACCTACGAGTGGTCCGTCACGAGCCTGCAGGAGCACGCCGCGGCCCTGATGGCCTCGCAGCAGCGGGTCGCCCAGGAAGCGAACGCCGGTGCCTGAGCCCGCCGCCGCTGACCCGGCCGGCCGGGAGTCCTTCGGCTCCCGGCTCGGCCGGGCTATGGCCGAGCGCGGCCCGCTTTGCGTCGGCATCGACCCGCACCCGGCGCTGCTGCAGCACTGGGGCCTGAACGACGACGTCGCCGGCCTGGAACGCTTCTCGCTCACCGTGCTGGAGGCGGTGGCCTCGCTCGCTGCCGCGGTGAAGCCGCAGGTCGCGCTCTATGAACGCCACGGCTCGGCCGGCATGGCCGTGCTGGAGCGCACCCTCGCGGCGTCCGCGGAGGCGGGGGTGCTCAGCATTGCCGACGCCAAGCGCGGCGACATCGGTTCCACCATGGCGGCCTACGCGGACGCCTGGCTGCGCGATGGCTCAGCCCTCGCCGCGGACTCGGTGACGCTGAGCCCTTACCTGGGCTTTGAGTCGCTCCGGCCCGCACTGGATCTTGCGGCCGACGCCGGGCGCGGCGTCTTCGTCCTGGCCCTGACCTCCAACCCGGAAGGCGCTTCCGTCCAGCACGTCGGCGGAGCGGATTCCGTGGCGCGGCGGATCGTCCGCGCCGCAGCGGAGGAGAACCAGCGCTACGCCGGAGACCTTGGCTCCGTGGGCCTGGTGGTCGGCGCGACGGTTGGCACGGCGCTGGCGGACCTGGACCTGGATCTCGCGGCAGTCCGCGGCCCGATCCTCGCCCCGGGCCTCGGCGCCCAGGGGGCCACGGCAGCCGATTTGCGACGCACCTTCGGCAGCGCCTACGGCCAGGTCCTCGGCACCTCAAGCCGGGACATCCTCCGCGCGGGCCCGCAGCCTGCGGGGCTGCGGGAAGCCGCGCAGCGCACCTTGGACGAACTCCGCGCCGTATAGCGATCCGGGCTCGGCTGGTCGGCACTGGGCCGGCCGTGCGGGTTTGCCGCGTCGTTTGCCACAGAAGGCCTCTACGGGGCCGGTATTGCGGCCCTTTGTGGCAAACGCAGGGCGCCGGGCGTCCGTTAGGCCGGCCCCGGCATGTCTGCGGCCCTAGCTGCGCCGATACGCCACAGATGGCCGCTACGGACCCGGCATTGCGGCCATCTCTGGCGGACGGTTGGCGCCACACCAGCCTCCACGCTGGGACAGACGGGTTGGAACTGGTCCGCGGTCCTAGCTGCGCCGATTTGCCGCAGATGGCCGCTTTAGACGTGGTGTTCCGGCCATCCGTGGCGAACGGTTGGCGCCGCGCCGGTTCGCCACAGATGGCCGCTACGGACTCGGTATTGAGGCCATCTCTGGCGAATGGGTAACGGCTACCGGCTCGCCAGGCAGGCAAAGGGTGGTCCGCAGCCTTAGATGTGCCCATCGGTCGCAGATGGCCGCTTTAGGCCCGGTATTCCGGCCATCTCTGGCGGACGGTGGGCGCCACACCACCAACCCTCCACGCTGGGTCAGCCGGGTCGGAGTCGGGCCGCTGCCTTGAATGCGCCGATTCGCCACAGATGGCCGCTACGGACCCGGCATTGCGGCCATCTCTGGCGGACGGTTGGCGGCACACCGCCAACCCTCCACGCTGGGTCAGCCGGGTCGGAGTCGGGCCGCTGCCTTGAATGCGCCGATTCGCCACAGAATGCCGCTATAGACCCGGCATTCCGGCCATCTGTGGCAAACGGCCGGCGTCGTCTGTCCCGGCGGATCCTTCCGCCGCCCCGCAACCCCCACGTCCACGCCCCGGCCACCAAGGCGTCGGCCGCAGCTGTAGCGCCGGACGTGGTCCATTGCTTTCCTGCGACTCCAGACTGTAAGTTCAGGACAAGTCCGCGGTACCAGCCGGGGTACGCGCGGCTGTCTCGCGGTCACGTCTGACCAGGCCGTTCGCGTGGTCTCGGCTGACAATGCAGGGAGGACCTCAGTGAGCTTGCGACCCCTCACGCCGCAGGAGCGTGCCGACGCCCTGCACAAGGCCGCCGCCGCCAGGCTGGCCCGGGCGAACGCAAAGGAGCGGCTGAAGTCGGGGAAGCTGTCAATCGCCGAGCTGCTCAGTGAGGGGGAGACGGACGAAGCGATCGCCCGGATGCGGGTAGTGGAACTGCTCGAAGCGCTGCCGGGCATCGGACACGTGCGTGCCGCGGCGATCATGGACCGGCTCGGGATTGCCGCCTCACGCCGGGTGCGGGGGCTGGGAATCCACCAACGCCGGGCGCTGGTAGATTTTATAGACGAGAAATAGCTTGGTTTACCGAGCTTCCCCAACCGCCCAAAGGAATACGTGACCAAGAAACCCGGACTGACAGTCCTCGCCGGTCCGACGGCTGTCGGCAAAGGCACAGTGTCCACCTATATTCGGGACAACTATCCCGAAGTCTGGCTCTCAGTATCGGCAACCACGCGCCCGCCGCGGCCCGGTGAAATCGACGGGGTGCATTACTACTTCAAAACCAAAGAGGAGTTCGACGCCCTCGTGGCGGCCGGAGAACTCCTGGAATGGGCGGTGGTGCACGGGCAGAATACGTACGGCACCCTCAAGAGCACGGTAGACGCGGCCATTGCCGAGGGCCGCTCGGTTCTGCTGGAGATCGACCTGCAGGGCGCACGGCAGGTGAAGAAGGCTGTTCCGGACGCACAGTTCGTCTTCCTCGCCCCGCCGAGCTGGGAAGAATTGGTGCGCCGCTTGGTGGGCCGCGGCACTGAATCCGCCGAAGAACAGCAGCGACGGCTGGAAACCGGTAAAGTAGAACTAGCCGCTGAACCGGAGTTCGATCACACGGTCATCAATGATGACGTACGTCGGGCAGCGGATGAGCTTGTTTCACTCATGGGGCTTACGCCGCACCCGCACTAACCGCAGGGTCGGATTGGCCCGTTAGAATTTGGAGAATTCGTGTCCACGAACCTTGAAGGCATCATCAACCCGCCGATCGACGAGCTGCTGAAGGCTGCCGATTCGAAGTACGGACTGGTGATTTTCGGTGCCAAGCGCGCCCGGCAGATCAACGCCTACTACGCCCAGCTGCACGAGGGCCTGTTCGAGTACGTCGGCCCGCTGGTCGACACCAAGCTGAACGAAAAGTCGCTGTCCATCGCCCTGCGCGAGATCAACGAAGGCAAGCTCGTTTCCACGCCGATCGAAGCCGCCGCAGAGTAACAACTCTGCTGCCTGACGGAGGTCACGTGCGCATAGTCCTCGGAGTCGGGGGAGGGATTGCCGCCTACAAGGTGGCATCGCTCCTCCGGCTTTTTACTGAAGCCGGCCATGACGTCACCGTTATTCCCACCGAGGCCGCCACCCGCTTCGTCGGCGTGGCCACCTGGGAGGCACTTTCCGGGCACCCGGTGAGCAACAGCGTGTTCGACGAGGTGCACACGGTCAACCACGTCCGGCTCGGACACGAGGCGGAGCTGATCGTGGTGGCCCCGGCGACGGCGGACCTGCTGGCCCGTGCTGCCTCCGGCCAGGCCAACGACCTGCTGACCAACACGCTGCTGATGGCTGGCGGGCCGGTCCTGATGGCCCCGGCCATGCACACCGAAATGTGGCGCCACCCGGCGACCCAGGCCAACGTCGAAACGCTGCGCAGCCGCGGGGTCACTGTGCTCGAACCCGCCACCGGCCGGCTGACCGGCGCTGACTCCGGCCCGGGCAGGCTGCCCGAACCCGAGGCGATCTTCGCCGCAGCGCTGGCCCTCGCCGGCGCTCCGGCGGTGCCCAATACCCCCGAGCTTCCGACGTCGGACACGGCCCTTCCAGCCGCAGCGCACCAGAGTCTTGCCGGGCTCACCGTCACCATCAGCGCAGGCGGCACCCGCGAACCCCTGGATCCGGTCCGTTTCCTGGGCAACCGGTCCTCCGGCAAGCAGGGCGTGGCGCTGGCCGCCGCCGCACGCGACGCCGGTGCCCGCGTCCGGCTGCTCGCCGCACACATGGACGTCCCTGCCCCGGCCGGCGTCGACGTCGTCAAGGTGGAGACCGCGCTGGAACTGCGCGAGGCCGCCCTGCACGCGGCCGCCGACTCCGACGTCGTCATCATGGCAGCCGCCGTGGCGGACTTCCGCCCGGCCGATGTCTCCGGCACCAAAATCAAGAAGCGCGACGACGTCGCCGATCCGGTGATCTCGCTGGTCCGCAACCCGGACATCCTCCGTGAGCTCGTCGAGGTCCGTGATGCGGCCTCCCGCAACCAGCTGATCGTGGGCTTCGCAGCCGAGACCGGCGATGCCGAAGGCGATGTCCTCGAGTACGCCCAGGCCAAGCTGCGCCGCAAGGCGTGTGACCTGCTGGTGGTGAACCAGGTAGGCAAGGACCAGGTCTTTGGCCAGGACAGCAACTCCGTAGTCATCCTTGCGCGGTCCGGCTCCGAACCCCAAGAGGCGTCGGGTTCAAAATCCGACGTCGCGGCTGCCGTCATTGACCGCATCAGCGCCGAGTTAAGCCGGGTTGTCCCGCCCGCATGAGCGCTGGCGTAATCAAGGTCTCCTTAGTAGGGGGACACACGCCGCCGGACGTCCGTTTTCTAACCAGTAAGGTAGTTGAGTGACTTTACCGCTGCACATCCCAGACTTCCACGGGTCCACGCCCGCTTCGCTCCGGCTCTTCACGTCCGAGTCGGTGACCGAAGGACACCCCGACAAGATCTGTGACCAGATCAGCGATTCGATCCTCGATGCCCTGCTGGCCAAGGATCCGGAGTCCCGTGTCGCCGTCGAGACCCTGGCCACCACCGGCCTGGTCCACGTGGCCGGCGAAGTCACCACGGACGCCTACGTGGAAATCCCGCAGATTGTCCGCGAGACCATTCTGGGGATCGGCTACGACTCTTCCGCGAACGGCTTCGACGGCGCCCGCTGTGGCGTGTCCGTCTCCATCGGCCAGCAGTCCAACGACATCGCCGGCGGCGTGTTCAACTCCCTCGAAGCCCGCGAAGGCCGCCAGGAAGACGACTACGACCTGCAGGGCGCCGGCGACCAGGGCATCATGTTCGGCTACGCCAGCGACGAGACCCCTTCCTACATGCCGGTCCCGATCTGGCTTGCGCACCGGCTCTCCGAGCGGCTCACCGAGGTCCGCAAGTCGGGCCAGCTGGGCTACCTGCGCCCCGACGGCAAGACCCAGGTCACCGTGGGGTACGACGGCGACCGTCCCGTCTCGGTCGAGACCGTCGTGATCTCGAGCCAGCACGCGGAAGGCGCCAGCCTGGACCAGCTCCGTGCAGACCTCGCCGAGCACGTCGTCGACCCGGTTATGGCCCTGTCCAACCTGGACACCTCCCGGTCCCGCAACATCCTGAACCCGGCCGGCGCCTTCGTGATCGGCGGCCCGGTGGGAGACGCCGGCCTGACCGGCCGCAAAATCATCGTTGACACCTACGGCGGCATGGCCCGGCACGGCGGCGGCGCCTTCTCGGGCAAGGATCCGTCCAAGGTGGACCGCTCGGCCGCCTACGCCATGCGCTGGGTCGCCAAGAATGTGGTGGCTGCCGGTCTCGCCAAGCGCGCGGAAATCCAGATCGCCTACGCAATCGGCCAGGCCCGCCCGGTGGGCACCTACGTGGAGACGTTCGGGACCGAAACCGTCGACCCGGCCCGGATCAGCGCCGCGATCGCCGAGATCTTCGACCTGCGCCCGCGCGCCATCATCGACGCGCTGGACCTCAAGCGTCCGATCTACGCCAAGACGGCCGCGCACGGCCACTTCGGCCGCGAGGAGCCTGACTTCACCTGGGAACGACTCGACCGGGTGGACGAGCTGAAGGCGTTCTTCAACGCTTAAGCTTTGGCCAAACGTGCCGGACGTCGGAGCCCTGGGACGTCGGCGTTTTTGAATGTCAGAGCTCTGTGATGTGCTGTAGCCAGGCCGCCGAACGGCGGCCTGGCTACAGTTTTAAGATTGATCGATAGCCCGGCCGCTGATGCGTCCGGGGAGGGCGCCGAAGGGAGGCAGGAACCGTGACGCCACCTCGCTCTGCCGCCGCGCCGGAGGAGCCGCTTCAGCTTTCGCTGCTGCACGGCTTCCCCGCTTCCGCGGCCGCGTCCGGGCCCGCCCTGGCCGCTGACCTCCCGGTGGCCCGGGTGCTGCTGGAATCGTCCCTGCCGCATCTGGACCGGCCTTTTGACTACAGCGTTCCGGCCGAGCTGGATGCCGCCGCCCAGCCGGGCGTCAGGGTGAAGGTCAAATTCAGCGGCCAGGAACTCGCCGGCTACCTCCTCGAACGCGCGGCGGCGTCCGACGCCGGCCACCCGCTGGTGCCGCTGTACAAGGTGGTGTCCCCGGTACCGGTGCTGATTCCGGCCGTGGCCGAACTGGCCAGGAGGGTCGCGGCGCGCTACGCCGGCACCGTCAGCGATGTCCTCCGGGTGGCAGTCCCGCCGCGGATGGCCAAGCTGGAAAAGGAGTTTGCCCCCGACGGCCGGTTGGACCCGCAGCTTTTCGCCCACGGCGACGGCGGGGAGAGCGACGGCGGGGCAGGCGGGGCCAGCAGGTCCGCTGCTGAGCAGCCCGTGGCGCCGTCTGGCTGGGCGGACTACCACAACGGCCCGGCGTTCCTCCAGCACCTGGGGGCGGGGGAGTCGCCCCGTGCCGCGCTGAGCGCCCTGCAGGGGTTTGGTCCCGGCAGCTGGCCCCGGCTCGTCGCGGAAGCCGTTGCCGCCGTCCGCCGTTCCGGTCGCGGCGCCGTCGTCGTGGTGCCGGACTACCGGGACCTGGACCGGGTCGAGGCGGCCCTGCTGGAAGTCCTGCCGGCCGGCGACGTCGCCCGACTCACTGCCGACGACGGCCAGACCCCGCGCTACCGCAGCTTCCTTCGGATCCTCAGTGGCGCCGCGGGGGTGGCCGTGGGGACCCGCTCCGCCGCCTACGCGCCGGTGCAGAACCTTGGCCTGGTGGTGTGCTGGGACGACGGCGATGACCTGCACATTGAGCAGCGTTCCCCGTACGCGCATGCCCGTGAAGTCCTGCTGCTCCGGGCGGCGCACGAAGGTGCCGCGTGCCTGCTGGCCGGGCACGCCCGCAGCACGGAGTCGCAACGTCTGGTGGAGTCCGGGTGGGCCTGGCCGGTCGAGGCGGATCGCTCGGTGATGCGCCGGACCGTCCCGCGCGTCGTGAACACCGCCGACAGCTTTGAGCAGGAGCGGGATCCGCTGGCGCGGATCGCGCGGTTGCCCGGCGCCGCCTGGCGCGCAGCGAAGGAGGGCCTGGAACGTGGTCCCGTCCTGGTCCAGGTCGCACGGGCCGGGTACGCGCCGTCGCTGGCCTGCGAACGCTGCCGGGAGCCGGCACGCTGCACCGCTTGCAATGGCCCGCTGGCAATTTCCGGGCCCGGCGGCAGCGCCGCGGTGCCCGCATGCCGCTGGTGCTCCGCGGCCTCCCCGGACTGGCACTGCATCCATTGCAACGGTGTCCGGCTCCGGCGGGGCGCCACCGGAGCGCTGCGGACGGCGGAGGAACTGGGCCGGGCTTTTCCGGGAAAGCCCGTCGTTACCTCCTCCGGCGACCGTGTACTGGCCACTGTGCCTGACACCAGGGCCCTTGTGGTTGCGACGGTCGGCGCCGAACCGGTGGCGGCAGGCGGGTACGCGGCCGCACTGCTGCTCGACGGTGACTCCCTGCTGCGCCGGGAGAACCTCCGGGCGGGGGAGGACGCCGTGCGGCGTTGGTTCAACGCCGCAGCCTTGGTCCGGCCCGCCTCGGACGGCGGACTCGTGGTCATCACGGCCGAGGACGCCGCCGGCGTCGGAGCCTTGCTGCGCTGGGACCCGGCGGGGTACGCCGGGCGCGAGCTGGCGTTGCGGAAAGAGTTGTCGCTGCCGCCGGCGGTCCGGATCGCGTCCGTAACCGGCGGCCGCACCGCCGTCGGGCACTTCACCGATGCCGTGGGGCACGCGCTGGCGAAACAGGCCATCGTGCTGCGCTCGGCCGGGCCGGCACCGCTGCCCGGAGCGGGGTCCGGAGCTGGGTCCGGAACATCGAAGCCGGGTGCCGGTGCGGAGCGGCACGGCGGCGAGGATGTCCGGACGCTGCTGTTCATCCCGTACGCGGAAGCCGCCGAGGCCACGAAGGCCCTCCGCGCGGTGAAGGCCGCCGCAGCAGCCAAGCGCACTGACGACCCGGTCCAGGTGCGGCTCGACGGCGTCGACGTGCTCTAGGGGCGCCGTTTCGACGGTTGCCTGTGCCATAGACGCTTCCGCGCGTCGAACTGGCAGGGAAGCAGCGAAATGGCCGGGGCTACCGGCGTTTCCGAAGCGCTACGGCCTCCTCGGCGGCGGCCAGCAGGCGCTTCGCGGAGGCATCCCAGCTGAACTCGCCCGCACGCTGCACGGCCCGGCCGGAACGCTGCTTCCAAAGCTCGGGCTGCTCAAGTTCCCGTACCGCGGCGGCAAATGCGGACGGCGAGTCCGGCTCAACGTAGCTGACCGCGTCCCCGCCCACCTCGCGGAAGATTGGAATGTCGCTGGCGATGACCGGCGTTCCGTGGGACATGGCCTCCACCAGGGGCAGGCCGTAGCCCTCGGCCTTGGAGAGGCTGACCAGCGCCGTGGTGCGGGCCAGAAACTCCTCATATTCGGCATCCGTGACGCCGTTGTGGAACACGATATTGGCTCCTGCCGGGGCCAGCGCCTGCAACTCGGCCCGGCGTTCGGGCGTGATCCGGCTCAGCAGGTGCAGGGTCATCTCCGGCAGTTCCGCCATGCCCTTGATCAGGGTCTCGACGTTCTTGTACGGCATGAAGGAACCCATGTAGAGCAGCGATTTGTCGGCGCCGGCGCCGGGGTCTCGAGGCGTCAGTCCGGGCTGCGGGGCGTTGCCGACGATCCGGACCGGCCGCTTGGTCAGCCGGTACTTGGCCATCAACGATTCGGTGGTGGAGCTGATGGTTGCCACGACGTCGGCCCGGTTCAGCAGGACGCGCTGGGGCCAGAACGCCTTGTGGTAGAGCCGCCAGAGGACGCGGACCGGGGCCGGAAGGAACCCGGGAGGGGCCGGGTGTTCGTAGTAGATCAGGTCGTGCAGGGTCAGGACCAGGGCGTACTTGCGGCCCCAGCTGCCCATCGTCTGCATCGGGCAAACCACGACGTCGGCCCCGAGCGGGTTGACTTTGGCGGCCACGAAGAGCTCGGCCGGGGAGAGCGGGCTGTTTATCAGGGTGTACGGCACGTCCGGCAGCAGTGCCAGCTGGCGGGTGTCGCTGATCAGCATGGAGACGTCGGCGATCTTGGCGGTCGCGGCGATCAGGCTGGCACCGTACCGGCTGATGCCGTCGTGGTGGTCGAGCCTGGTGAAGCGGGCGTCAATGAGGATTTTCACGCGGTGCGGTCCTTCAGGAAGCGTCGGATGAAGCCCGCGGCGGGCTCCGGGGTTTCGTAGTGGATCAGGTGCCCGACGCCGGGAATGACTTCGAGGGTTCCGTCCGGGAGCAGCGGGAGCAGCTTGTGCTGGTCGGGGAGGGTGGCGATCTCGTCCTTCTCGCCGGCCACCAGCAACACCGGCAGCTCCAGTCGCGGCGCCACCTCGGCCACGTTGCTGCCCACCGAGGCCTTGAAGGCCTCAAGGAGGCTGTCGCGGTCGGCGAAGGCGGAGAAGTAGGCGCTGTGCTGGTCGTGGACGAACCGACGGAGCGCCTTGTCCTGGGTCTTGGCCATGGTCTCACTCATCACCCGGACGATCAGCTGGTTGCGCAGCAGGGCGTTCCCGAGTCCGCGGGGGAGCCGGGCGGCGGCCTCGTAGTACAGCACCGCGGCTTTGGTCATGAGGCCCTTGGGGCCCTCCAGCGCGGGCGCGGCGATGGGGTTGATCAGGACCAGTTCGGCGACGGCGCCGGGATGGTCCGCCACGAAGTGGCTGGCGATGATGGAACCGAAGGAGTGGCCCAGCAGCACGGTGTCCGGTCCCAGCCCGAGCGCGGCCATGAAGTCGGCGATGAAGCTGCTGTAGCCGCTGACGCTGTGGCCGCCTGCCGGGAACGCTCCGGAGGCGCCAAACCCCGGCAGGTCCGGCATGATGAGGCGCATCTCGGGGAGCTGGTCGACGACCCGGAGCAGGCCGTGGTGGTCGCCGCGGAAGCCGTGGATGACCAGGATGGTCCGCGTGTCGGCGGTCTCTTCGAGCGGCTCGTAGCTCCAGTAGGCGACGCGGGTGCCGTTGAGATCCACCGCGGAGGCGTTGCTGCGCGTTTCGAGTTCGGCGCTAAGCAAGGGAGGCAGGGGGGAAGGCTCGGTGGCCACGGGTTCCATTCGTTCGGTCCTAGTTGACGTCGTCGGGGTTCGAGCCGGTGCGGAATCCGCGCTCCAGGCCGGCCAGGGCCTCCAGGTCCGCGGCGCCGAGGCTGAACCCGAAGATGTCGTGGTTTTCGCGGATCCGGGCGTAAGAGCTGGCCTTGGGGATGACAACGTTGCCAAGCTCCAGGTGCCAGCGCAGGATGATCTGGGCGGCGGTCCGGCCGTGCGCCTCGGCGAGCTCCAGCACCATCGGATCCTGCAGCACCTGGCCTCGGCCCAGGGGGCTCCAGGCCTCGGTGGTGATGCCGAGCGTGGCGTGCAGGGCCCGCAGCTCAGCCTGCTGGAGCCAGGGATGCAGTTCAATCTGGTTGACCGCGGGCACGACCTCCGCGCCCTGGAGCAGGCGGTCCAGGTGTGCGGGCTGGAAGTTGGAGACCCCGATGGCCCGGACCTTCCCTTCGCGGTAGAGCGTTTCGAGCGCGCGGTAGCTCTCCGTGAAGAGTCCGCGCCGGGCGCACGGCCAGTGGATCAGGTACAGGTCCACGTATTCGAGTCCCAGCTTGGCGATCGAGGTGTCGAAGGCCCGCAGCGTCGCATCGTAGCCCTGGTCGTCGTTCCAGAGCTTGGTGGTCACGAAGAGGTCCTCGCGGGCGAGTGAGGGGTGCAGCTCGCCCGATCCGCCGGAAGACGCGTTGAAGGCGGACAGGGCGCCGATGGCCTTCCCGACGCCCGTCTCGTTCCCGTACATGGCGGCGGTATCGAAGTGCCGGTACCCGGCCTCCAGTGCCATGGTCACGAGCCCGGCGGCGTCTTCGGGCGGAACCTTGTAAAGCCCGAACCCGAGGCGGTCCATCATCACACCGTTGTTCAGCGTCAGCCGGGGGGAGATTCTCATAGCAACGACTCTACCCATTCCGGCGGCCCGGCCGCGGGTGCCGGGCCGTCAGGACAGTCCCTCGGAACTGACCAGCCGGCGGGCGCTGGCTTCGTCGAGGATCAGGTCGGTGGCCAGGCCCGCGGCGAGCGCGCCGCGCAGCCCGTTAATCTTGGAGGCACCGGAGACCACGCAGATCCGGCGCCGTACCTGCCGGAGCTGGGCGAGATCCGGTCCGGTGGAGCGTTCGTTGAGCGTGATGCCGTCGGAGGAGCCGTCCGCGCGGAAGAACACCGTGGCGACGTCGCCGACGACGTCGGAACTCGCCAGGACGCTCAGGTCGTCCTCATCGAGGTAGCCGCCCGCGTAGACGTGGCTGGGGTAGTCGGCGTCGACCGATCCCACGCCGAAAATGGCGATGCTCATCCGGGACTGCAGTTGCAGGATCCGTTGCACACTGCGTTCATTCCACATGGCCTTCTTGGTCGCGGCGTGGTCGAAGAACGCCGGGACCGGGAACTGTTCCACGCGCGCTCCGTAGGCGCTGCCGAAGCGCCGCATGATGTCCGAGGCGTAGGTGATGCCCGTGGTCTGCATGTTCCCGGCTCCGTTGAGCTGGACGATGATGCTGTCGTGCGTGATCTTCCGGGTCAGGTGCCGGCTCACCGCGCTCAGCGTGGAACCCCATGCCACTCCGATGATCGCGTTCGAATCCACGAGCGGGCCTATGGTGCGGGCGGCCTGCATCGCTACGCGGTCCAGTGTTTCGGCCTCGTTGAGGGTATCCACCACCGGGACGACGTGTACGTCGACCTTGTACTCGGCGCGGATCATGCTGGCGAGCTCGGGGCCGGTGTCCAGCGGGCTCCGGATCTGGATCTGCACGAGTCCGGATTCCCGGGCTGCCGACAGCAGCCGGGAGACGGTCGAGCGGGACGTCCGGAGCTCGCGGGCGATCGCGTCCATCGTCAGGTCTTGGAGGTAATACAGCTGGGCGGCCCGAAGGGCGTCGGACTGGCGGCTTGGTGACATCGGAGATCCAATCTGCACGTTTGTGCATAGTGCTTGACTCCATTTTCCATTAGTCCAAAGAATAGTGTTGAACGGCGGCGGGCCCAGCGGGCGCGCCGCACAGCACCAAGCCCCAAGGAGCAGTTTTGGGAAACAAGGTTTCATCCGGCAATCCGGCGTCGAATACCCAGCGCACGTCCGTGCAGCAGTTGCGGAACCGGCCGCACGCACAGGTGCTCATCATCGGCGGTGGCATCAACGGAGTTGGAACCTTCCGTGACCTGGCCCTGCAGGGCGTCGACGTTGCCCTCGTCGAACGGGGCGACTTCTGCCAGGGCGCCAGCGGCGCCTCGTCTCACATGATCCACGGCGGCATCAGGTACCTGGAAAACGGCGAGTTCCGCCTCGTCCAGGAGTCCGTCGTCGAACGCAACCGGCTGCTTCGCATCGCTCCCCACTACGTAAAGCCGCTGCAGACCACCATCCCGATCTTCAGCACCTTCTCGGGCATCCTGGCGGCGCCGCTGCGGTTCCTGACCCACAAGCAGGGGAAGCACACCGAGCGCGGCGCTTTCCTGATCAAGCTGGGCCTGAGCATGTATGACTTCTTCTCCCGCGACGGCGGCACGGTGCCGCGTCACCAGTTCCGCGGCCGCAAGCGCGCCCTGGCCGAACTGCCCCGGCTGCACCCCGGCATCAAGTACGCCGCGACCTACTTCGACGCCTCCGTGCACAACCCGGAGCGGCTCACCCTGGACGTGCTCCAGGACGGCGAGAAGGCCGGCGAGGCGGGCGGCAACGGCGCCCGCGCCAGCAACTACCTCTCCCTGGTCTCGATGGGCGGCGCGGCCGGAAACGGCGCCGCGGCTGCCGGGGCGACGGGCGGCACGGTCCAGCTCCGGGACGAACTGACCGGCGAGGTCTTCGATTTCAGCGCCGACGTCGTGGTCAACACCACCGGCGCCTGGGTGGACCTGACCAACCAGGCCATGGGCGCCGCGTCGGCGTTCATGGGCGGCACCAAGGGATCGCATATCGTCCTGGACCACCCGGGGCTGCTCGAGGCATGCCAGGGCCGCGAAATCTTCTTCGAACACACCGACGGCCGGATCGTGCTTATCTACCCGATGGGTGACCGGGTCCTGGTCGGCACCACGGACATCGACGCGGACATGGCCCAGGACGCCGTCTGCACCGACGCCGAGATCGATTACTTCTTCGACCTCATCGGGCACGTCTTCCCGGACATCGCGGTGGACCGTGAGCAGATCGTGTACACCTTCTCCGGCGTTCGTCCGCTGCCCCGGCACGACGCTACGCAGCCGGGCTTCGTCAGCCGCGACTACCGGATCGAGCGCCGCGGACCCGCCAAGGGCGCGGCACCGAAGGCCGGCGACGGCGCCGTCGTGCTCAGCCTCGTGGGCGGCAAGTGGACCACCTTCCGGGCCCTCGCCGAACACCTCAGCAACGACGTCCTGGCCGAACTCGGCATGGAACGGAAGGTCTCAACCGCCAAGCTTGCCATCGGCGGCGGGGCCGGCTTCCCCGACTCTGAGGAAGGCGTCCAGCGCTGGATCAAGGCCCATATGACGGCCGGCCGCGACGCTGACCGGACCGCGGTCCTGCTCACCCGTTACGGCACCCGCGCCGAGGACGTCATGGCGTACCTCGACGCCGGGGCGGACCGGCTGCTGCACTCCACCCGGGAACTGAGTGTGCGGGAGCTGGAGTTCATGGCGCGCAACGAACAGCTCGGACACCTGGTGGACGTACTGATCCGCCGCACCTCGCTGGCCTTCAGGGGCCTTGTCACGGGCGAGTTGCTGAACGAGGTCGCCGAAATTCTTTCCGGACCGCTGGGCTGGGACGCGGCGACGCGGACCGCCGAGATCAACCACGCCCAGGAGGTGCTCCAGCGGTTCCACGGCGTCCAGGTACACAGCCTGGTCGCCTGATAGCTTGCGTGTCCGGACGGGTTTGTCCGGGTGCAAAGACTGCGGGGTTTCCCCCGGGAATCCCCGCAGTGGCCGGCCGGCAGCGCGAAACCGCTGCCGGCCCAACGGCCCTTCAAACTCGCGAAGGGCTGACAACAGAAAATAGAGGAGTCAAAGATGTCTCTTGGAATAGTTTTCCTGTCCGAAGTATTCGGCACCGCAATGCTGACCCTGCTGGGTTGTGGCGTTGTGGCCAACGTCGCGCTGAAAGGCACGAAGGGCAACAACGGCGGGTTCCTGATGGTCACCTGGGGATGGGGCATTGCCGTCTTCGCCGGTGTCTTCGTTGCAGCCAAATCCGGGGCGCACCTGAACCCGGCCGTCACCTTCGGCCTGCTGCTCAACGGCAAGAAGGAGTACGCCCCCGGTGTCGCGGTCGACTTCGGCTCCACCCTTACCTACTTCGGCGGGGAACTGCTCGGCGCCTTCCTGGGTGCCGTCGTGATGTGGCTCGCCCACAAGCAGCACTTCGACGTTGAGCCCGAGCCCGCCTCCAAGCTGGGCGTGTTCTCCACCGGCCCCGCGATCCGCTCCACCCCGTGGAACCTCATCACGGAAATCATCGGCACCTTTGTCCTGGTCTTCGTCATCCTGACCTTCGGCGGGACCCCCTCCGGACTCGGCCCGCTGGCTGTAGCCCTGTTGGTTGTCGGCATCGGTGTCTCCCTTGGTGGCCCCACCGGCTACGCCATCAACCCGGCCCGTGACCTTGGCCCCCGCATCGCCCACGCACTGCTGCCGATCAAGGGCAAGGGTTCCTCGGACTGGAGCTACTCGTGGATTCCGGTTGTCGGACCGCTGGTTGGCGGCGGCCTTGCCGGCATCGTGGCAGCCGTGGTGCCGATCATCGCGACCGCGGCGGCTTCCTAGTCCTGCCGGACCGCACCTGCTGAACCAAAACCGCTCGAATCGCATCAATTCAACCGCCAGGCCCAACAGACAAGGACGTCAGCATGAACCAGTATGTAATCGCCATTGACCAGGGAACCACGAGCACCCGCGCCATCGTGTTCGACCACAGCGGCAACATCGTTTCCTCCGGCCAGATGGAACACGAGCAGATCTTCCCGCAGGCAGGATGGGTGGAGCACGATCCCGCGGAGATCTGGAACAACACCCGCGAGGTCATCGCCTCTGCACTGTCCAAGGCCAACCTGACCCGCCACGACATTGCCGCCGTCGGCATCACCAACCAGCGCGAAACCGCTGTGGTCTGGGACAAGACCACGGGCAAGGCCGTCTACAACGCGATCGTCTGGCAGGACACCCGCACCCAGGCGATCGTCGATGAGCTGGCCAAGGACGGCGGCCCGGAACGCTTCAAGCAGAAGGTGGGCCTGCCCCTGGCGACCTACTTCTCCGGCACCAAGATCAAATGGATCCTGGACAACGTCGAGGGCGCCCGCGCCAAGGCCGAGGCCGGCGACCTGGTCTTCGGCAACACTGACAGCTGGGTGCTGTGGAACCTCACCGGCGGAACGGACGGCGGCGTGCACGTCACCGACGTCACCAACGCTTCGCGGACCATGTTCATGGACCTCGACACGCTTTCCTGGGACCAGGAAATCCTGGACGCGTTCGGTGTCCCGGCCTCGATGATGCCGGCCATCAAGTCTTCGTCCGAGGTGTACGGCACGGTGCACACCTCGCAGCTGCTGCGCGAAGTTCCGGTCGCCGGCATCCTGGGCGACCAGCAGGCGGCCACCTTCGGCCAGGCTGCCTTCGACACCGGCGAAGCGAAGAACACCTACGGCACGGGCTGCTTCCTCATCTTCAACACCGGTGAGGAAATCGTCCACTCCAAGAACGGGCTGCTGACCACCGTCGGCTACAAGCTCGGCGACGCCAAGCCGCACTACGCCCTGGAAGGGTCGATCGCTGTCACCGGTTCGCTGGTGCAGTGGCTGCGCGACAACCTGGGCATGATCAGCAGCGCCCCGGAGGTCGAGACCCTGGCCGCTTCGGTCGAGGACAACGGCGGCGTTTACATCGTTCCGGCCTTCTCCGGCCTGTTCGCACCGTACTGGCGCTCCGACGCCCGCGGCGCGATCGTCGGCCTGACCCGGTTCGTGAACAAGAACCACATCGCCCGCGCGGCCCTGGAGGCCACCGCCTTCCAGACCCGCGAGGTGCTCGACGCCGTCAACGCCGACTCGGGGGTTCCGCTGACGGAGCTGAAGGTCGACGGCGGCATGGTCGCCAACGACGCGCTGATGCAGTTCCAGGCGGACATCCTGGGCGTGCCCGTGATCCGGCCGAAGGTCGTGGAGACCACCTCGCTCGGCGCAGCCTACGCCGCCGGCCTGGCCGTCGGATTCTGGAAGGACCTTGGCGAGTGCTCGGCCAACTGGTCCGAGGACAAGCGCTGGGAACCGCAGATGGATCAGGCGGAGCGTGAGCGCCAGATGCGTCTCTGGAAGAAGGCTGTCACCAAGTCCATGGACTGGGTCGACGAGGACGTGAAGTAAGACCCAGCCTCTGTCGAGGGAGGCCGCACCCGCCCTGCCCGCTTCGCGGTGCCCACCACACCCTGGCGGGGTGCGGCCTCCCTCTCCAGTGCGTCCTGCTTCAGCCGCTCGTGGCGACTACGGTGAGGGGTTTGTGGGTGCGCTAGAGTAGTCGTATGCGTGCGATCCTCCTGCTTAGTTAGCCGCCCGGCATCCCGGTGAAGACCGGATTGCCGAGCGGCAGCCCCTCCGTGTCGAGGGGCTTTTGTGTGTCCGGGACATTTACCGGCCCGCAGCAGGGGACCAAGGGATCAGGCGGGACAGTCCTGATCCGACAAGATCGAAAGAACAGAAGAGGCCAGCAGTGAGCGTTCAGCCGGAGACAGAGACCGGAACAGCAGCAGCCGCCGCGAGTGAAGGCCCCGAAGAGGGCGCCTACAGCTTCGCCGCCATGGAGGCCAAATGGCCGCAGGTCTGGGAGGACCTCAAGGTCTTCACGCCCCTGGACGACGGCTCGAAGGAACGCCGCTACGTGCTGGACATGTTCCCGTACCCGTCCGGCGACCTGCACATGGGCCACGCCGAAGCGTTCGCGATGGGCGACGTCGTCGCCCGCTACCTGCGCCAGCAGGGCTTCGACGTGCTGCACCCGATCGGCTGGGACTCCTTCGGCCTGCCGGCGGAAAACGCCGCCATCAAGCGCAACGCGCACCCCAGCGAGTGGACGTACGCCAACATCGACACCCAGGCGGCATCGTTCAAGCGCTACGCCATCTCCGCGGACTGGTCACGCCGGCTGCACACCTCGGATCCCGGCTACTACCGCTGGACCCAGTGGCTGTTCAAGCGCTTCTACGAGCGCGGACTGGCCTACCGCAAGAACTCCCCGGTGAACTGGTGCCCCAAGGACCAGACCGTGCTGGCCAACGAGCAGGTCGTCAACGGCGCCTGCGAACGGTGCGGCACCGCCGTGACCAAGAAATCCCTGAACCAGTGGTACTTCAAGATCACCGACTACGCCGACCGGCTGCTGGACGACATGGACGAACTGCGCGGGCACTGGCCCGAGCGGGTCCTGGCCATGCAGAAGAACTGGATCGGCCGATCCGAGGGCGCCCACGTCAACTTCGTGGTCGAGGCCGACGGCGACAAGCCCGCCAAGGACGTCACCGTCTTCACCACGCGCCCGGACACCCTGTACGGCGCGACGTTCTTCGTGGTCGCCGCAGACGCGCCGATCGCCGTCGAACTGGTCACCGAGGAACACGCCGCAGCCCTGGACGCCTACCGCGAGCAGGTCAAGGCGCTGTCCGAAATTGAGCGCCAGTCCACCGAGCGGGAAAAGACCGGCGTCTTCACCGGCCGCTACGCCATCAACCCGTTGAACGGCGAGAAGCTGCCGGTCTGGGCCGCCGACTACGTGCTGGCCGACTACGGCACCGGCGCCATCATGGCCGTGCCGGCCCACGACCAGCGCGACCTGGACTTCGCCAAGACCTTCGACCTGCCCGTGCGGGCAGTCCTGGACACCGGTGAGGAAGACCCGGCAGTGTCCGGCACGGCGACCACCGGCGAGGGCACCCTGATCAACTCCGGTGCGCTGGACGGCCTGCCCAAGGCCGAGGCTATCCCGGCCGCCATCGCGATCCTGGAGCAGCAGGGGACCGGGGAGAAGTTCGTGAACTTCCGCCTGCGTGACTGGCTGCTGAGCCGGCAGCGCTTCTGGGGAACCCCCATCCCGATCATCCACTGCCCGGCCTGCGGCGAAGTCCCGGTTCCGGACGACCAGCTGCCGGTGACCCTGCCGGAGGACCTGCGCGGCGAGGACCTGTCCCCGAAGGGCACCTCCCCGCTGGCCGCCGCGGAAGCCTGGGTCAACGTCGAGTGCCCCAGCTGCCACGGCCCGGCCAAACGAGACACGGACACCATGGACACCTTCGTGGACTCGTCCTGGTACTTCCTGCGCTTCGTTTCGCCCGACTACACCGAGGGCCCCTTCGATCCGGCCAAGATCAACGACTGGATGCCGGTCGGCCAGTACGTCGGCGGGGTGGAGCACGCCATCCTGCACCTGCTCTACGCCCGCTTCTTCACCAAGGTCATTCACGACCTGGGCCTGATCGAGGCCGACGAGCCCTTCAAGGCGCTGCTGAACCAGGGCCAGGTGCTCAACGGCGGCAAGGCGATGAGCAAGTCCCTCGGCAACGGCGTGGACCTGGGCGAGCAGCTGGACAAGTTCGGCGTCGACGCCGTGCGCCTGACCATGATCTTCGCCTCCCCGCCGGAGGACGACGTCGACTGGGCGGACGTCTCGCCGTCGGGCTCCGCGAAGTTCCTGGCCCGCGCCTGGCGCCTGGGCCAGGACGTCACCAGCGAGCCCGGCGTCGATTTCGCCGCCGGGGACCGTGCCCTGCGCACTGTCACCCACCGCACCATCGCCGACGCGCAGGCGCTGCTGGACCACAACAAGTTCAACGTCGTGGTCGCGAAGCTGATGGAGCTGGTCAACGCGACCCGCAAGACCATCGACAGCGGTGCAGGCGGCGCAAACCCGGCCGTCCGCGAGGCGGTCGAGGCCGTAGCGGTCATCCTGAGCCTGTTCGCGCCCTACACCGCCGAGGACCTGTGGAACGTGCTGGGACACCCGGCCTCGGTGGCCAATGCCGGTTGGCCCACGCACGACGAAACCCTGCTGGTACAGGACACGGTGACCGCCGTGGTCCAGGTCCAGGGCAAGGTGCGGGACCGGCTCGAGGTGTCCCCGGGCATCTCCGAGGACGAGCTGCGCGAACTGGCGCTGGCCTCGGAGAACGTTCAGCGCGCAATGGACGGCCGCGGAATCCGCACGGTGATCGTGCGGGCACCTAAACTGGTCAACATCGTTCCGGCCTAGCCGGACCAGCCGTTCGTGAACCGGCCGCCGGCAAACGCCGGCGGCCGGAACTCTTTCCAGGAGGTGCTTCGTGCCTGACCGAGAGCCCCCGGGCTGGCCGTGGCTGCGAGAGCGCCTGGCCAGGCTCCGCCAAGCCGCCCGTCCCGGGGCGGTCACCGAACCGGTGCACGCCGTGGCGGTACGCACTGCGGTGGTCACTGACTCGGCTGCCGCCCTGCCGCCGGAGTGGGTGCGGGACTTCACCGCCGACGGCCGCCTGACAGTGGTGCCCATGCCGGTCATGGTGGGCGCCGAGATTTACGGCGAGGGCGAGGACGACATCGCCGAGACCATTGCCGTGGCGCTGGCCAGCGGCCTGCCGGTCCGAACGTCGAGGCCCTCACCCGGCCAGTTCGAACAGGCCTACCGCGCCGCGTCGGCGCGCGGCTTCGAGTCCGTGGTCTCGCTTCACATTTCCGGTGAGCTCTCCGGTACCGCGGAGTCCGCCCGGCTCGCCGCGGCCAAAGTGGAAATCCCGGTGACGGTGGTGGATTCCCGGACCGTTGGCATGGCGCAGGGCATGGGCGTGCAAAGCGCAGTGGTCGCGGCGGCCGACGGCCGCGGGGCGGAGGAGGTCAGCGCCTTCGCCCAGGAACGCCTGGCCCGCACCAAGGTCTACTTCTACGTTCCGAGCCTGGAGCAACTGCGCCGCGGAGGCCGGATCGGGGCGGCCGCCTCGCTGTGGGGGACCATGTTCGCGATCAAGCCGATTCTGGCGGTCGACGGCGGCAAAGTCGTACCGCTCGAGAAGGTCCGGTCTGCCGCACGCGCCATCGCCCGGCTGGAGGAAATCGCCGCCGCGGACGCGCTGTCCCGCCCCAGCGGCGAGGCCAGGATCGCGGTGCACCACTTTGGCAACCGGGCCGAGGCGGAGCAGCTCGCCTCCCGGCTGGCGCGGCTGCTGCCCGAGTGCCCGCCGGCCCAGATCAGCTCGCTCCCTGCCGTGCTGGCCGCCCACGCCGGGCTCGGCGTACTCGCCGTGATCGTGGGGGAGAGCAGCACCCCGCTGCCCGCCGCTGGGCCGTCCTCTGGAGCTCCCGGGACTCTTTCCACATAGCCCGTCAGTGCCTGTCAAGTGGCCGGCTGCCGTCCCTAGGCTGGTTGCATGTCGCGTCGATACGCCGGAGCCGGAGCCCGCAGCGGAACTCGCCGGGAACCGACGCTGGCCCGGCACCGTTGGGCCGCCAGCCTCGGCCCCGCGCCTGATGAAGGCCAGCCCGGTAAAGGGCGTCTCAGTGGAGCGCTGCTCGGTGATGCACCCGCTACGGGAGCTCCGGCTGAGGGGTCCCCGGACTGGGACGCTTCGGGGCAAGCCGCTGTTGCTGTGGAGCGAACGCCCGCGACGTTCAGGTGGCGCAGCGGCCGGAACGCCGCCGTCCTGCTCGCCGTGATCTCAATGCTGTTGGCAGGCTGGTTCTGGTGGCAGGCGGTCGACGGCGCACCCCGGGTCCAGCCTCTGGGCCAACCACCCGGTCCGGAGATGTCGGACGCGGCCGGGCCAGGCGGGGACAATGGGACGGTTTCCGACGGGGCGCCAGCGAACGCGGACCCGGCAGCCGCGGGCTTACCTGGCGCGACGTTGGCCAGCGTTATCGTCGTCCACGTGGCTGGTGCCGTGGCCAGGCCCGGGGTGGTGCTGCTACCGCGCGGAAGTCGCGTCCACGAGGCCATCAAAGCCGCGGGCGGGAGCACCCGCACGGCCGACCTGGACCGGCTCAACCTTGCCGCCATTCTTGAGGACGGCCAGAAAATCCTCGTTCCCGTGCTCGGGGGCCCGGACCCGGTGGAACCTTCCGGCCCCTCCACGGCTACCGGCGGCGCCGGGACCTCCGGCAGCGGTGAGGCGCCAGCAGGAA
This sequence comes from Arthrobacter sp. 01N442, assembly GCF_056399345.1. Classification (NCBI taxonomy): domain Bacteria; kingdom Bacillati; phylum Actinomycetota; class Actinomycetes; order Micrococcales; family Micrococcaceae; genus Arthrobacter; species Arthrobacter sp. 01N442. The sequence goes on from NZ_JBFTRD010000001.1 coordinate 101,928, forward strand.
AGATCAACCTCAATACCGCCGACGTCGAGGAGCTGGCGACGCTGCCACGCGTCGGGCCGGTGCTGGCCCAGCGGATTGTGGACTGGCGGAAGCAGCATGGCGGCTTTGGCCGCGTCGAGGAACTCGACGCAGTCGAGGGCGTGGGCCCCAAGTTGCTCGAAGCCTTGCTACCGCTGGTGCAGGTCTGACATGCCCGGGCACCCGCCGCCTCGCTGGCAGGCCTACCGGGACGCCGCAGCCGGTTCGCTGAATGGGAGCCAGGATCCGTCGGGCCCGGTCCCCGTACCTGTAGCGGTGCCGGGAGCAGCCCCGTCAAGAGCCACGTTCACAGCCCCGACGGCGGGCGGGACGCCCATCGAGTCGTCCCACACGGGGATACTGGCTGCTGGCGTCCTGGCCGGGGCCGTCTGGCGCATGCGCGAAGTGCTGGGTCGCCTCTTGGCGGCAGGCGATCCCGTGGCTTCCGGCCGGCAACGGCAGCGGCGGACCGACCTCCGCCTGGTGCCCGCCGTGCTGCTCGTATGGGCAACGGCCGTGGCCGGCGTATGGCTGGAGCCCGGCGCCCTCGCGGCCCTGTGCGCCGGGTTGGCGACGGCAGCGGCTGCCCTGTTGCTGGGTCCGGTAGCCCGCCGTAGAAGGCTGGCGGCCCGCAGCTTCCGGGCAACCCTGGCCCTCGCACTGCTGCTCTCGTGTGCCGCCGGAGCCCATTCGGCTGTGGCGTCTTCGCAGCGGAACGACGGCGCCGTCGCCGAGGCCGTCGCTGCGCGTGCGTCCGTGGTGGCCGAGATCGCCGTTGCGGGCATGCCACGGCGGCTCGCCGCCCCGGGCGGCTCCGGGCCGCGCAGCTCCAGGTCGGGCGGCTCCGGGCAGTCAGGCCGGTGGGCCGTACCGGCAACGTTGCTCGTCCTGGTCTTCGACGGCCGACGCGTGGAAGCCTCCGCGAAGCTGCTGGTTCTCGGCGGGCAGGACTGGGAACACGCCGCGCCGGGCCAGCGCTTCCGGGCCACCGGGAGCCTCAAGCCGGCCGGTGCAGGCGAGGCGGAAGCCGGAATCCTCGCAGCGTCCTCAGCGCCGCAACTTCTGCGCACCGCCGACGGCTGGGAACGCATCCCTTCAGGCCTGCGAAGCGGTTTCAATGCGGCCGCCGCGGGCCTTCCCGGCGACGCGAGCGGACTCCTGCCCGGGATGGTGACCGGCGATACCGGTGGGGTGGACCCCGAGCTCGCCGCGGCCATGAAAACGGTCGGAATGACCCACCTGACTGCCGTGAGCGGAGCCAACTGCAGCCTGGTGCTCGGGGCGCTGCTGCTGGCGGCGCGCATCCTGCGGCTGCCCCGGCCGGTGGCTGCTTCCCTCGCCCTCGCCGGGCTCGGGCTGTTCGTCCTGATGGTGGGCCCCGACGCCAGCGTTCTGCGGGCCGCACTCATGGGGGCGATCGGCCTCGCGGCTCTTGCGGTCGGCCGAGCCGGGCGCGGCCTGAGCCTGCTGTGCGTGGCCTCGACCGGACTGCTCCTGGCGGACCCGGCTCTGGCCACCGATTTCGGGTTCGTGCTCTCCGTATCGGCCACCCTGGGCATTGTCGCGGCTGGCAGGGCGATAATGGGGTGGCTGCCCGCCGCCGTGCCACGCTGGGTGGCTGCCGGACTCGCGGTGCCGTTATCCGCCCAGCTCTTCTGCGGACCGGTGATCGTGCTGCTCCAGCCGCAGTTCTCCAGTTACGCGCTGCCCGCGAATCTGGCGGCCGCAGCACTGGTGGCACCGGTGACGCTCCTCGGTACGGCTGCCGTGCCGCTCGTGCCCCTAGTCCCGGCGTTGGCGGCTCTTCCCATCGCCCTTGCCGGAACCATTGCAGCGGGTGTGGCCGGCATCGCCCGCTACTTCGCGGCCATGCCGGGAGCGGTGTTGCCCTGGCCGGAGGGCGCCTTCGGCACCGCCACTATGGTGCTGTTCTCCGGTCTGTCACTGGCCGCTTTGTGGCTCGTGACCCACCCCTCAGCCGCCCTGCTCCTGGTCCTGAAAATGCATGACCAAACCACACTGTGCCTCACCCGCATTGCCCAGCTTCGTCCGGGCCCGCCCGGCACCGCCCGCGCCCAGGCCTTGGCCGGCCGGCGCGGCTTGGTGGTCCGCCCACGCCGTGGCACGCTTAGAGTCTGCAAACCAACTTCCCGGAGGAACCAAGAGTGGCTGCTGCCCAAACCCAACGCACCCGGACCACGGCCGCGAACACCGCCACCTGGCGCGACGTGACGCCCGCGCCGGTCGTGCTGGTCGGCGGACCCGAGGACTATCTGGGTTCCCGTGCGCTGGACCGGATTCGCTCCCAGGTCCGCGCCTCCGCTCCCGACGTCGAGGTCACCCGGCTCAATGCCGGCAATTACGAACCCGGCATGCTGGCCATGAACGTCAGCCCGTCCCTTTTTGGCGAACAAAAGCTGATTGAGGTGGAAGGCCTGGAGGCGATGAACGACGCTTTCCTCACCGATGCCTTGAAATATCTTGCCCAGCCCGAGCCGGACGCCGTGCTGGTGCTGCGCCACGGCGGGGGAGTGCGGGGAAAGAAGCTCCTAGACGCGATCAAGGCGGGCGGCTGGCCCGTGGTCGATTGCCAGCCGTTGAAGAAGGACGCGGACAAGGCGGCTTTTGTCACCACTGAATTCAAGGCCGGCTCCCGGCGGATCGAGCCCGACGCCGTGCACGCCCTGGTCAACGCTGTGGGGGCGAACCTGGCAGAACTGGCCGCGGCCTGCAGCCAGCTGATCGCCGATGCCACCACCGCCGTTGACTCCGAAATGGTGGACCGCTACTACGGCGGAAGGGTGGAAGCCACGGCTTTCAAGGTCGCCGATGCGGCCATGGCCGGCAACGCTCCGCTGGCCCTCTCCACCCTCCGGCACGCACTGGACACCGGAGCCGACCCGGTGCCGATCGTCGCCGCCCTCGCCGCGAAGCTGCGGTCCCTGGCCAAAGTGGCGGGGGCGCAGGGCTCATCGGCCCAGATCGCCAAGCAGCTGGGCATGCAGCCCTGGCTCGTCGAACAGGCTCAGCGGGACGTCAGGCGCTGGACGCCCGAGGGCCTGGTCCGGTCCATCCAGGTCACGGCCGAAGCCGACGCCCAGGTCAAGGGGCTCTCCCGCGACCCGGTCTACGCCGTCGAGCACGCTGTCACGGTGATCGCGGGTTCGGTGCGCCGCTAGCGAGGGGTTCACTCCACCGGGCGGCTCGGCACATCACTCCGCCCGGTCTGTGCGCCGTCGGCCTCGATCGGCCGTCGCGGCGCTTTAACTGGCTGTGGCCGGCACCCAGGGGTGCCGGCCACAATCGTCAGTTCAGTTGAACTGGAAAACCTTAGAGTGCGTTGACCTTCTTGGAGATCGCGGACTTGCGGTTTGCAGCGTTGTTCTTGTGAAGAACACCCTTGCTGACAGCCTTGTCGAGCTTCCGGCTGGCAGTAACCAGTGCAGCAGTAGCGGCATCCTTGTCGGTGGACTCAACGGCGGAGTTGACGGCGCGGATGGCCGTCTTCAGCTCGGACTTGACTGCGTTGTTGCGCAGGCGAGCCTTTTCGTTGGTCAGGATGCGCTTCTTCTGGGACTTGATATTAGCCACGTGTGAACTCTCTTTTTCAATGCGGAAAATGGTCTAGAGGGCTTTCAGATTGGCCATTGACTGAGCGGCGTGGGGATACCTATGGCGACCAACCATCTGTGGCCGTCGACCTGCACGGACACACAGCTGTCAATAATAGCAGAGACGCGAACCCGGTGGCGATTTCCGGGGCGCCGCGCGGGTCGGGAGCGTCCGACGCCGGTGCGGCCGCCCCGCCGCGATGTCAGGACCAGCCGTGCCGGTTGCGCAGCGCCGCGGAGATATCCCGGAACCGCCCGGCGTCGAGGATTGCGCCCTCGCGGCGGACGTCCTGCGGGTTGATCTGCAGGATTCGGTCCAGCCGTGCTTCGCTGGGGCGCCACTGCCGGTCCCAGGGGCCGGTGCCGATGTCGACGTAGTCATCCGCGCGGCGCGCGTCGCCGTCGTGATCCTTGCTGGTGAGCATAAGGCCCAGAAGGTAGCGGCCCCGGCTTCCCACGAGCAGCACCGGCCGGTCCTTGCCCTGGGAGTGGTCCTCCTCGAACGGCACCCAGGTCCAGACGATCTCGCCTGGCTCGGGCCGGCCATTCGCGGCGGGGCTGTACTGTACTTTGGCTTTGCCCACGAAGTCGCCCGGGTAGACGCCGGTCAGGCCGGCGGGACCGCGGCCCACCTGCCGCGCGGGGGCCTTGCCTGGGGCCTTTCCGGTGGGACGGCGGGTTGGGGCGAGCGCGCCGCCGAGCCGGTCAAGGAAACGCAGGGCGCCGCGGACGGCGTTGCCGAGGGAACGAAGATTCAAGGCCATGGGGAAACCCTACCGGCCGTCCGCCGACGGCCCGCGAGGACGGGCCGGACCACCCTCGAAGACCGGCGGGACGTCCGGTGAGGACGGGCAGTGGCGGTCCCCGCCGACCGTCCCGGCTCGCTACCGGCGCGAATGCATGGCTACCCGCCGGGACGTGGGAGACTATAGGAACGAGAAATGCGGCTTGCCGCAGCACGGTGGACCCAGCAACGCGAAACACCCGCTGCGCCCGTCCGTAGAACAGTCCGGCTGTACAGACCACTAATACAGCCCCCAAGTATTGCCAAGAGTAAGGACCCTGCGTGTCTCCCATGGCCCGCACCGCCCCGGTGCCTGCCGCAACAGATCCGGCCCTCATCCGGAACTTCTGCATCATTGCGCATATTGACCACGGCAAGTCCACACTGGCCGACCGCATGCTCCAGTACACCGGCGTCGTCCAGTCCCGAGACATGAAGGCCCAGTACCTGGACCGGATGGACATCGAGCGCGAACGCGGCATCACCATCAAGTCCCAGGCCGTCCGGATGCCGTGGGAGCTCGACGGCACCAGCTACGCGCTGAACATGATCGACACCCCGGGCCACGTCGACTTCACCTACGAAGTTTCCCGCTCGCTCGCCGCCTGCGAAGGCGCCGTGCTGCTCGTTGACGCCGCCCAGGGCATTGAGGCCCAGACCCTCGCCAACCTCTACCTGGCGATGGAGAACAACCTCACGATCATCCCGGTCCTGAACAAGATCGACCTGCCCGCCGCGCAGCCGGAGAAGTACGCCGAAGAACTGGCCAACCTGATCGGCGGCGACCCGGACGACGTGCTGCGCGTCTCCGGCAAGACCGGTGCCGGCGTCGAACTCCTGCTGGACAAGATCGTCCGCGACCTTCCCGCGCCGGTGGGCGACCCGAACGCCCCCGCCCGGGCGATGATCTTCGACTCCGTCTACGACACCTACCGCGGGGTCGTCACCTACGTCCGCGTGGTGGACGGCATGCTGCACCCGCGCGAACGCATCCAGATGATGTCCACCCGCGCCACCCACGAACTGCTCGAAATCGGCGTGAGCTCCCCGGAACCCACCCCGTCCAAGGGCCTGGGCGTCGGCGAGGTCGGCTACCTCATCACCGGCGTGAAGGACGTCCGCCAGTCCAAGGTGGGCGACACCGTCACCAACCTGGCCAAGCCGGCCACCGATTCGCTGCCCGGCTACGCCGACGCCAAGCCGATGGTCTTCTCCGGCCTGTATCCGCTGGACGGCACCGACTACCCCGTGCTCCGCGACGCGCTCGAGAAGCTCATGCTCAACGACGCCGCGCTGGTCTACGAACCGGAGACCTCCGCTGCGCTGGGCTTCGGCTTCCGCGTCGGGTTCCTGGGCCTGTTGCACTTGGAAATCACCCGCGAGCGGCTCGAACGCGAGTACAAGCTGGACCTGATCTCCACCGCGCCGAACGTTGAGTACGAGGTGACGCTGGAGGACAAGAAGGTGGTCCACGTGACCAACCCCAGCGAGTACCCCACCGGCAAGGTTTCCGAGGTCCGCGAGCCGATGGTCTCCGCCACGATCCTCGCGCCCAACGAATTTGTCGGCGCCATCATGGAACTGTGCCAGAGCCGCCGCGGCGTCATGGGCGGCATGGATTACCTCTCCGAGGACCGGGTGGAGATCCGCTACAGGCTGCCGCTGGCCGAAATCGTCTTCGACTTCTTCGACATCCTCAAGTCCAAGACCCGCGGCTACGGCTCGCTGGACTGGAAGGCCGACGGCGACCAGGTCGCCGACTTGGTCAAGGTGGACATCATGCTCCAGGGCGAACAGGTCGATGCCTTCAGCGCCATCACCCACCGCGACAAGGCTTACGCCTACGGTGTGATGATGACCGGCAAGCTGCGCGAACTCATCCCGCGCCAGCAGTTCGAGGTGCCGATCCAGGCCGCCATCGGTTCCAGGATCATCGCCCGCGAGAGCATCCGGGCAATCCGCAAGGACGTCCTGGCCAAGTGCTACGGCGGTGACATCACCCGAAAGCGCAAACTGCTGGAAAAGCAGAAGGAAGGCAAGAAGCGCATGAAGATGGTGGGCCGCGTCGAGGTGCCCCAGGAAGCCTTCATCGCCGCGCTGACCACGGAAGAGTCCAAGGACAAGGCCAAGAAGTAGCCATGCCAAGCGCACTTCCCCTCGGTGACCCGGCGCCGTCGGACGGGCTCCTGCCCGGCCAGGCGGCGGCGGGCGCCGCGGACCGGGCCTTCGGGCTCTACGTCCATATCCCGTTCTGCGCCGTGCGCTGCGGCTACTGCGATTTCAACACGTACACCGCCACCGAACTCGGCGGCGGCGCCTCGCAGGATGCTTACGCCGGCACCGCCGTCGCGGAGGTGGATTTCGCCGGTCGGGTGCTGAAGGCTTCCGGCTTGCCGGAACGCCGGCTCAGCACGGTGTTCTTCGGCGGCGGCACGCCGACGCTGCTTCCCGCCTCGGACCTGGCGCGCATCCTAGGCGCCGCGATCGATACCTGGGGGCTGGAGCCCGGCGCCGAGGTCACCACGGAAGCCAACCCCGATTCGGTCACGCCGGAATCCCTGCAATTGCTCGCCGACGCCGGCTTCACCCGCGTCTCCTTTGGCATGCAGTCGGCCGTACCGCACGTCCTCAAGGTCCTGGACCGCACCCACACTCCCAGCCGTGTGCCGCAGGTCGTCCAGTGGGCGCGCGAGGCGGGCCTCGCAGTGAGCCTGGATCTGATCTACGGAACCCCGGGGGAGTCGCTTGAGGACTGGCGGTACTCGCTGGAAACCGCCCTGTCCTACGACCCGGACCACATCAGCGCCTACGCGCTGATCGTCGAGGAGGGCACGAAGCTCGCTGCCCAGATCCGCCGCGGTGAAGTGCCCGGCATCGACGACGACGATCACGCCGCCAAGTACGAGCTGGCCGATGAACTGATCTCCGCTGCCGGCCTGGGCTGGTACGAGGTCAGTAACTGGGCGCGAACCCCGGACCAGGCCTGCCGCCACAACCTGGCCTACTGGCGCGGGGATGACTGGTGGGGCATCGGCCCCGGCGCGCACTCACACGTCGGCGGGGTCCGCTGGTGGAACGTCAAGCACCCCACCGCCTATGCCGGCCGGCTGGGCTCGGGCGTCTCGCCTGCCGCGGGCCGGGAGACCCTCGACGCGGAGACCCGGAACGTGGAACGCGTCATGCTTGAAGCGCGTCTGTTCACCGGCCTTGAGATCGCTAGCCTGGGAGGCCTGGGGGACACCGGGCGTCATGCGGTTGCCGGGCTGATTGCGGAGGGGCTGGTGGACCCCGCAGCGGCCTTCAAGGGCCGGCTGGTGCTCACGCTCAAAGGCCGGCTTCTCGCCGACGCAGTGGTCCGACGGATCCTGCCCGACTAGGCAGTCAGGGCGCGAGCGCCTGAAGCGCCTAACCGCGCTACTTGATCCAGCGGAGGTTGTACTCGTACCGGTGCGGCTGGCCGCGGTTGACGTGGATGCCGGCGGCCACTGAGAAGCAGGCGAGGGCGATCCAGATGGCGGTTGCCAGGACGGCGAACAGGTTGCCCACCACGGGGACAAAGACGAGCAGGTTGGCCACCACGGCGGCGATTGTGGGCGGAAGCGTGAAGTTCAGGGCTTCCTTCGACTCCTGTGCCGTGAACGGGCCGCGGTCCTTGAAGATCAGGTAAATCAGCAGCGCGGGAATGCAACCCAGGATGCCGCCAAAGTGCGCCAGGGTAGCCCACTGCCGGTCTTCACTCGCCGTCAGCGGCAGGGCATTTGCGGGAACGCCATGATACTGCGACTGGCCATGGCCGGCCTGGTGGTCCGTGTGGTCGCGTGCGTCTTCTGCCACGTTTCGTCCTTTGGATTGCGGTGGAGCGTTGGTACCTCTACGAGCCGCGGCCGCAACAAAATGCAGCGGCCGCTCTTCCAAGAATACTTGCTCGCGACGCGTATGAAGCACGCGGACGGGGCTACGGCACCGTGAGGAAGTCGATGACCTCTTCCACCCGGCCCAGCAGGGAAGGCTCCAGGTCTGCGTAGCTGCGCACCGCGCCGAGGAGTTTTTGCCAGCCCAGGCCGATGTCCTCCTTGGTGCTGTGCGGCCAGCCGAAGGCGGTCAGGATGCCGGTCTTCCAGTCCACGCCGCGCGGGATGACCGGCCACCGTTCTATGCCCAGCACGGCGGGGCGGATCGCCTGCCAGACGTCCACATACGGGTGCCCGACGATCAGCACGTTCCCCGCTGCGCCCGGCGAGGCCATCACTGCATCGGCGATGCGTGACTCCTTTGAGTCGGGAACGAGGTGGTCCACCAGCACGCCGAGGCGGCGCCCCGGGCCGGGCCGGAAATCTTTCACAGCGGCAGCCAGGTCGTCGATGCCGTGCAGCGGCTCAACCACGATGCCCTCGACGCGGAGATCGTCACCCCAGACTTTCTCCACCAGTTCGGCGTCGTGCTTGCCTTCGACCCAGATCCGGCTGGCCTTCGCGACCTGGGCGCGCTGGCCCTCCACCCGGACCGAGCCGGATGCCGTCCGTGCACCGGGGGCCGCTGCCGGTACCCGCGGGGCGGGCGGCATCAGCCGGATGGGCTGCCCCTCGAGCAGGAAGCCGAAGCCGAGCCGGAACGAACGGGATTTGCCGCGCCGGTCCTCGAGGGCCACCACGTGCATGCCGCCGGACTTCTCCACGCGGGTTACGGCGCCGACCCAGCCTGACTGCACGTCCTCCAGCACCATGCCGCGTTCCACCGGGATTTCGGGCAGCTGGGCCTTGGCGGGCGCGGAGAGATCCTGCGGGCCCCAGTTCTGGTACGACATCGGTTACACACTGCTTTGCACTTGGGAATCACTTGGGAATTACGGGGTAGGGAACGGCGGCGCGGCCTGTGGTGTGCCGGGAAACACCGGTCCCGGTGGTCACGCCCGCAGCGAATCCAATGCTAACAACGGCGCGACTCATATTAGACTGGTTAGCACTTAGGCATGTCGAGTGCTAACACCGGGTCTTCTTTCACGCCCGGCGGCACCGGCGAACCGATACGGGTCGATTGGAGGTGGAGCGTGAGCGAGCCACGCAAACTCGAAGTACTGCGCGCCATCGTGGAGGACTACGTCCATTCCCGCGAACCGGTTGGATCCAAAGCCCTGGTGGAACGGCATCACCTGGGCGTGTCCAGCGCAACGATCCGCAATGACATGGCCGCGTTGGAAGACGAGGGCCTGATCACCGCGCCGCACACGAGCGCCGGGCGGATTCCCACGGACAAGGGCTACCGCCTGTTCGTGGACCAGATTTCGGCGGTTAAACCGCTATCCCCGGCAGAGCGGCGCGCCATCCAGGCCCTGCTCGAAGGGTCCGATGACCTCGACGACGTCCTCGACCGGACGGTGCGGCTGCTCTCGCAGCTGACCAACCAGGTCGCCGTCGTGCAGTATCCGCTCCTGAGCCGTGCCCGCGTCCGGCACATCGAATTCGTGCTCCTGGCGCCGCGCAAGGTTCTCACAGTCCTGATAGCGGACACCGGCAAGGTGGAGCAGCGGGTGATCGACGTCGGCCAGGACTTTGGCGACGAGGCCCTCGCCGAACTCCGCGCCCTGTTCCTGGCAAAACTCTCCGGCACCCCGCTGAGCCTGCTGCCCCAGTCGCTGCAGGCTGTGGTGGACAGCTGTCCGCCCGTGCGGCGCGGCGCTGCCCAGGCCCTGGCCCGCGGACTTGAATCGCTTGCCGCGAGCAGTCGGGAGGAACGGATGGTCATGGCCGGTACCGCCAACCTGGCCCGGTCAAACGTGGACTTCCCGCTGAGCATCGGCCCCGTGCTGGAGGCCCTCGAGGAGCAGGTAGTGATGCTGCGCCTGCTCAGCGACATGGCCCAGGACCCGCGCGGTGTCACCGTCAGTATCGGCCGGGAGAACCCCTACGACGGCCTCTCCGAAGCATCCGTGGTGGCCACCGGCTACGGTCCGGACGCCACGGCCAAGGTCGGAGTGCTCGGCCCCACCCGGATGGATTATCCCACCACCATGGCCGCCGTCCGTGCGGTGGCCCGCTACCTTTCGCGGATCCTCGGGCCCTGACCGGCCGGACCGTGCACCGGACTTCTCGCCACTACAGGCAGTACCCCACTGGCAGTACAAAAAGGAAGAGATACACACTTTGAGCAGCCACTATGACGTTCTTGGAGTCTCCCGTGAAGCGACGGGGGAAGAGATCAAGAAGGCCTACCGCAAGCTTGCGCGCACCCTGCACCCGGACGTGAACCCCGGCGACGACGCTTCCGAGCGCTTCAAGGCGGTGACCCACGCCTACGAGGTGCTGTCCGACCCGCAGAAGCGCCGGGTCTACGACACGACGGGCAACGAGAACGGTACCGACAACGGCTTCGGCGGCGGGTACGCCGGCCAGGGCTTCGCCTTCCAGGACATCTTCGAGACCTTCTTCGGCGGAGCCGGCGGCCAGGGCGGCCCGGCCTCCCGGGTGCGCCGCGGCCAGGACGCCCTGATCAGCGTCCGGATCGACCTGCGCGACGCGGTCTTCGGCGTCAACAAGAAGCTCGAAGTCGACACCGCCGTCACCTGCCCCACCTGTGAGGGCTCCTGCTGCCGTGAAGGCAGCCACCCCGAGCGTTGCGACATCTGCGGCGGCAGCGGCCAGGTCCAGCGCGCAGTGCGCTCCATCCTCGGCCAGGTCATGACCACCGCCCCCTGCGGCAGCTGCGAAGGCTTCGGCACCGTGATCAAGGACCCGTGCAACGAATGCGCCGGCCAGGGCCGGATCCGCAGCCGCCGGTCGCTCACCGTCAAGGTCCCCGCCGGCGTCGCCACCGGCACCCGCATCCAGCTCTCCGGCCAGGGTGAGGCCGGCCCGGCCGGCGGTCCCTCCGGTGACCTCTACGTCGAGATCCGGGTCAACAACGACCCCACCTATGTGCGCGAAGGCGACGACCTGCACGCGAGCCTCAGCATCCCCATGACGGCCGCGGCGCTTGGCACCGAGCTGACCCTGGAGACCTTCGACGGATCTCAGGAAATCGACGTCAAGGCTGGCACCCAGTCCGGCGAGGTCATCACGCTCCGCGGCCTGGGCGTAACGCACCTGCGCGGCTACGGCCGTGGCGACCTGAAGGTCCACCTCCAGGTGGACACCCCGGCCAAGCTCGACGCCGCCCAGGAGGACCTGCTCCGCCAGCTCGCCAAACTCCGCGGCGAGCAGTTCACCGAGGGAAAGCTGGCCGCCAGCGGCGGCGTCTTCGCCAAACTGCGGGACCGGCTCGGTAACCTGTAGCGGTGAGTAACCCGGTTTTCTTCACCCCCGCAGGCACCTTGGACCAGCTGGTTCCCGGTGCGACGTTCGTCCTCGAAGGCACCGAAGCGCGCCACGCGGTGACGGTCAAGCGCCTGGCCGTGGGGGAGGCCGTGGACATCGCCGACGGCGCCGGCAAGCGCATCACCGGCACCGTGACCGCCGCCGCCCCGCAGGAGCTGACGGTGGAGTGCGGCGAAGTGGCGGTCGAGCCAAAGCCGGGCGTTTCCCTGGTGCTGGTGCAGGCGCTGGCCAAGGGCGACCGGGACGAGCTGGCGGCCGAGATTGTGACGGAACTGGGAATCGATGCCGTCGTTCCCTGGCAGGCCGAACGCTCGATCGTCCGATGGAAACCAGAACGCGCCGCGAAGGCACACGCCAAATGGCAGTCAGCCGTGACGGCGGCGGCGAAGCAGGCCCGCCGGGCCTGGATCCCGGAGGTCCGCGCCGCGGTGGACGGCAACGGCCTGCAGGCGGCCGTTGCCGCCGCGGACCTAGCCGTGATCCTGCATGAGGACGCGGTTCGGCCCCTGCGGCAGGTGCTGGAGGCGTGGTCCCAGCAGCTGACCGACGACGGCGTAGCCCGGGAGGTGCTCCTGATCGTGGGGCCCGAGGGCGGCATCAGCCCGCGCGAGGTAACGCGGCTCTGCGATGCGGGGGCCGTCACGGCCCTGCTGGGCCACCACGTGCTGCGTTCCTCTACCGCCGGACCCGCCGCCACCGTGCTCGTCAGCGACATTCTGGGACGTTGGTAACGGCAGCCCGCTGCCGGCACCGCTCCGACGCCGGCCGGAGTGCCGGGCGGAGATAACCCTTAGCGGACAGTGAACCCGCGGGTATCGACGTTCAGGTCCTGGACCTTGCTGGCGGGGTCGATCTGCGACACGCGGACCTCATACTCACCCGGACCCAGGTTCAGCGTGAGATTGAACAGCCCGGACTCCGAGGCGTCGGCCGAGGCGGTGGTGTTGCCGTCGAGGTAGGGCGTCTTGCTGGCGCCGTCGACCCGCATTATCTCCCAGCGCAGTTTGCCGCCCGGGACCGTGCTCCGGCCGGAAATCTTGACCTTTCCGTCCGCTACCTCGGTGCCCTCCTGCGGATCGATGATCCACACGGGGGCCACCATTCCGGCACTGCGTGAGGTCGGTGAACCGAGCCGGACCCGGTTGAAAGCGACGTAGTCGGTGTGTCCATCCACGAGGATGACGACCTGGATCTGCTGTCCGGTGTCGGTCAGCCCCGCGCTGGCACCGGCGGCTGTGGCTGTATAGACGAGCTGCTGGATCGCACGTTCGGCTATGTCGGCGTCGACATTGCTGTTGAACGCATCGGCCGACACGTCCACCGTGATGACGTTCTTGCCGGAAATCGAGGTGGCCAGCATCCTGGGGTTCTGCCACGGGGTGAAGAAATCGGGATCGAGCGGCTTCTGCGACATCATCACCCGCAGGGCCCGCGTGATCGGGTTGTCCTCTTCGGACACGTCGCGGAATTCGCGGTACAGGAAGACGTTGTTGTTGCTGCGCCCGATCCAGTAGACCGGTGCCTTGTTCGAAGCCTGCGTCGATTCCAGCGGGGCGCTGGTGGTCGCGACGCCCGCCGCAGGTCCGGGGACGGTGTGCGTCGGCGTGTTCGAGTTCGTGATTCCGGGCTGGGGCGTGGCCACGCAGCCGGACAGCGCCAAGGCCGCGGGCAGCACAAGATGCAGCAAGCCGCGGCGCGTACGCCGCCCTGCTGCAGTCCCGGTCACTCCGCGCTGGATGATTGCCCTGTTCCCTTCGCTGTGGGCCTCGCGCCGCGGGCGCGGCAGGGCCGAATCCAGCATTACACAGGGAGACCGCGCTCCGGACGGGATTCGGGGCGGTCCGGCGAACTGCAACGGGAACGATATGAGGACGATATGAAGTTGATACCTAATGTCGTGCCGGAGGCCCAAACGAAGGCCCAGGCGGAGGCCCGTGCCGGCCCCGCGCCGGCCGCGCGCGCCGGTACCGGGCCGCGCTGGCGTAAGATGGAAGAACCCGCTGAAACCGGCGCGGACGGCCCGGATTGCCGTCGGCCCGCACCCGACGCGGCGAGACCATTTCCGAACTGGAGGGGACCAGAGGCCTACGGGCCAACACCATGACTGAAGCAGCCAACGGCAAGGCCCGGATCAGCGCGAACGAGCGCACCGCAGGGGAATTTCCCCACTCCCTCCCAGGTCTGCGGACGGAGGTGGTCCTGTTCGACAATTCCGACCAGATGGTGCAATCCCTGGGAAGCCATGACGAAGCCCTGCGCTTCATCGAGACCCAGTTCCCCAACGTCGACTTCCACGTCCGTGGCAATGAGCTCTCCATCAACGGCCCTGCCGCCGACGTGCCCCGCATCATGCGGCTGCTCAACGAGGTGCGCGGCCTGGTGGCACGCGGAACCGTCATAACCCCGGTGGTCCTGCAGCAGCTCGTATCCCTGCTGCGCAGCCAGTCGCTGCAGAACCCGGTGGACGTACTCACGCACAACATCCTTTCCAGCCGCGGCAAGACCATCCGGCCCAAGACCCTGAACCAGAAGAACTATGTGGACGCCATCGACGCGAACACGGTGATTTTCGGGATCGGCCCGGCCGGCACCGGCAAGACCTACCTGGCCATGGCGAAGGCCGTCCAGGCGCTGCAGCAAAAGGAAGTCAACCGGATCATCCTGACCAGGCCGGCCGTCGAAGCGGGGGAGCGGCTCGGCTTCCTGCCCGGCACGCTGAGCGACAAGATCGATCCCTACCTGCGCCCGCTCTACGACGCCCTGCACGACATGATGGATCCCGAGTCGATCCCGCGGCTGATGGCCGCGGGGACCATCGAGGTGGCGCCGCTCGCCTACATGCGCGGGCGCACGCTCAACGATGCGTTCATCATCCTGGACGAGGCCCAGAACACCACCCCGGAACAGATGAAGATGTTCCTCACCCGGCTGGGCTTCGGGTCCAAGATGGTCGTCACGGGTGACGTCACCCAGGTGGACCTGCCGTTCGGCACCCGGTCCGGGTTGCGGATCGTCGAGGACATCCTGCAGGGGATTGAGGACGTCAACTTCTCGGTCCTGGACGCCTCCGACGTCGTCCGGCACCGTCTGGTGGGCGACATCGTCAACGCCTACAGCGTCTGGGACGAGACACAAAGGAACCGGGTCAAGCAGTCTGTCGCCCGGGAGAACCGGGGAGAACACGCATGAGCATCGAGGTCAACAACGAATCCGGCGTCGCGGTGGACGAAGCCCAGCTGGTCGCGCTGGCCCGCTTCGTCTTTGAGCGGCTCTTCATCCATCCGCAGGCGGAGCTGTCCATCCTGCTGGTCGATGAGCCCGCCATGGAGAAGCTGCACATCGAACTGATGGACGAGCCCGGTTCCACCGACGTGCTCTCCGTGCCGATGGACGAGCTCACTCCCGGCACGCCGGACAAGCCCACCCCGCAGGGCATGCTGGGCGACATCGCCATCTGCCCGCAGGTGGCCGAGGTGCAGGCCAAGAACGCCGGCCACTCGACCCAGGACGAAATGCTGCTGCTGACTACCCACGGCATCCTGCACCTGCTGGGCTTTGACCACGCGGAACCGGAGGAGAAGGAAGAGATGTTCGGCCTGCAGCGCGAACTGCTCTCCGGCTTCACCGGCAAGGACGCCCCGGCAGAGACGATTCAGTGACCCCACTGATTCTGGCCGGCATGGCGCTGGTCTTCCTCAGCTTTGCCGCTGTATTGACCGCGGCAGAGGCCGCCTTCAACTACCTTCCCCGCCACGACGCCGAGCAGGCAATCCTGCAAAGCCGCGGCACGGCCCTCAAACGGATCATGGCCCAGCCCGTGGCGCACATGCGTGCGCTGCGGTTCTGGCGCGTCTGGTTCGAGATGGCCTCCGCGGTGGCCGTCACCGTGCTGCTGAACAGCCTGCTGGACAACGTCTGGCTCGCCGGCCTCGCCGCCACCGGCATCATGGCCCTCGTGGGCTTCGTGATCGTCGGCGTGTCGCCACGCCAGCTGGGCCGGGTGCACTCCGCGGGCATGGTCCGTTTCTCGGCGCCGCTGATCCGCTGGCTCTGCTGGGTGCTCGGCCCGATCCCGGGCTGGCTGGTCACCCTCGGCAGCGCCGTCGCGCCGGGTGCGCCGGCGGACAACGAGGCCTTTTTCAGCGAGGAAGAGTTCCGCGAACTTGTCGAACGCGCCAGCGAATCGGACGTGATCGAGGACAACGAGGCCGAACTCATCCAGTCCGTCTTCGATTTCGGCGACACCCTGGTCCGTTCGGTCATGGTGCCCCGGACCGACATCCTCTGCATCGACTCCGGCTCCAGCCTGCACCGGGCCATGTCGCTGTTCCTCCGCTCCGGATACTCGCGGATCCCCGTCATCGGCGAAAACACGGACCAGATCCTGGGCATCGTGTACCTCAAAGACGTCGCCGCCGTCGTGCATAACCTGGCGCCCGGCGAGGAACCCCCGGTGGTCGACGAACTGGCCCGCGGGGTCCGCTACGTGCCGGACTCCAAGCCGGTAAGCGATCTGCTTCGCGAGCTGCAGAAGGAATCCACCCACGTGGCGATCGTGATCGACGAATACGGCGGAACCGCCGGGCTGGTCACGCTCGAGGACCTGATCGAGGAAATCGTCGGCGAGATCGTCGACGAGTACGACACCGAGGCCGCGGAAGCGGTGGAGCTGGGTGACGGAAGCTACCGGGTCAGCGCCCGGATGAGCATCGACGACCTCGGCGAGCTCTTCGACCTGGAGCTCGACGACGACGAGGTGGACACCGTGGGCGGCCTGCTCGCGAAGGCGCTCGGCCGGGTACCGATCGTCGGCAGCACGGTCAACGTCGACGGCGTCACCCTCCGGGCCGACCGGCTGGAAGGCCGCCGGAACCGCGTCAGCCACATCATTGCGGCTGCGGTGCCAAAGGAAGAAACTGACCTTGAAGACCTTCTCGACGAGGCTGAATCAACGCAACAGGGAGTTCCACGTGAGCAAGCAGAATAAGTCCGACGGCGAAGCGCCCTTCGGCGGTTACCGGGCCGGTTTCGCGGTGCTGGTGGGACGACCGAACGCAGGGAAGTCCACCCTCACCAACGCCCTGGTGGGCCAGAAGGTCGCCATCACCTCGGCGAAGCCGCAGACCACGCGGCACACCATCCGCGGCATCGTGCACCGCGACGACGCCCAGCTGATCATGGTCGACACCCCCGGCCTGCACCGGCCGCGGACCCTGCTGGGCAAGCGGCTGAACGAGCTCGTTGCGGACACCCTCGCGGAGGTCGACGCAATCGGCTTCTGCCTGCCGGCCAACGAGAAGATCGGCCCGGGTGACAAGTTCATCGCCGCGCAGCTCGCCGCCCTCGGAAACAAGCCGGTCATCGCGATCGTCACGAAGGCCGACACCGTGGACCGCCAGGCCCTGACCGAGCAGTTGCTCGCCGTCGCCGCCCTGGGCCGCGAGGTGCTGGGCGAGGACGGCTGGAAGGACATCGTTCCCGTCTCCGCGGCCGACGGCTTCCAGGTTGGCACCGTCGCCGACGTGCTGATCAGCCACATGCCGCCGTCACCCCCGCTGTACCCGGACGGCCATCTGACCGACGAGCCTGAAGCGGTGATGATCGCCGAGCTGATCCGCGAAGCTGCCCTCGAAGGCGTCCGCGACGAACTCCCGCACTCCCTGGCTGTCGTGGTGGACGAAATCGTTCCGCGTGAAGGCCGCCCCGAGGACCGTCCCTTCCTGGATGTCCGCGTCAACCTCTATGTCGAACGGCCGTCGCAGAAGGCGATCATCATCGGCAAGGGCGGTGCGCGGCTCCGAGACGTCGGCACCACGGCGCGGAAGGCCATCGAAGCACTCCTGGGTGCCCGCATCTACCTCGACCTGCACGTCAAGGTCGCCAAGGACTGGCAGCGGGATCCGAAGCAGCTGGTGAAATTGGGCTTCTAATAGGCGTTACGCCGGCGTCGGCAATCCGCCCGGAGGGGGCCGCGGGAGAGCGCTGCGGCCCCGCCCGGGCATGCCCATCGGGATTTTCCCAGTTTCGGACACTAAAATAGGGAAACTCCCGTTCGCTAAGGAAGGCACCACCCGTGGTTCGACCCCGTGAAAACAGCGCAGACGGAACCGGCCCTCCGGTTCGGTCACATTCGGCTGCCCGGCACGCGGAGGACCCCTCCGTCGGCCTTGCGCGCCATCTGGGCGCTACGCGACGGATCCCCGGATGGCTGAAGGCCACCACGATCATCCTCTCCATACTGCTTGTGGGTGTCATTGCCTTCGGCGCCTACTGGCTCGTCCGCTTGCAGGGGAACATCACCACTCAAGCCTTGGGCGCCGGCAACACCCGGACCGAGAGCGCGCCCGACGACGCCACCGGACGGATGCAGATCCTGATCCTCGGCACGGATACCCGCGACGGCAAGAACTCCCAGTACGGCTCCAAGGACGACTCTTCCGGCTACGGCCACTCGGACGTCATGATGCTGATGGACATCTCGGCGGACAACAAGCGCGTGAGCGTCATCAGCTTCCCGCGTGACCTGCTGGTGGACACCCCCCAGTGCAAAGACCCCAAGAACAACAAGCAGTACCCGGCCCAGTCGGGCGTGATGATCAACTCGGCGATGTCCGAGGCGGGCATCGGCTGTGCCGTGGACACCGTCAACAAACTCACCGGACTGGAGATCGACCACTTTATGATGGCCGACTTCAACGCCGTCAAGGAACTCTCCAACGCCGTCGGCGGCGTGGACGTCTGCGTCAGCGATGCCATCTACGACCCCGACTCCGGCCTCCGGCTTCCCAAGGGAACCTCCAAGGTAAAGGGAGAACAGGCACTGTCCTTCGTTCGCACCCGCCATGCCTTCGGTGACGGCAGCGACCTGGGCCGGATCAAGGCGCAGCAGGGCTTCCTGTCCTCCTTGGTCCGCAAGATCAAAGACGACGGCACCCTGTCGAACCCGGCGCGGATGCTTGGCATCGCGGACGCCATCACCAAGAACCTCACCATCGACGAGGGCCTGGCCTCCGTTCCGACGCTGCTCACGGTTGGAAACCGGCTGAAGAATATCGACGTCGGCAAGGTGGCGTTCGTTGCAGCCCCGACCGAGCCCGCCGTGTCCGACTCCAACCGCCTGCAACTGGCCGAACCTGCAGCCTCCCAGCTGTTCGCCGCGATGCGCAAGGACATCGACCTGACCGACCCGACGGCCAAGCCCAGCGCCACGGCCGCCGCTTCGGCCAGCCCGACGGCAAGTGCCAAGCCGACGGCCAGCAAGGCTCCCGCCGCCCCGGCCTATGACAAGACGCTGCAGCCCATCGCCGTGGCCAACGGCTCGGGTAACCCGGCACGGGGCCAGGAACTCGCGGCCACCCTCAAGGCCAGCGGCTTCACCCAGACGAGCCAGTTCGACGCGCAGGCCGTGGACGCGACCGCCGTGTACTACGGCGCCGACTTCGCCGACGTGGCGGCCGACGTGGCCAAATTGCTGGGCATCCGGGCGAAGCAGGTGCTCCCGGCGGCGGGTGTCACGGGCGTCCAGGTTTACGTGGGCGGCGACTACAAGAGCGGGACCAAGCAGGCCGAAGCGCCGGTGTCGTTGCCGCCGAACATCGTCAACCAGACCGCCGGCGACACCGTCTGCCAGCAGGCGAATCCGGAGCTGATTGTCCCGTAGCCCATTGGCGGGACCTGTACCCAAGGATCTAACTGAAGACGAACTTGTAGACAAAAGGCGGCCCGGGTGAAACCACCCGGGCCGCCTTCTGTCTACAAGCTCTGTCGCCTGGCTTTGCCGGTGGCGTGCACCGGCTACCAGATGCTGACGCGCTCCGCCGGCGCCAGCCACATCCCGTCCTGCTCCTTGGTGTCGAAGGCCGCATGGAAGGCATCGAGGTTCTGGGCGATGTTGTTGGTACGGAATTCGTTGGGGGAGTGCGGATCCGTGGCGAGCCGGCGGATGGCTTCCTCGCTCCGGATCACCTGCCGCCAACTCGCCGCCCAGGACGCGAAGAACCGCTGCGCCCCGGTGAGCCCGTCGAGCACCGGCGCCTCCTGGCCGCCGAGGCTGATCAAGTAGGCCTTGTAGGCGATGGTCAGCCCGCCCAGATCGCCGATGTTTTCGCCCAGGGTGAGCTTGCCGTTGACGTGGTGGCCCGGAGCCTCAGCGGGGGAGAGGGCGTCGAATTGCGCCACCAGCTTCGAGGTGAGCTCCTCGAAAGCGGCCCGGTCGGCCTCGGTCCACCAGTTCCGGAGCAGGCCGCTGCCGTCATACTGGGAGCCCTGGTCATCGAAGCCGTGCCCGATTTCGTGGCCGATCACCGCGCCGATGCCGCCGTAGTTCACGGCGTCGTCGGCCTCGGCGGTGAAGAACGGCGGCTGCAGGATAGCTGCCGGGAACACGATCTCGTTCAGCAGCGGGTGGTAGTAGGCGTTCACCGTCTGCGGGGTCATGAGCCACTTCTCCCGGTCCACCGGCTTGCCCACCTCGTCCAGGTGCCGGTCGACGTCGGCGCTGTGGGCCCGCTCCACGTTCCCGAGCAGGTCCGCCGGGTCGATCTCGACCGCGGAGTAGTCGATCCACTTCTCCGGGTAGCCGATCTTCGCCCGGAAGGAATCCAGCTTCTTCAGCGCCTCAACCTTGGTCTCTTCACCCATCCAGGCCAGGCCGTTAATGGATTCGCGGTACGCCTCGATCAAATTGCCCACCAGGGAACGCATGTGCTCCTTGTGGCTTTCCGGGAAGTGCCGGGCGACGTAGATCTGCCCGACCGCTTCACCCAGGGCGGCCTCGACCACGGCGACGCCCCTCTTCCAGCGGTCGCGGTTGCGCGGCGTACCGCTGAGCGTAGTGCCGTAGAAGGCGAAGTTCGCGTCCACGAACGCGGCCGAGAGGTACGGGGCAGCCGCGCTGACCACCCGCATGGCGAGCCACTCCTGCCAGACGGACAGCGGCTCCGTCTCCAGCAGGGCAGCGGCGCCCGCGAAGAAGTCCGGCGTGCTGACGACGAGCTCGGCGCGCTTCTCCCGGGCGATCGCAGCGGCGTCGAACCAGGCGGACAGCAGCGGGAACAGCTGCGAGACCTCCTCGGCCGATTTCAGGTTGTACGTCTTCTGCGGATTGCGCAGCGTCACCTTGTCCCAGTGATGTGCGGCGAGGGCCGTCTCCAGCTCCACCACCCGGGCCGCCGCGGCCTCCGCGTCGGGAACGCCGGCCAGCCCGAACATGGTGCGGACATGCTCACGGTAGGCCTGGACCATCGGGGCGAATTTCTCTTCGCGGTAGTACGACTCATCCGGCAGGCCCAGGCCGCCCTGGCCGGTGTAGAGCAGGATCCGGTCCGGGTTGCCCGCGTCGGGAGCCGGGTAGATGTAGAACAGCCCGGAGACGTCCGCGCGGAACAGCCGCCCGGCAAGCTGCACCAGTTCAGCCACGGAGCCCGTGGCGAAGACTTCGGCCAGCCGTTCCCGGATCGGCTCCGCGCCTTTCGCCTCCGCGGCGGCTTCATCCATGAAGCTGTTGTACAGCCCGCCGATCTTTCGTTCGATCCCGGTGGCTGCCTCGCCCCGGCCCGCCGCGTCCAGGATGATCTCCTTCACCGCAAGCTCCGAGCCGTCGCGCAACGCGGTAAACGTGCCCTCGAGCGGCCGGTCGTCCGGGATGGCGGTGGCCTTCAGCCAGCCGCCGTTGAAATGCCGGTACAGGTCGTCCTGGGGGCGGACGCCGTCGTCGATGGTGGACTTGTCGATCCCGGAAAGCGGCACTGCTGCTCCTTCGAGTGGGTGGCCGGACCGGGCCTGGCACCGGTCCGGCGTCTGCATGGTGGACGTTACGGAGGTATGGCTCCTTCATCTTACGCACCCGTGTTACTGTGAAAATGTGCGCGCAGAACTGCTTCTTCTTAGCTGCCGCGGCGAGGCCTCAGACGCGATCTAGCGCAAGGCCAACCCTCGCTGCGGAGTTTGTGTTGCCCGGCCACCCTTTCACCAAGAACCACAGAAAAGGCCCCGATAGTAATGCGAAACGCACAGCAGCCCTCAGGAATGCCGGTCCACCGCTACGTCCCCTTCCAGGACCTGATTACGGTCGAACTGCCGGACCGGACCTGGCCTGACAAAGTCATCACCAAAGCCCCGCGCTGGTGCGCGGTCGACCTGCGTGACGGCAACCAGGCCCTGATCGACCCGATGAGCCCGGCCCGCAAGATGAAGATGTTCGATCTGCTGGTCCGGATGGGCTACAAGGAGATCGAAGTAGGTTTCCCTTCGGCCTCGCAGACCGACTTCGACTTCGTCCGCCAGCTGATCGAGGGCAACCACATCCCGGACGACGTCACGATCCAGGTCCTCACCCAGGCCCGCGAGCACCTGATCGAGCGGACCTACGAGTCCCTGGTCGGCGCCAAGCAGGCCATCGTGCACCTCTACAACTCGACGTCGGTCCTGCAGCGCCGGGTCGTGTTCAACCAGGACGAAGACGGCATCCTCGACATCGCCCTGCAGGGTGCCCGGCTGTGCAAGAAGTACGAGGAAACCCTCGAAGACACCCACATCACCTACGAGTACTCCCCGGAGTCCTTCACCGGCACTGAACTCGCCTACGCCGTGCGGGTCTGCAACGCCGTCGCCGACGTCTTCGAAGCCTCCGCCGACCGCCAGGTGATCATCAACCTGCCGGCCACGGTCGAAATGGCCACGCCGAATGTGTACGCCGATTCGATCGAGTGGATGAGCCGTCACCTGCACCCGCGCGAAGGGATCATCCTCTCCCTGCACCCGCACAACGACCGGGGCACCGGGGTCGCGGCCGCCGAACTCGGCTACCTGGCCGGCGCGGACCGGATCGAAGGCTGCCTCTTCGGCAACGGCGAGCGGACCGGCAACGTCGACCTGGTCACCCTGGGCCTGAACATGTTCGTCCAGGGCATCGACCCGATGATCGACTTCTCCGACATCGACGACGTCCGCCGCACGGTGGAGTACTGCAACCAGTTGCCCGTCGCGGAGCGCTCACCCTACGGCGGCGACCTGGTCTTCACGGCCTTCTCCGGCTCGCACCAGGACGCCATCAAGAAGGGTCTGGAGGCGCTGGAGAAGGACGCCGCCGCCGCCGGAAAGGACGTCGCGGATTACGCCTGGCAGGTTCCTTACCTGCCGGTCGATCCCAAGGACCTCGGCCGCAGCTACGAAGCCGTCATCCGGGTCAACTCGCAGTCCGGCAAGGGCGGCGTGGCCTACCTGCTCAAGAACGAGCACAACCTGGACCTGCCGCGCCGCGCCCAGATCGAATTCTCCGGCGTGATCCAACGCCGCACGGACACGGTGGGCGGCGAAGTCAGCGGTGCCCAGCTGTGGCAGCTGTTCCAGGACGAATACCTGCCCTCGGCTGCGGCCGAAGCCCAGTGGGGCCGCTACGCCCTGGGTGCGGTCAGCACCGAATCCGAAGAGGACGGCACCATGACACTGACCGCCGCCCTCAAGGTCGACGGCAAGCCGCTGCGGCGCACCGGAGTCGGCAACGGCCCGATCGCGGCCCTGCTGAGCATCCTGCGCGAGGACGGCGTCGACGTCCGCGTGCTGGACTACAGCGAGCACGCCTTGTCCGAGGGCGGCAGCGCCCAGGCCGCCGCCTACGTTGAATGCGCCGTCGGCGAACGGGTGCTGTGGGGCGTCGGCATCGACGCCAACACGTCCATGGCCTCGCTCAAGGCCGTCATCTCCGCCGTCAACCGCGCCATCAGGGACGCCCGCGCCTAAACCTCCAGCGCGATTCCACAGGCCCGAAGCCATAGGCACTGCGCCGCCGGAGACCCCGGCGGCGCAGTGCTGTTTCCCCGGTGCGCTCTCCCAATGGCGTCGTTTCCCGAAAGTCAGTGCGAAGATTAACTGTGGCCCAACCCTCCTCCTTTGCTGCCCGTGCGTACCGCGACGACGCCGTGGTCCTGCGCACCCATAAGCTCGGCGAAGCGGACCGCATCATCACCCTGCTGACCAAGCACCACGGCCAGGTCCGGGCCGTCGCCAAGGGCGTCCGCCGCACCAGCAGCCGCTTCGGCGCCAGGCTCGAGCCGTTCATGGTCGCGGACCTTCAGCTGATCTCCGGACGCACCCTGGACGTCGTCACCCAGGCCGTCGCCAAGGGCGCCTACGGCTCCAGCATCGCAGCCGACTACGGCCGCTACACCGTGGCCGCGGCGATGACCGAAACCGCCGAAAAGCTCACCGACGTCGACGGCGAGGCGGGAACCGCCCAGTACAACCTGCTGGTCGGGGCGCTGGCCTCCCTGAGCCGGGGCGACCACGCCCCGGAGCTCATCCTGGACTCCTACCTGCTCCGAGCGCTTTCCACCGGCGGCTGGGCCCCCAGCTTCACCGACTGCGCCCGCTGCGACGCCCCGGGACCGCACACCGCTTTTTCCGCCCCGCTGGGCGGCATGGTCTGCGGCGAGTGCCGGCCGCCGGGTTCGCCCGCGCCAGCCAGGGAGACGGTGCTGCTCCTGGGGGCGCTGCTGACCGGAGACTGGGTGGGCGCGGATGCGTCTGCGCCTCTGCACCGCAGGGAGGCCGCAGGCCTGGTGGCAAGCTACCTCCAGTGGCACCTGGAACGAGTCCTGAAATCCCTCAAACATGTGGAGCGAACCTAACCGTGGCCCTAGGCAAGAAATCTCCAGCGAAGAAGAACCCGGTCCGTGAGCGCAGTACGCCGGTAGTGGCGCCCTACCCGCACCCCTCCGGCGCTGTGCCTCCGGCCATCCCGGCGGAGCTCATTCCCCGGCATGTCGCGATCGTGATGGACGGCAACGGCCGCTGGGCCAACCAGCGCGGACTGCCCAGGATTGAGGGACACAAGGCGGGGGAGCCGGCCCTGCTGGACGTCGTGGCCGGCGCGATCGAACTCGGCATTGAGCACCTCAGTGTCTATGCGTTTTCCACCGAAAACTGGCGGCGCTCACCCGAAGAAGTCCGGTTCCTGATGGGATTCAACAAGGACGTCCTGCGGCGCCAGCGGAACCAGCTGGATGAGTGGGGAGTCAGGATCCGCTGGTCCGGCCGGCGGCCCAAGCTCTGGGGCTCGGTGACCCGCGAGCTCGAAGAGGCCGAGGAGTTCACCCGTGGCAACAGCACCTGCACCTTGAACATGTGTGTCAACTACGGCGGGCGGGCGGAGATCGCCGACGCCGTGGCCGCCATCGCCGAAGAGGTGGCCGCCGGCCGGCTCAAACCCGGTGCCATCACCGAACGCACCATCCAGAAGTATCTGGACGAGCCGGACCTGCCGGACGTTGACCTGTTCCTGCGCAGCTCGGGCGAGCAGCGCCTGTCCAACTTCATGCTCTGGCAGTCGGCCTACGCCGAATTCGTCTTCCTGGACACGCTGTGGCCCGATGTGGACCGCCGCACCCTCTGGGACGCCGTCGAGATCTACGCGAAGCGGGACCGCCGGTATGGGGGAGCGGTGGACGCCGCCGCCCCCGTCGGCTCGGCGTAAGCACCACGCCGCACGCGGACGGGCCGTCGCAGCCCGGGCAAGCCAGTCACCCCGGGTACAGGCTCAGCCATAGCAGCAGATCCTCGTAGGCTTCCTGCCGCACCGCGCGGCGGGACAGGAACACGTCGTGGGTTGCCCCCGGGTAGCGGAAGACTGCCGTCCTGCGGCCCAACCCGAGGGCCCTGCGCGCTGTTTCCTCGACATCGATCACTGCATCAAGCTCCATCAACTCCTCGGACCATTCGGCCTGTATCCGGGTGCGTCCGGACAGCAGCACCAGCACCGGAGACGTAATGGCGAGCTTCCGCTGAACGGCGGCGTGGCCGGCCAGGACTGCCTTCGTCCATCCGGGGCGGATCGGGAACGAGGCCCGGGGCCGCCAGCGGGGATCAAAATCCCACTCCCCATGGGCTGCGCCGCTGAGGCTGTCCCAGTAGCCCGGCATGCTGGGAAGCAGCAACGGCCTGCGGGGATCGGTTCTGGCCAGCGGTTCCACCAGCTGCATCGCGATGTTCCGGATCAGGCTGCTGCCCTGAAGCTCGAGCCAGGGAGCGTTCAGAACGAGGGTGCCCAGCGCCCCCGGATTCCGGTCGGCCCACAACGCGGCCACCAAGCCGCCGAAGGAATGTGCCAGCAGGTGTATGGTCGGTTCTCCCTCGCTGCCTGTCCGGCGAGCGAGGTCCGCCTTGACGGCAGCGAGTGCGGCGGCGAGGTCCTCGTCGTAGATCGCCAAGTCCGTCGTATAGCCGGGTGTCTGCCAGCTCCGCAGGCTGCGCCCAAACTTCCGCAGGTCCAGCGCATAGAAGTGGAAACCACCGGCAACGAGCTGTTCGGCGAGTTCGGCCTGCAGTAAATAGTCGGCCCAGCCGTGCAGGTACAGTACCGCCTTCGCCCGCCCGCCCCGGCCCGGGCCGTCGGCGCGCTTCGTGTCCGCCATGCCCTCCGCGCTGCCAGGGGCGGAATGCCGGACCAGGGTGGCGACGACGGGTCCCTCTTCGTCAGGACTCAACGTCAGCTCCAGGGACTCAAACCGGCTTCCCAGCACATCCCGTTGCCACCCTGGCCTCGCAGGCACCGTCACGCCGGACCGCCGTCGTCCAGCACGTAGGCGCGGATCCAGCGGGCCAGCCGGGCATAGGCGTCCGCACGGACCCTCGGGGCCGAGAGAAAGACGTCGTGCAGGGCCCCGTCGATCCGTTCCAGGGTCACGCTGCGGCCCAGGCTCAGGGCGCGCAGGGCAATCGTGTTGACATCCAGGACGGCGTCGGTGCGACGCATGGACTCCTTCCAGAACATCCCGTTGGCGCTGGCCCCGGAGATCATCACGAGGATGGGAACGTCAATGTTCAGGCCCCGGGCCACCTGGGACTGCCCGGCGAGCACCGCGCTGAGCCAGCCGGCCCGCACCGGGAACGCCCGCGGCGGCCGGTAGTTGTCGTCCAGGACCCACTCGCCCTCGGCGGCGCTGCTGATGCTCCGCCAGTAAAAAGCACGCTCGGGAAGCCGGATGACCGATTCGGGCCGGAAGCGGGCCAGCGGCTCCAGCATGGTCCGGGCGGCGCGGCGGACGGCCGGGCTGCCGTGCATCTCCAGCCAGGGGCTGTCGAGGACCAACTGGGCGGCGCGGCCCGGGTGCCGGCTCACCCAGAGGGCCGCGATGAGTCCCCCGGTTGAATGACCCATCAGCGTGATCTTCGGGGGAGGGGAACCCTTGGCACCCAGGGATTCGATGATGTCGATGGCTGCCGTGATTTCCGCGTCGTAGTCGGCGAGGTCCGCCACGTAGCCGCCGTACGTACCGTGCTGGAGGCTCCGGCCGTGGTTGTGCATGTCGAGTGCGAAGAAGCCGAAGCCCTGGCCGGTCCAAAACTCGGCCAGTTCCTCGTTAAAGAAGTAGTCGCTCCAGCCGTGCAGGAAGAGCACGGCCCGCTCGGGTGCCCGGCCGGCGCCGGCCGAGGGGATGTGCCGGACCAGGGTGGCCGTGCGCTCGACCCCGTCGGGTCCGGCTGCCGTGAAGGCGCAGGCCGCGAAGTCGTCGCCCAGGATGTCCGTCTGCCAGTCCATCTGATCCTCCCTGCCGGTTAGAGTGCCGAGGCCGCGGCACGGCCCGCCGTGCGGCCCGAGAACAGGCACCCGCCCAGGAACGTCCCTTCGAGGGCGCGGTACCCGTGGATACCGCCGCCGCCGAAGCCGGCGGCCTCCCCGGCGGCGTACAGTCCGGCGAGCGGCCGGCCCGTGCCGTCCAGCACCCGCGAGTGCAGGTCGGTCTGGATCCCGCCGAGGCTCTTGCGGGTGAGGACGGAGAGCCGGACCGCCAGCAGGGGCCCGTGCCGGGGGTCCAGCATCCGGTGCGGCGGGGCCACCCGCATGATCCTGTCCGTGGTGAAACGGCGGGCGGCGCGGATCGCGGCGAGCTGGGGATCCTTGCCCAGTCCGCTTGCGAACTGCCGGTCACGGGACCTGATCAACCGGTCCAGCTCTGCTGCGTCGATGAGCGGAGCGCCCGCGAGCCCGTTCATTTTCGCAGCCAGCTCCGCCGGCGTGCCGGCCTGCAGGAAATCCACGCCCCGGTCGAGGAACCGCTGCAATGGACTGTCGCCGGACGGTATTAGGCGGGCAGCGAGGAGAGGGACGTCTTTGCCGGTCAGGTCCGGGTTCTGCTCGGAGCCGGACAGGGCGAACTCCTTGAGCGCGATCGCCTTGTTCAGCACGAACCATGAGTGGGTGTGCCCGGTCCCAAGGATGTGGCGCAGGGCGCCGAGAGAGTCGAAGCCGGGGAACAGCGGCGCAGGAAGCAGACTTCCGGTGGCGTCGAGCCAGAGCGCCGAGGGGCCGGGCAGGATCCGGATGCCGTGCTGCGGCCAGACCGGGCTGTGGTTGTGGATGCCCTCCGGGTAGTGCCACATCCGGTCGCCGTTGATCAGCCGGCCGCCGGCGTGGTCCACAGCGGTGAGGAAGTCGCCGTCCACCGAGGCCGGCACGCCGCTCAGCATGGACTCCGGCGCGCTGCCGCCGGGCCATTGCCGCCGGACGGCGGTGTGGTTGCCGCCGATCCCGCCGGAGGTCACGATGACAGCCCCGGCGGAGCACTCGAATGCGCCTGCGGCGACGCGGGAGGACTGCTCGCCCCGCGCGGCGTCGCTGGGTTCCAGGATCTCGCCTCGGATGCCGCTGAGCCGGCCCGCCGTCGTCGTCAGTTCGGTGGCCCGGTGCCGGAAGTGGAAGGAGACCCGGCCGGCTGCCTCGCCCTCGCGGAGTTTGGCAAGGAAGGGCTCGACGATCGCCGGCCCGGTTCCCCAGGCGACGTGGAAGCGGGGCACCGTGTTGCCGTGGCCGTCCGCGCCGTAGCCACCGCGCTCGGCCCACTGCACGAGCGGGAAGAGCCCGACGCCGAGCGAAGCGAGCCAGGCGCGCTTCTCGCCCGCCGCAAAGTTCACGTAGGCCTCGGCCCAGTCCCGGGCAAGGGCATCCTCCGGGCGGTCGAAGGCCGCGGAGGACAGCCAGTCCGCGAGGGCGAGTTCGGCGCTGTCGCGGACGCCCAGCCGGCGCTGTTCGGGGGTGTTGACCAGGAACAGGCCGCCGAAGGACCAGTGCGCCTGGCCGCCGACTGAGGCCGCGGGCTCCTGGTCCAGGACCGCCACCCGGCGGCCGGCCGCATAGGCTTCGGCCGCCGCCACCAGGCCGGCCAGGCCCGCGCCGACAACGACGACGTCGGCCTCGATCCGGGTGCCGGGCGTCGCCGGCACGCTGCTGGGGACTGCATCCTCGCTGGTCATGGCTTCATGCTAGCGCCCGCCGGGGCGCAGTATTCGCCAGGATTGGTAGCGACATTTTGGTTTGCGCCGCCGGAACCGGAAAACTAGGAGCATGCGCGTATATCCCACCTTCTTCCGGCTCGCCTTCTCCTGGATGGACGCCGAGCGCGCCCATAAGATCGGGTTCCTGGGCATCCGGCTGGCCAACCGTTGCGGCGCCGGCCGCGTGCTGCACCGGTTCACCGCGCCGCCGGCCTCGCTCCGGACCGAGGCATTCGGCCTGACCTTCCCCTCGCCGTTCGGGCTCGCCGCGGGCTTCGACAAGGAGGGCCACGGCATCGAAGCGCTGACCGACCTTGGCTTCGGCCACATCGAAGTTGGCACGATCACCGGGCAGGCCCAGCCGGGCAACCCGGCCCCGCGCCTGTTCCGCCTGATCGAGGACCGGGCCGTGATCAACCGGATGGGATTCAACAACGACGGCGCCGCAGCCGTGGCGCCCCGGCTCCGCGCCGCCCGCGCAGCCCTGCAGCGCCGCTACCCCGGAATCCGCCCGGTAATCGGCGTCAATATCGGCAAGAGCAAGGTCGTGGAGCTCGAAGACGCCGTGGCGGACTACCTGGTCAGTGCCCGTAGCCTGGCCCCGGCCGCCGACTATCTGGTGGTCAACGTGAGTTCCCCGAACACACCCGGCCTTCGCCTGCTGCAGGATGTCGATACCTTGCGCCCCCTGCTGACCGCCGTGGGGGAGGCGGCGGACAGCGCGGCCGGCCGGCATGTGCCCCTCTTGGTGAAGATTGCCCCGGACCTCAGCGACGAGGACATCGACGATGTTGCCCGGCTGGCGCTGGACTTGAAGCTGGACGGCATCATCGCCACCAACACCACCATCGCCCGCACCGGGCTGGTCTCCAGCCCGGACCAGATCGAGGCGTGCGGCGCCGGCGGCCTCTCCGGGGCCCCGCTCCGTCAGCGCTCCCTCGAAGTTTTGGCCCGGCTCAAGGCCGCGACCGGCGGTGCGCTCACCTTGGTCTCGGTCGGCGGGGTCGAGACGGCAGAGGACGTGAGGGAGCGCCTCGAGGCCGGCGCCACCCTCGTCCAGGGCTACACGGCCTTCCTGTACGAGGGCCCCTTCTGGGCGGCGAACATCAACCGCGAGCTGGCCAAGCGTCCGGCCCGCCGCTAACCGGCCGTCTGAAGCCCGGACCGCCGCCAAGGACCCCGGACACACGAAAGCCCCCGGCAGAACACTGCCGGGGGCTTTTCGATGGCCGGATTCAAACGGGGAATTCGCCGCGCTTCACCTGGGGCTTGGGAAGTCGCAGGCGGCGGAACTGCAGGGAGCGCATGGAGCCGTACCAGACGGTGCCCCGCTCAACCTCGCCAAACTTCTCGGCCAGGCGCTTCTTGAGCTTCCTGGACAGGATGAACACGTCCACGAACACGGCCAGGAACATGACCCAGAAACCGCCGAGGACGTAGATCATCTGCTCGCTGCTCGCCGGGACCAGCAAGGAGATGATGACAAAGACAAGGGCGCCGAACATCAGGTACTCGCCAAGGCTGAAACGGGCATCCACGTAATCGCGGGCGAAACGCTTCTGCGGTCCCTTGTCGCGCAGCGGCAGGAACTTCTCGTCGCCGGTGTCCATGGCCTGGCGCATCTTGAGGCGCTGGTCCGCAATCGCGGTGCGTTCTGCCGCCTTGGAGGCCTTGCGGTCCTCCGGAACCAAGGGGCGCTTGCGGGCAGCCACCTGGGCGCTCCGCTTGGGCGTGGGCGCGCCCTTGCCGATGGCGGCATCGCGGGCCGCGGCCTCGGCAACTTGCTGGTCAACTACGTCCTGCGCCAGGGGCGCTTCCTTTTTACGTCCAAACACCCCTACAGAATACCCTGCGATGACGCGCCCGAGACCCAGCACACACCGGGCCCTAAGGGCGACAATCAAGCCGCAGAGGGCGGCGTCGCGGGCCGGGGACAAACGGGTCCGGAGCCTCCGCCGTAGCGCCGTGGCGCATTTGTCGTGATCCGGGACACGGGTAGTGTTTTGGCCATGACTTCATCACCCGCGGGGACCCCGCAGCCCTCAGCCGGCGGCGCCATCGACGCCGCAGCCCTCCGCCAGGCCGTTACCGAATCCTTCGACCAGACCGTCGAGCAGCTAAAGGCGCTCGTGGCCATCCCGGGCATCGCCTGGCCCAGCTTCGATCCCGCTCCACTGAACGCCAGTGCCGACGCCGTCGCCGAGCTGGTCCGCGCCAGCGGCTTCGAGGACGTCCGGATCCTGCGCTGTGACAAGGAGGACGGCACCCCCGGCGGCCCGGCCGTCGTTGCGCGCCGCCCCGCTGCGGCAGGCAAGCCGACCATCCTGCTCTACGCCCACCACGACGTACAGCCCACCGGCGACCTCTCGCTCTGGGAGACCGAACCGTTTACCGCCGTCGAACGCGACGGGCGGCTCTACGGCCGCGGCGCG
Source organism: Arthrobacter sp. 01N442 (assembly GCF_056399345.1). Classification (NCBI taxonomy): domain Bacteria; kingdom Bacillati; phylum Actinomycetota; class Actinomycetes; order Micrococcales; family Micrococcaceae; genus Arthrobacter; species Arthrobacter sp. 01N442. Next base: position 133,351 of record NZ_JBFTRD010000001.1, read on the forward strand.
GCGGATGACAAGGCCGGCATCCTGGCCCACGTCGCCGCCTACTCCGCCGTGACCCGGGTACTGGGGGAGGAGCTGGGCCTGGGCGTGACCTTCTTCTTTGAGGGCGAGGAGGAAGCCGGCTCCCCGACGTTCCGTGCCTTCCTGGAAACCCACCAGGAACTCTTGCGCTCCGACGTGATCGTCGTCGCAGACTCATCCAACTGGAAGGTCGGCATCCCGGCCCTCACCACGAGCCTCCGCGGCCTGGTCGACGGCACCATCGAGGTCAAGGTGCTGGGCCACGCAGTTCACTCCGGCATGTTCGGCGGACCCGTGCTGGACGCCCCGACACTGTTGGCACGGCTCATCGCCACCCTGCACGACGAGGAAGGCAGCGTTGCGATCGAGGGACTCGTCAGCCGTGACGACGCCGAAGTGGACCTCACCGAGGAGGAGTACCGCAAGGACGCCTCGGTGCTCGATGGCGTCAAGCTCGCCGGCACCGGAAGCATCGCCTCGCGGATGTGGACCAAGCCCGCGCTCTCCATCATTGGTTTCGACGCGCCCGCCGTCGACGTCGCCTCCAACACCCTTCTGCCGCGGGCCCGGGCCAAGTTCAGCCTGCGCCTCGCACCGGGCCAGGACCCGGCCGAGGCCATGGACGCGGTGCGCCGGCACGTCGAAACGCACGCTCCGTTCGGCGCCGAAGTGGTATTCACTCCGGGGGAGAGCGGAAACGCCTTCCTCACGGACACCTCTTTCACCGCCGCCAGCATGGCGATGTGGGCACTCGGTGAGGCCTGGGGCGTACCGGCTGTCGAGACCGGGATCGGCGGTTCCATCCCTTTCATCGCCGACCTGACCGAGCTGTACCCGGACGTGCAGATCCTGGTCACCGGCGTCGAGGATCCCGATTCACGGGCTCACAGCGCCAACGAGTCGCTCCACCTCGGCGACTTCCGCAACGCAATCGTGGCCGAGGCGCTCCTGCTGGCCCGGTTGAACGCGGAGGGACTGGCCTGAGCGGGCGGCGCATCAGGCCGGGGCAGTTGCTCCGTGGATCCGTCATTTCCGGGGAACATCCAGCCGGCGTTGACGGTTACGTCAGGAGTTAGAGCTACAGGTCTGATCGACGTAGCATGTAGCTATAGCCCATACCGTTTAAGTAGGGGCGGGCACCGCGCAGGCGGAGCCGCCACGACCGTCGTAAGAAGGTAGGCCATGAGCACTACAACCAATGAAAACAGCGCCGACACCACCGTCCAGGCGGACCAGGAACTGGCCAGCCACGAGGTCCAGCTGACCGACGTCGCTGCCGGCAAGGTCCGCAGCCTGCTGGAACAGGAAGGCCGCACTGATCTTCGGCTCCGCGTCGCCGTGCAGCCGGGCGGTTGCTCCGGGCTGATCTACCAGCTCTACTTCGATGAGCGGCTCCTCGAGGGCGACGCCGTCCGCGACTACGACGGCGTCGAGGTTGTTGTCGACAAGATGAGCGTCCCCTACCTCAGTGGCGCCAGCATCGACTTCGAGGACACCATTTCGAAGCAGGGCTTCACCATCGATAACCCGAATGCGGGCGGATCCTGCGCCTGCGGGGACTCCTTCCACTAAGGTCTAAGGCCGGGCAATCAGCCCGGCCTTAGTGCCGTCTGGGGGAGTGGCGCCGAAAGCGTCCAAAACTCCACCAAGGCACGGCGCGGACATGTGGGCGAAAACTCGCGGGGAGCGGTAAGCTCTACACCGAGTAGTAAAACTTTTAGTGTGCTCGGAACGCCATCGGCGGCCGGGCGACAGCAACAAGTAGGAAGGGCCGTCTGTGAGTTCGCAGAACCGAACCGGCAGCCGACGCAAACAGATCACTACGATCACTGGCTTGGCACTAGCCGGCGCGTTGGCTTTGACTGGATGTTCACCAGAGGTACAGAAAGGGTGGCTGCCCACTGAGCGTGGCACCACCAACCACACTGACCGCATCATGGACCTCTGGGTCAACTCATGGATTGCCGCGCTGGTCGTCGGCATCATTACCTGGGGTTTGATGATCTGGTGCATCGTCGCTTACCGGCGGCGCAAGGGCACCGTTGGTTTCCCCCGCCAGAACAGCTTTAACCTGCCCCTCGAGGTTTTCTACCTGACGATCCCGCTCTTCATGGTCCTGGTGTTCTTCTACTTCACCGACCGCGACCAGCAGGCGATCGACAACCGGGACCAGCCGGCCGACGTCGTTGTCGACGTGCGCGCCAAGCAGTGGGCCTGGGACTTCAACTACAAGAAGGGCGAAGTCGTCACCGGCGACGTCCACGAAGCTGGCGTCCAGGCACACCTCACCGGCAATGACGTGGACAAGGAAAAGCTGCCCACGCTCTACCTGCCGGTCAACAAGTCGGTTGACCTGGAGTTGAACGCCCGCGACGTCATCCACTCCTTCTGGGTGCCCGCCTTCCTGCAGAAGCGCGACATGATCCCGGGCAAGACCAACTACATCCGGTTCACCCCCACCAAAGAGGGAACCTACGACGGCAAATGTGCCGAACTCTGTGGTGAGTACCACTCCGAAATGCTGTTCCGCGTGAAGGTCGTCTCCGACTCGGAGTTCAAGGCCCACCTGGACCAGCTCCGCCAGGACGGCAACACCGGACTGCTCGGCGAAGAGTACGACCGCAACCCGGCCCCGACCGAGAACAAGTAAGGGGAGCGCGAAGTGGCTACGACCTACTCTCAGCCCTCCGGGATCCTTGAGGCTCCCGTAGTACCAAAATCCAAGGGACGCATCGTCGTCAACTGGATCACCTCCACCGACCACAAGACCATCGGGTACATGTACCTGATCGCGTCCTTCGTGTTCTTCTGCTTCGGCGGCGTTATGGCGCTGCTGATCCGTGCAGAGCTGTTCGAACCGGGCATGCAGATCCTGCAGACCAAGGAACAGTACAACCAGCTCTTCACCATGCACGGCACCGTCATGCTGCTGATGTTCGCGACGCCGCTGTTCGCCGGCTTCGCCAACGTGATCATGCCGCTGCAAATCGGCGCCCCCGACGTCGCCTTCCCGCGACTGAACGCGCTTGCCTTCTGGTTCTTCCTGTTCGGCTCCACGATCGCCGTGTCCGGCTTCATCACCCCGCAGGGCGCTGCATCGTTTGGCTGGTTCGCTTACGCGCCGCTGTCCAACACGACCTTCAGCCCCGGCGTGGGCGGTGACCTCTGGGTCTTCGGCCTGGCGCTGTCCGGCTTCGGCACCATCCTCGGCGCCGTCAACTTCATCACCACGATCATCTGCATGCGCGCCCCGGGCATGACCATGTGGCGGATGCCGATCTTCACCTGGAACACCCTGGTCACCGCCATCCTGGTGCTCATGGCCTTCCCGCCGCTGGCAGCCGCCCTGTTCGCCCTCGGTGCGGACCGCCGCTTCGGCGCCCACATCTTCGATCCGGAAAACGGCGGTGCCGTCCTCTGGCAGCACCTGTTCTGGTTCTTCGGCCACCCCGAGGTGTACATCATCGCGCTGCCGTTCTTCGGCATCGTTTCCGAGATCTTCCCGGTCTTCAGCCGCAAGCCGATCTTCGGCTACAAGGGTCTCGTCTACGCCACGATCTCCATCGCCGCCCTGTCCGTGACCGTGTGGGCACACCACATGTACGTCACCGGTTCGGTGCTGCTGCCGTTCTTCTCCTTCATGACGATGCTGATCGCGGTTCCGACCGGCGTGAAGTTCTTCAACTGGATCGGCACCATGTGGCGGGGTTCCATCACCTTTGAAACCCCCATGCTGTGGAGCATCGGCTTCCTCGCGACCTTCCTCTTCGGTGGCCTGACCGGCATCATCCTGGCCTCGCCGCCGCTGGACTTCCACGTCTCCGACTCCTACTTCGTGGTGGCACACTTCCACTACGTGGTCTTCGGCACTGTTGTCTTCGCGATGTTCGCTGGCTTCTACTTCTGGTGGCCGAAGTGGACCGGCAAGATGCTCAACGAGCGTCTGGGCAAGATCCACTTCTGGATGCTGTTCCTGGGCTTCCACGGCACCTTCCTCATCCAGCACTGGCTCGGTGTCGAGGGCATGCCCCGTCGCTACGCGGACTACATGCCGCAGGACAACTTCACTTGGATGAACCAGTTCTCCACCTACTCGTCCTTCCTCCTCGGCGCTTCACTGATCCCGTTCTTCTGGAACGTCTACATCACCTGGCGCAGCAACGACAAGGTCATGGTCGACGACCCGTGGGGCTTCGGCGCCTCGCTCGAGTGGGCGACGTCCTGCCCGCCGCCGCGGCACAACTTCACCTCGCTGCCGCGAATCCGTTCGGAACGTCCGGCCCTGGACCTGCACCACCCCGAACTGTCCCAGTACTACACCGTCGACTCTCCTGCTCCGGCAGCAGCGGCGCTCGGTAACGCCGACCAGAAGGACCAAGCCCAGTGAAAATCGAATCAAGGATTTTTGGATTCGGAGTCTTCTTCTTCGTACCGGTCTCGATCGTTTACGGATTCCTGACCGGTTGGTCGGAGTGGGTCGGCATCCTGGGAGTGCTCCTGCTGGCAGGCCTTGCCGGCATGATCGGCGCCTACCTGGGCTTCACCGGCAAGCGCGTCGGACTGCGCCCCGAGGACCGCAGCGACGCTGAGATCCACGAAGGCGCCGGCGAGCAGGGCCATTTCAGCCCTTGGAGCTGGTGGCCGCTGGTCCTTGGCCTTTCCTGCGCAGGCGGGTTCCTCGGCCTGGCCGTCGGGTTCTGGATCACCTTCATCGCCGGCGGCCTGGCCGTGGTTGCGCTTGTGGGCTGGGTCTACGAGTACAGCCGCGGTGACCACGCGCACTAGCGCCAGTCACTAACGAACGACGACGGCGGGCCCCACCATTGTGGTGGGGCCCGCCGTCGTTTTGTGCGTTCCGGGTGTTTTGTGGGTTGCCGCCTTTTGGTGGCCGGTTAGCCGGCCTGAGACTCCAGCAGGGAGCAGAGTTCCGTCAGGGCCCGCTCGGCCTCGTCCAGGCTCGAATCTTCCGGGACCGTCTCGGGCCGGACAGACAGCACCACTTCGCAGCCGCAAGCGAAGTCTTCCGTCATAACCTCCAGCAGCGACCGGGCGTCGACGCCCGGCCTGCCGTCCCTGCTGATCGTGACGGCGAACCCACTCCGCGTCACGGCCCGGACAAACGCGGCCGCGGGCCGGGCGTGCAGCCCGATCGAGGCCCGGACGATGGCCTTGCGTGCTGGCAATGGAGCTCCTCAAGTTCTTCAGGCGCCGGGTGGCGCCGGCGGCGTAGCGTGGTGGCCCGCCCGCGGGTCCAGGGACAGCCGTCCGGCAGGGGCATATCCCAGCGTAGCCGGGGGAGAGGACCCCGGCGAACCGGGACCGTGCGGTGGTCTAGACCTGCCGCCGAAGTGCCCTAGGCTTAAGGTATGAACGATTGCAGCAGGTGCCTCCGTGGGTTCTAACGCGGCCCGGATGGCCGGCGACATTGACCGGAACAGCGGTACGCCGATCTACGTCCAGCTTCGCGAGATCCTCCGCGCCCACATCGCAAGCTCCTGCCCGCCGGGCTCGGCGCTCCCCTCGGAGCGGGATCTCTCCGAACGCTTCGGCTTGGCCAGGATGACGGTACGCCAGGCCATCGACGCGCTGGTGGGTGAGGAGGTCATCGAGCGCGTGGTAGGCCTCGGTACGTTCGTCCGCAAGCCAAAGCTGGACCTTCAGGTCAAGCTGACGTCGTACAGCGAGGAAATGCAGCGCCGCGGCATGGTCCCGGCGGCGAAGGTGCTGAGCTTCGAGCAGATCAATGCCAGCGCGTTCCTGGCCCGCGAACTCCAGCTGGAGGAGGGCACTCCGCTTGTGCGGTTCCGGCGCCTCTTGCTCGCCGACAGCGAGCCCATGAGCGTGGACGAGAACTTCATCCCCGCCCACCGCGTGCCTGGGCTGCTCGATGGCGAGCCGCCGACGTCGCTCTACAACGTCCTGAGCGAACGCTACGGCTTGGTGATGGAGTGGGGTGAGGACATGATCGAGGCAACCGCAGCATCCCCGTCCACTGCCCGCCTGCTGAACGTCGAGGTCGGTTCGCCGTTGCTGAAGATCCAGCGCCACGCCTTCGTCGCGCGTGCGATGGTCGACTACTCGGTCTCCTACTACCGGGCCGACCGGTACAAGCTGTGGGTGCCGCTGCAGCGCCCTGGCGTGCGGCCCACCCGGAACTACGCCTCCGGCTACCGCCCCTGATCCCGCGTTCGGATGATGGGTCCGTTGGAACACGGAGCCGTTGCAACACAAGAAAGGCCCGGTCCTAGTGGACCGGGCCTTTCTGTTGGCTAGCGTCGTGACTTAGTGGCTGAGCGTCTTCTGCTCGGCAGCCGCGTCGATCGACTCGTGGGCGCCGTGGTGCCCGTGCGCAGCTGCAAGCTCCGCCGGGGTTGCCGGGGCTACACGGTCCTCGAAGAACCACTTGGAGAGGAGCGCGCGGCGCTTCTCCTTGCGATCCACGACGCCGTGGCTGTTGGGCTCGGCCGGGAGCGGCGACGGGGATTCGAAGCCGACCAGCTTGTAGCGCTTGTATTCGTCCAGCGGGGCGTGGACCTCGATGAACTCACCATGCGGCAACCGTACGATCCGGCCGGTTTCGCGGCCGTGGAGGGCGATTTCGCGGTCCTTGCGCTGCAGGGCCAAGGCGACGCGCTTCGTGATGATGAAAGCGAGTACCGGGCCGATGAAGAACAGGGCGCGGAGCCAGTAGGTGACGTCGTTCAGTGCCACGTGGAAGTGCGTGGCGATGAGGTCGGAACCTGCAGCAGCCCACATCACGCAGTACCAGACGAAGCCGGCCATGCCGATGGCGGTACGGGTCGGGGCGTTGCGCGGACGGTCCAGGACGTGGTGCTCGCGGTCGTCCTTGGTGATCCAGCGTTCGATCCACGGGTACGTAAACATCACGGTGAACAGGATGCCCGCCGGGACCAGGGCCGGAAGCAGCACGTTGAAGGTGAAGACGTGGCCGAACCAGACCTGCTCGACGTGCCAGTTCCCGAAGGTGCCCGGCATCAGGCGCAGTGCGCCGTCGACGAAACCGATGTACCAGTCAGGCTGGGTACCGGCCGAGACGGGGGAGGGGTCGTACGGACCGTAGTTCCAGATCGGGTTGATGGTGAAGAAACCGGCCATCAGGGCGATGACACCGAACACGATGAAGAAGAAGCCGCCGGCCTTGGCCGCATAGACCGGGCCGAGGGGGTAGCCGACGACGTTGCCGTCGTTGCGTCCCGGGCCGGGGTACTGGGTGTGCTTGTGCACGACCACCATGAAGAGGTGCACGGCGATCATCAGCAGGATCAGCGCCGGAACCAGCAGGATGTGGAGCATGTACAGGCGGCCGATGATTGCGGTGCCCGGGAATTCTCCGCCGAAGAGGAAGAACGAGATGTAGGTGCCGATCACAGGGATGGACTTGATCACGCCGTCGATGATGCGCAGGCCGTTGCCGGAGAGCAGGTCATCGGGGAGCGAGTAGCCGGTGAAGCCGGCTGCCATGGCCAGGATGAGCAGCACGCTGCCCACCACCCAGTTCATCTCGCGCGGCTTGCGGAAGGCGCCGGTGAAGAAGACGCGCAGCATGTGTACCGAGACCGAGGCCACGAACAGAAGGGCCGACCAGTGGTGGACCTGGCGCATGAACAGGCCGCCGCGGACATCGAAGGAGATGTTCAGCGAGGAGTTGTAGGCCACCGACATTTCGACGTTCTTCAACGGGAGGTAGGAACCCTGGTAGTGGGTTTCGGCCATCGACGGGTCGAAGAAGAAGGTCAGGAACGTGCCAGAGAGCAGCAGGATGACGAAGGAGTACAGGGCAACTTCGCCAAACATGAACGACCAGTGGTCCGGGAAGACCTTGCGGCCGAATTCCCGGAGCATTCCGGAACCGCCAACGCGCTGGTCAACAAAGTCGGTAATGCGGCCGCCCTTGGTCTTGGCGACGAAGGTGGGGGTGTCAGCTGTTGATGTTGCGCTCATGCTCATCACGCTCCCAGTAGCTAGGTCCAACAGGTTCTTTGAAGTCGCTCGTAGCGTAGAGGTAACCCTCGTCGTCTACGGCAATGGGCAGCTGCGGGAGCGGCCGGCTGGCCGGGCCAAAGATAACCTTGCATTCCTGGGTCAGGTCGAAGGTTGACTGGTGGCACGGGCAGAGCAGGTGGTGGGTCTGCTGCTCGTACAGCGCAACAGGGCAACCAACGTGGGTGCAGATCTTGGAGTAGGCAACGATTCCGTTGTAGCTCCAGTCCTCACGGCCCGGGGAGGGCTTGAGGGATTCCGGGTTCAGGCGCATGAGCAGGACGACGGACTTGGCCTTTTCGTTCAGCTTGCCTTCCTCCAGCTCGTTGAGACCCTCCGGGATGACGTGGAAGGCGGAGCCGATGGTGACATCCGAGGCCTTGATGGGGGTGCCATCGGGGTCGCGGGTGAGGCGCTTGGTCTTGCCGCCAACCGGAGCCCACATGGTGTGGGCCAGCTTGTTGTCCGGACGCGGACCAAGGTCGCCGAAGACGGCCAGGGCCGGCAGGGGAGCGAGGGCGACGGCGCCGAGCAGGGTGTTGCGGATCAGCGGCCGGCGCTTGATGCCGGTTTCCTCGACGATGTCGTCGACGATCCGGACTGCGGCCAGGCGGTCCTCTTCGGTGCGGATGGCGTGGCGCTCTTCCGAGACTTCGTGGTCCGGCATGAGGGCCTTTGCCCAGTGCACGATACCGGTGCCGATACCCAGCATCGCAAAGGCGGTGCCAATGCCCAGCAGGGTGTTCTGCAGCCGGATGGTGGCGATCGAGGAGTCAGCTCCAAGATCGATGGCGAAGTACGCCACCAGGAATATCAGGGTGCCAACGACGGAGGCACCGAACAGAATGGCCACCTGCCGTTCCGCTCGCTTTGCTGCCCTCGGGTCCGTGTCAGCCAGGCGCAAACGATGCGGGGGAATTCCAGGATCCTGGAACTTCTCCACCTCATTCTGACCAGCCGTAGCTACGGTGCCCGAGTGGTTCGGACTGCCGTCACTATGGTTGCCCATAATTCGCCTCATCCTTCTCTCGTCTCGACCAATGTCGAGTTAGTTTTCAATTCAAACTGCTGACGGATCAGCAGAAAATTCTTACAGGTGCCGCGGTGCGCCTAGGACGTCCGCGAAGTCAGCCAAATGGTGAAGGCGATGATGACGCCGAGGCCGGCGATCCACACGAACAGGCCTTCAGAAACCGGACCCAGGGCGCCCAGGTCGTTGCCGCCGGGGGAGCCGTTGGATTCGATCTGCTTCAGGAAGGTGATGATGTCGCGCTTGCCTTCGGGGGAGACGTTGGCGTCGGAGAAGACCGGCATGTTCTGCGGGCCGGTGACCATGGCCTCGTAGATGTGCTTGCCGGAGACGTCGGCGAGAGCCGGGGCAAACTTGCCTCGGGTCAGCGCACCACCGGCGGCAGCAGCGTTGTGGCACATGGCGCAGTTGGTGCGGAACAGCTCGCCACCCTTGGCGGCGTCGCCCTTCTCATCGAGGACACCTGCCTCCGGGATGGACGGGCCGGGGCCGAGCGAAGCGACGTAGGCCGCGAGCTGGTGGGTCTGCTCCTCGTTGAACTGGGCGGGCTTCTTGTAAGCCTGCGGGCCGTTCATCTGCATGGGCATACGTCCGGTGCCAACCTGGAAGTCAACAGCGGCAGCGCCGACGCCGACGAGCGACGGGCCTGCCTGCGAGCCACTGGCACCCATGCCATGGCAGGTGGCGCAGTTAGCGGCGAACAGCTTGCCGCCCTCTTCTGCGTCGCTTGCACTGAAGCTCGTGGTGTCGGCCTTGGCCTGGTTGACGGTGGTGGCAACGGCGTACAGCCCACCAGTGATGAGGAGGCCCATCAGCAACAGTGCAACTGCTGCCAGTGGGTGACGTCGCTTCTGCGAGAGTGCCTTCACGTGGTGGTTCCTTTATTCGATCCTGCGTTGGCTCCGGGAGCCGCTTCTTGAAATTCTATCTCTTGTAGAAAGAGAGACAAGTGGGGCTACTTGAGGACGTAGATGACCAGGAAGAGGCCAATCCAAACGACGTCGACGAAGTGCCAGTAGTACGAGGTGACGATCGCGGAGGTTGCCTCAAAGTGTCCGAACTTCTTCGCGGCGAAAGAACGCCCGATGATGAGCAGGAAGGCAATCAGGCCGCCGATGACGTGCAGGCCGTGGAAGCCCGTGGTCATGTAGAACGCGGAACCGTAGGCGTTGGAAGAAAGCGAGACGTGCTCGGAGACGAGCATGGCGTACTCGGTCGCCTGGCCGGCCACGAAGAACGCACCCATGATGAATGTGAGTGTGAACCACTCGTTCATTCCCCAGCGGGTGAAGCTCAGGGGACCGCCGAGCCTGCGCGGCTGGAGCCGTTCGGCGGCGAAGACGCCCATCTGGCAAGTAAAGGAACTGGCCACGAGGACGATCGTGTTTACGAGCGCAAAGGGGAAGTTGAGCTTGGCTGTCTCTTCGGCCCACATCTGTCCGGAAGTCGAACGGAGTGTGAAGTACATGGCAAAGAGACCGGCGAAGAACATCAACTCACTGGACAGCCAGACGACGGTTCCAACGGAAACCATGTTCGGGCGATTCAGCGTCGGGTGCGCCGGGGTACTGGGGGCATGGGTCGCAGATGTCACATAGACATTATGTCTGTAAAAGTCCGTCCTGCCCAACGCAAACCGCGTTTTGGGGGGACTTTTTCTACAAAGACGCGAAATCGCGCGGAAAAGTTCCCGACCCCCTTCGCATTGGGCATTGCAGCCCCCGGCTCGATAGCATCGGAACGTGACTTCTCAGGCATCTGCACCGGCTGTAGCTAAGACTTGGCCGCGCCTCATCGGCGCCCTCATCAACGGTACGGACCTCACCGCCGGCGATACTGAGTGGGCCATGAGCTCCATCATGTCCGGCGAGGCAACCCCGGCCCAGGTGGCGGGTTTCCTGGTGGCGCTGCGGGCCAAGGGCGAGACGGTGGACGAACTCACCGGCCTCGTCGGGGCGATGATTGACTCTGCCAACCCGATCGAGATCGCGGGAGAGAAGCTGGATATCGTCGGCACGGGCGGCGACCAGTTAAATACCGTCAACATCTCCACCATGGCGGCCCTTGTCTCCGCCGGCGCAGGAGCCAAAGTGGTCAAGCACGGCGGCCGGGCGGCGTCGTCGAGCTCCGGCTCCGCCGACGTCCTGGAAGCGTTGGGGGTCCGGCTGGACCTTCCCATCCCGCGGGTAGCGCGGAACGCGGAAGAGGCCGGAATCACGTTCTGCTTCGCCCAGGTTTTCCACCCCTCGATGCGCCATGCAGCCGTCGCACGCCGGGAACTGGGTGTGCCCACGGCCTTCAATTTCCTGGGACCGATGACCAACCCTGCGCATGTTCAGGCGTCGGCCGTCGGCGTCGCGAATGAACGGATGGCACCGTTGGTGGCCGGTGTCCTCGCCAAGCGCGGCAGCCGGGGCCTGGTTTTCCGGGGTAACGACGGGCTGGACGAGCTGACCACCACGGGTCCGTCCCGCATCTGGGAAATCAGGGACGGCGAGGTCGTTGAGCAGGAATTCGACCCGCGCGAGCTCGGGATCCGCCAGGCCACCGTGGAGGAACTCCGTGGCGGTGATGCGGCCGCCAACGCCGCCGTCGTGCGATCGGTGCTGGCCGGCCAGCCGGGCCCGGCCCGGGATGCCACATTACTCAACGCCGCTGCCGGCCTGGTGTCGTTCGACCTGGACGCCTCAGGCCCGCTGACCGATCGGATGGCCGCCGCGATGAAGCGGGCCGAGGAGTCCATCGAGACGGGCGCGGCAGCCGCGGTGTTGGACCGCTGGGTTGCCCTGTCCCGCGGCTAAGGCGCTAGTTACTGCTCGAATCCGAGGGCAAAGGCCGCGTCGAGGTCGTGCTGGGAGTACGCGCGGAACGCGATATGCGTGGTGGTGTGCACCACGGCGGGGACCTTGGAGAGCTTGTCGGCGATGACGTCCGCAAGCTCCTCGTGCTTGGCGACGCGGGCGATCGCGATCAGATCCCACTCGCCGGTCACCGAATAGACCTCGCTGATGCCGGGAATGGCGGAGATTTTTTCAGCCGTCTCCGGAATAGCCGAAGCGTCGGTCTTGATCAGGACGAAAGCGGTGATCACGTGGGGACCTCTCAGATCTGTTGCGCCATTGCTGGGTTCTTGCCCGGCCCATGAGGCCGCGCCATCTGCTTGCCAGCCTAGTCCATCAGGCTCGTTGGCGGCGTGCCCGGAATCGCCGGGTGGCCGCGAACAGCAGCCGGTAACCAAGCAGGAAAACGGCCAGGCTGAGCAGTGCGACAATCACGAACGGCAGGACCACCACTTGTCCGGTGAGCGCCCTAAGCAGCATGCCGACGGCCACCGTTCCCAGCCAGACGGCGACGCCGGCGGGCCACAGTGCCAGGGGAGCCCGCCACAACCGGAGGGCGAGCCAGGCCACGGCCGCGCCGGCGAGGAAAGGCCACGCCGTCGCCAGGACGCCAGTGATGATCTCACCACGCTGATGTGCGTCCCGTCCGATGGCGGCGAACAGCAGGATGAGGACCGTGTCCGCGGCGGCTGCCAGCACCGCCGACCTGGCAGTCGACCGCGGGTGGGGGAGCAGGGGAGTGGTGGAGGGCATGCATTAAGCCTAGCTGCGGCCATTGCCGGACGCTGCCGCGGCCTAGCATGATGACCGGAGGAACCCGAGCTTCGAGCAAGGAGTTGATCATGACAACGCTGTCTAATCGGCCCAACACGGCCCTGATGGTGATCGATGTGCAGAACGGAGTGGTGGACGGCGCACACCGGCGCGATTCCGTCGTCGCGAACATCGCCGAGCTGGTCGCCAAGGCTCGTGCAGCCACCGTCCCGATCGTCTGGGTCCAGCATTCTGATGCGCAGCTGGAGCGGGGGAGTGAGGCTTGGCAGTACGTCCCTGAGCTGTCCCGGGCCGAGCACGAACCGCTGGTGCACAAGTCCTACGGTGATTCCTTCGAGGCTACGGATCTTGAGGAAGTCCTCGCCGCCGCCGGCGTCGGGCGACTACTCGTTGCGGGAGCGCAGACGGACGAGTGCATCCGGTCCACCATCCACGGAGCGTTTGTGCGCGGCTACGACGTGACCCTGGTGGGTGACGCGCACACCACCGAGGACTTGTCGGACTGGGGTGCGCCGCCGCCGGAGCTCGTCATTGCACACACGAATCTTTACTGGGAGAACCACACGGCTCCCGGGCGTTCGGCCGGAGTAGTGGCGACCAGTGCCGTGCGGTTCGACGGCGGGGGCAGCTTGCTTAGCGACGGATAGGATCGTGTCATGGCCCGCCTTATTGCTCCGGACGTCAGCTACCACGCCTCCTGGCTGGAGGGATCAGCGGAGTTCGACGGCGTCCACAGGGACGGCGGCGGCGCGGAAGACTGGCCGCTGGAAGATCTCACGGACGCCGCCACCTTCCGCCGTTTCGTCGGTGCGCTCCTTGACGATGCGCTGCCCGAAAGCCCCCGGAAACCCGGGTACGTCCCGTGCACCTACCTGTGGATCGTTGACGGCGATACATTCCTGGGCTCGCTGGCCATCAGGCACGAGCTGAACAGTTTCCTCCTGAACGAGGGCGGCCACATCGGCTACAGCGTCAGGCCGTCCGCACGACGCCGCGGCCACGCGGCAAAGGCACTGGCCGATGCGCTTCCCGTCGCCAGGAACCTCGGAATCTCCCGGGCCCTCATCACCTGCGATGAGGATAATGCCGGATCCAGGGCGACTATCGAAAAGAACGGCGGCGTCTACGAAGACACCCGCAACGGCAAACGGCGCTATTGGGTCGACACCGGGCAGCCAGCGGCTGAGGGCCGGAGCGCGGAGCCGGCTGTGAAAGATTCTTTGGAACGACAGTAAGTCCTGGCCATGCCGGGGAAACCTTGTATCTAGCGGGACGTTCAGCCCGCCTTCACAGATATTGGGGGTTACACAATGAAAACGAATCGCGCCGGCTTCTTCACGGCAGCAACCGTGGCGGGTTTTGCCGTCAGCCTGATACTCGCCGGCTGTGGATCACAGCCGGGAGCGAGCCCTGCTGCCAGTCCCAACCTGGCAGTGTCTGACACGACTGAGCCCTTCACTTCTACGCTTGCCGTTGCGCCGGCGTCGACCGCAGCCCCGCGAGCCTCGGCTACCGGCACGGCACCGGGAGCGGCAGCTCCCGCACCCGCTTCGAAGCACGCACCCGAGACGTTGAAAACGTTCACCTTCCCGGACGGGCATATCTCCTTCGACTACCCGTCAACGTGGACCGTACGCACCATGCTCCCGCCCGGCGGGCTCCCCGGAATCGAAGCCGTTGTGGCCGACGATGCAGGCAATGACCTGCTGTCCTTCGCCAACGGAGTCACTGCTGGCTGCGCCGCCGGACCCGCGACCCGGCGGGTGCTGGATCAGGCGGTGGTGCCTGCAATGGCGGCACCGGATGGAACCCGGCCGGTCTTCGGGTTCGCCGTCGAATCCTACGGTGACGGCGACGCGTACAACATGGGCCTGGCCGATCCGCGCTCTCTTGCGGAGGGCGACGGCGTCTCCTCGTGGTGCAACCTGATCCCCACGGCCAATGGCGGCCTGTTCAGCCGGGTTCTTTTTGACAACCCGGCGTTCAAGAACCGTGGAGCTGCCAGGGCGTGGATGCAAACCGAGCAGTACACGCAGCTCAAGGCCTTGCTGGTGAGCCTCGAGTACAAGTGACACCGGCGCGGGACTGCCGCGCAATCCTGCAGATTGGTTTGAATCGCGGCCGGACGGCCGCCGTTCCATGGAGAAATAATTGCCCGCCGGTCGGGGACCGGCGGGCTTTTCCATGCCGCGCCATGACTGCAGCCAGCTACAGTGGTGATCGATGGGTAGGCTGTAGCCGGCATCGACGTCGGCCTGGCGGCAACTCTTCCTAGTGGCCCGTCTGTCGCCTTCGAAGGCTGCCAGCGGTCGAGGACAAGGACGACTTATTGCGTGGGGTGAGTTAATGAGGCGGTTCCTGTGGTGGGGTCGTTTGTATTTCGCGGCCCAGGCTGTTGCCGGTCTGTCCTGGTGGGCCGCGGTTCTTGTATCGCCCCTGATTCGCCGCGCGACCCTCGGCGGCCTCGACGCTGCCGCCGTCGCCGTGTTCGACATTCCGCTGTTCGTCGTCGCCTCGGGGCTGGCCGCCCTGGGCTTCCGCGCCGCGGCTGTGGTGAGTGCCAGTTGGACCGGCGTCGTCGCGGTCGCGCTGGCGGCGTATGCGACGATCACGGCCGAGGCGGGTTGGGGAGTAGTGACCATGGGGGCAGCCGCCGCTGGCTCACTGATCGCGCTTTGTGCGGTTGTACTTGGGCGCATACCTACTGTCTGGATCATCCGCGGACCGTTCGCGTTCCGTCCCGCCGCCCGGCGTCCGACGGCGGCGAACCATCTGGTCGCAACGTTCGGGCAGATTGTCGTCTTCTGGGGCTTCTTCCTGGTGGTGCTTCCTCTCGCCATAGGGCTCCTGGAACGACGCTGGGCGGTGGCACTCCCGTTCCCATCCTTCGCCGGGGCCGCCGGAGCCGCGGTGCTGCTGCTTGCCAGCATCCTGGGCATTTGGTCGGCAGTTGTCATGTCGACGCGTGGGCACGGCACGCCACTGCCCTCAGCCATGCCCAACCGGCT
Source organism: Arthrobacter sp. 01N442 (assembly GCF_056399345.1). NCBI lineage: Bacteria > Bacillati > Actinomycetota > Actinomycetes > Micrococcales > Micrococcaceae > Arthrobacter > Arthrobacter sp. 01N442. Next base: position 149,022 of record NZ_JBFTRD010000001.1, read on the forward strand.
GGTCATTGCGGGTCCTTACCGATGGATCCGCAATCCGATGGCGGTCGCGGGTATTGTCCAGGGCGCTGCGGTGGGCCTCATCATGCATTCATGGCTCGTCATCGCCTATGCGATTCTGGGCTCGTTGGTGTGGAACTACGCCGTCAGGCCGCTGGAGGAAGGGGACCTCGAAAAGCGCTTCGGACAGGATTTTGAAGACTACCGGGCCGCGGTGCGCTGTTGGGTCCCGAAAGTCCCGAAGGGGCAACGTACCCGGGGCGGCACACCGTTGGCGCGGTAGCCCGATCCAGCGCTGAGTGGCATCGGGGGAGAGGGAGCTATGCGAGACTGACCCCGTCCCCATCGACATAAAAGCCATGCTCGATCGGGTCGTCACTGAGGTGTTCGACCAGAGCTTCACCGTGGAAGATGCGACTTCCGACGATGATCCTTTGCGCCCCGCAGTCCGCGTGATCAGTGGTCTTGAACGGGACCGAACGGCAATCATTCGCGCCTCCTACGTGTGGATGGACGCTTTCATCCCCGAACTGAACGTGCAGGCATCCGGCGCGCCTGACGAGGACGCCGTGGAGCAAGACAAGGAAGATGAGCTCCGGCGGATCTGCCTGGCTATGCGCGCCTATCTCCAGGGCGAAGCGCGTATCGAACAGAGGAGGCGTTTGTTCCGGCGAGGCACGGTCTCGGCCGTGATCATCGAAGTAGATGGCCAGGAGTGGCGTCTTGGCCGGAATCATTGGTCGGTGGGCTAGCCGTGGTGCGCTGATGGGACGCCTACTCGCCATGTCCCGGTAAGGGCTAGTAGCCGGGAGAGGGTCGGAATGATTCATCAGGGGTGATCAGCAAAGTACTACTTGACATAATGTTGATTATCGGCGTTATGACAGGACGAGTAGAAGTAGCTCCAGGAAAGGCTTGCAGCCCTGCATTCATAGGTCACCGGACTGCGCCTAGTGGCAATCAGCAACTCGTACAGCGTGCGGCACGCGCTGGTGCAGGCGGTCAGTAGCCGTACTTGTTGACTACGATCTGCACGATGTGGGTCTCGTCATCCGGACCGTAATCACTGATCGTGATTCGTACGTTCCACCCGTCAATGACCCCAACGCCCCGGCAGTTCAGTCCGCCGGCATCCACACGGGGATTCCGCTCACACGGCTCAAACTCCTGCGGGAGCAAACCCACCTGCTGAACGTACCGCTCCAAGTCACCCTCGCGGTACTTTCGGTGAGTGTCCCAGCGGTACGCGTACTGGGAGCAAGGTCCATCGAGAGGAATGCACAGCGCGCCGCCCACCGGCTCCTGGGTATCCAGGCGCTCCCACCCCGGCTCCGATTGCAGGCGGTCGGCAATGGCGCGGAGCTCCGTGATGATCTGATCGCTCTTCCATGAGGCCCATAGGTAGAAGACGGCGACAACGGCGATCGCACCTGCCAGCACAGCCAGCCATGCTTTGCGGCCCTTGCTCAATTTCGTACCTGCTCCCCCTGGCCCACCCATTTTGCTTGGAAGGCCCCATTTCCCGTCAAGACTCAAATAATAAGTCCCAACGATGAACAAAGTTCATTTTCACCTAAGTTCGACCGTGCAGCTCGTTCCAGGACTGAATAACATTCTCCTTCAGCTCCCCGAGTCCATTCTCTCGCTGGCTGAGTCAAGGCAGAAGCGTGTGCCGTCGGATTCTAAGTTCCGGCACCCAAGGCTCTACCAGCCACCAGGGACCCCGGGCCTAGGCGCCTGAACCCTCGCCCACGCGAACCTAGCAAGCAAGAACCGGCGGGCTACTCCCCCAAATAAAATAGTAATTCTGTTTACATGTCAACTGAAACATATAAAAGCAATTTTCGCATAACGATAATTGTCCGCCATTATTCGAATTGACAGTAATTACCGCGAGCCTTGCTTCATATCGATCGCTGACTCATTATTTCCCGACGTAAACCGCCAAGTGCTCCCCCGTGAGCGTCGACCGTGCGGCTACCAGCTCCGCGGGCGTGCCCTCGAAGACGATCCTGCCGCCGTCGTGGCCGGCCCCGGGACCGAGGTCGATGATCCAGTCGGCGTGCGCCATGACTGCCTGATGGTGCTCAATGACAATGACGGATTTGCCCGAATCAACCAGCCGGTCCAGCAGCCCCAGCAGATTCTCGACGTCGGCCAGGTGCAGACCGGTGGTCGGCTCGTCGAGGATGTAGACCTCGCCCTTCTCAGCCATCTGGGTGGCGAGCTTGAGCCGCTGACGCTCGCCGCCGGAGAGCGTGGTGAGCGGCTGGCCGAGACTAAGGTAGCCGAGGCCGACGTCGGCGAGCCGGTCGAGCACTTTGTGGGCCGCCGGGGTCTTGGCATCGCCGTCGCCGAAAAACTCCTCAGCTTCGGTGACGGACATGGCCAGTACTTCCGCGATGTTCCGCCCGCCCAGGGTGTACTCGAGCACCGAGGCCTGAAACCTCTTGCCTTCGCATTCCTCGCAGGTGGATTCCACCGTGGCCATGACGCCGAGCTCGGTGTAGATCACACCGGCGCCGTTGCAGCCGGGGCAGGCGCCCTCCGAGTTGGAGCTGAACAGCGCCGGCTTGACCGCGTTGGCCTTCGCGAACGCCTTCCGGATCGGTTCAAGCAACCCGCTGTAGGTTGCCGGGTTGCTGCGGCGCGACCCGCGGATGGCACCCTGATCGATGACCACCACTCCGTCCCTGCCCGCGACCGAGCCGGTGACCAGCGAGCTCTTGCCGGACCCCGCGACGCCGGTCAGCACGCACAGCACGCCGAGCGGGATGTCGACGTCGACGTCCCGGAGGTTATGCGTCGAAGCGCCGCGGACCTCCAGCGAACCCGAAGATGAGCGCACGGAGTCCTTGAGGGCGGCACGGTCATCCAGGTGGCGGCCGGTGGTGGTGTCACTCCCCCGCAGGTCTTCGACGGTGCCCTCGAACACGACTTCGCCACCGCCGCTGCCCGCGGCCGGCCCCAGATCGATCACGTGGTCCGCGATCGCGATGGTTTCGGGCTTGTGCTCGACAACGAGGACGGTGTTGCCCTTGTCCCGCAGCTGCAGGAGCAGGCCGTTCATCCGTTCGATGTCATGCGGGTGAAGGCCGATTGTTGGCTCATCGAAGACGTAGGTGATGTCGGTGAGCGATGAGCCGAGGTGCCGGATCATCTTGGTCCGCTGGGCCTCTCCCCCGGACAGGGTTCCCGCGGGCCGGTCGAGCGAAAGGTAACCCAGGCCGATGTCCGTGAAGGAATCAAGGAGGTGCTGCAGTCCGCCGAGCAGCGGCGCTACCGATGGTTCCGTCAAATCCCGGACCCAGGCTGCCAGGTCGCTGATCTGCATCGAGCAGACGTCGGCGATGTTCTTACCGTTGATTTTCGCGGACCGCGCTTCCTTGCTGAGCCGGGTGCCGTCGCAGTCTGGGCATCTCGTGAAGGTGATGGCCCGGTCGACGAAGGCGCGGATGTGCGGCTGCATGGAGTCAGGGTCCTTGGAGAGCATCGACTTCTGGATCTTCGGGATCAGGCCCTCGTAGGTGAGGTTGATGCCCTCGACCTTGATCTTGGTCGGTTCCTTGTAGAGCAGGTCGTGGAGCTGCTTCTTGGTGAACTTGCCGATCGGCTTGTCCATGTCGAAGAAGCCGGAACCGCTGAAGATGCGGCCATACCAGCCGTCCATGCTGTACCCGGGAATCTTCAGCGCGCCCTCCGCCAGCGACTTGGTCTCGTCGTAGAGGGCGGTCAGATCGAAGTCGGAGACCGAGCCCATGCCTTCGCACCGGGGACACATGCCGCCCAGATAGACCGCGTTCTGGACAACGCTTTTCTCAACCCGCCCGCCTGCCTTTTCCGTGCTCATCACCCCGCTGGCTTTCCGGGTGGGGACGTTAAAAGAGAACGCCGTGGGAGGTCCCACATGCGGGGTCCCGAGGCGGCTGAAGAGGATTCGCAGCATGGCGTGGGCGTCGGTGGCGGTTCCGACGGTGGACCGGGGGTTCGATCCCATCCGCTCCTGGTCGACGATGATCGCCGTCGTGAGTCCCTCGAGGTGGTCGACGTCGGGCCGCGCCAGCGTGGGCATGAAGCCCTGGACGAAGGCGCTGTAGGTCTCGTTGATCATCCGCTGCGATTCAGCGGCGATGGTGGCGAATACGAGCGAGCTCTTACCCGAGCCGGAAACACCGGTGAACACGGTCAGCCGGCGCTTCGGGATCTCGACGCTGATGTCTTTGAGGTTGTTTTCCCGGGCGCCCTGCACTCGAATCAGATCGTGCGTGTCGGCAATGTGCGGCGCCGGCATCTGCGGGGGCGTCTGGGAAACCGTACCGGTGGCCATGCTCATCGTCTCTCCCTCTGTTCGGCGCGGCCGCCCCTGGGGTGTCCGACGGCGTCGCCTGGCTCAATGTCACCAGCTTAGAACAGACGGTGGGCTAATCCTCCGACGGCCAAGCCGAACACTGTGGTCAATCCATTGTCTTATCCGCCGACCTCGCTGAGAATGAACCATGACGGTCTACCTGAGGTCCCTGGAAACTGCTGTCCCGCCAACCGTATTGATCCAATCCGAAGCCCGCGACGTGTTTGCAGCCCAGCCGGGACTCAGCCGGCTCGGCTCCCGGCTGGTCAGCACCTGTTTCGACTCCGCCGCCATCGACACCCGCTACACCGCCGTCGGGGAGCTCACCACCGGTAGCCGGGCGGAGAATCCGCAGTTCTTCGACCCCGCCACCGGCCTTTTGCTCAGTCCCAGCACCAAAGTCCGGAACGACATCTTCGCCACCGAAGCCAGCAGGCTGTTCATCGAGGCGGCGGACAGGGCGCTGGCGGCCTGCCCGGGTATCGAGGCCCGCGACATCACCCACCTCGTCACGGTCTCCTGCACCGGCTTCTTCAATCCCGGACCTGACTACAAGATTGTCCGCGCTCTCGGTTTGAACCCCGCGGTCCAGCGCTACCACCTTGGCTTCATGGGTTGCTACGCAGCCTTCCCTGCACTGCGCGCGGCCAAGTCCTTTTGCGACGCGGACCCTCAGGCCGTGGTGTTGGTGGTCTGCGCCGAACTTTGTTCCCTCCACGTCCGGACGTCCAATGACCCGGACACGATCATGGGATCGGCCTTGTTCGCCGACGGCGCGGCTGCCGCCATCATCAGCGCCCGGGACTTTCCCGGTGAGCCCGGCCTGCTGACCCTGGACCACTTCGAGACGGTCCTGACGCCTGTGGGCGAGGAAGCGATGGCTTGGAACATCGGCGACGAAGGCTTCGAAATGGTGCTCGGCACCTACGTCCCGCACATCATCGACGACCACATCATTGGCGCCCTGGAACCGCTGCTGTCCCGGGATGAGTCGCTGATCGGACTCCCCTACCGCGACATCCGGCACTGGGCCATCCACCCCGGCGGCCGCAGCATCCTCGACAAGGTGCAGTCCCGGCTTGAGCTCACCGATGAACAGCTCGTTCCGGCCCGGGAGACGCTCCGGAACTACGGAAACATGAGCAGCGCCACCGTGCTCTTCGTGATCCGGCACATCCTCGACCTCCCCGCCGGTGGCGGCGACCCCCACGATGAAAACGACGACGCCGGCAGTGACGGTGTCGGTGAAGGCGGTGAACGGATCTGCTCGATGGCGTTCGGGCCGGGGCTGACGGTGGAGACCGCGCTCTTCACTAAGATCACGGCGCCGCGGACTCAGGGCCAGGACGCTGGCCGGGATGCCGCCCGGGATGCCGGACTGGAACGTCCCGGGGCGCTCCGGGCGGAACAGGCCCTGGCCTGAGCGGGGGCGCCGCGGTGCTGCTGCGGACTCGGGCCCAGGACGCCGTCGAGGAGATGGACCGTCCCGACTGCGATCCGGCAAGGCTGGGGCGGACCTACGCCCAGTTCGCCCTGGTGAATCGCGCCGTATCCGGCTGGAGGGGGATCTACCGGCAACACCTTCGGCCGCGGCTGACTGCCGGGACGGCCACCACGCTCTTGGACATCGGTTGCGGCGGCGGCGACGTGCCGGTGCTGCTGTCCCGCTGGGCGGCCCGGGACGGAATGAGCCTTGAGGTCACGGCAATCGACCCGGACCCGCGGGCCGCCGCCTTTGCCGCCCGCCGCAGGACCCGAGCCGGCGTAACGTTCCGGCGGCAGACGGCGGCGGAGCTGCTCGCCGAAGGTGCCCGCTTCGACGTCGTCGTCTCCAACCACGTGCTGCATCATCTCGGCGCCGATGAACTGACCGCGTTCCTTGCCGAATCGGCCGCCCTGAGTGCCGGTACCGTCGTCCACAACGACCTCCGCCGCAGCCCCATCGCCTATGCGCTGTTTTCGGCCGGGGCCCTGCCGTTCCTGGGCTCCTACATCCGCAAGGACGGCCTGACATCGATCCGGCGCAGCTACACCGCGGCGGAGCTCCGCGCCGCCGTGCCCGCCGGCTGGTCCGTGGTGCCCCGCTCCCCCTTCCGCAACCTGGTGCTCCTGGAGAAGACAGCCGTTTTCCGCGGCGGGGCCGGCGTGTGAGTGACGTCGTAATCCTTGGCGGCGGACCGGTCGGGCTTTTTATGGCGGCCCTGCTGCTGCAGCGCGGCGTCACGGTCAGGGTGCTGGAACAGCGGCCGGGACCGGAACCGCACTCGCGGGCCATCGGCATCCACCCGCCGGCGCTGGAGGCTCTCGGCCGGATCGGGGTGGACCGGGAACTCGTCCGCCGCGGCGTCGCGATCCGGCGCGGACTGGCCCTCAACCTGGGCACCACGCTGGCCGAGATGTCCTTCGCCGGAGTGTCCGAGCGCTTTCCCTTCGTACTTTCGCTGCCCCAGAGTTCCACGGAGGCCGTGCTTGAGAAGCGGGTGCAGGACCTGAACGCCGACGCAGTGCGCCGCGGCGTATGCGTGACGGGACTTCACGACGACGGCGCCCATGTCACGGTTGTGGCCTCGGCTGCCGGCGGGGAGGAACGGATGGCGGCTCCCCTCGTGATTGCGGCCGACGGGGTACGCTCAACGGCCCGGGCTGCGCTCGGCGTGCAGCTGAGGCGACGGGACTACCCGGACCGTTACCTCATGGGCGACTTCGCCGACGGCACCGGATTCGGGGCCGATGCCGCGCTGTTCCTTGCCGGCGACGGAATCGTCGAATCGTTTCCGCTGCCGGGGAAACTCCGCCGCTGGGTGGCACGGCTGGGTCCGGACGCGGTCCACGCCGGGGCCGGAAGCGCGGCTGCCGCGTGGCTCGCCCGCGAGGTGCACCGCCGCACCGGCGTCGACGTCGAACCCGGCAGCAACAGCATGCTCAGCGGCTTCGGCGTGCGATCCCGGCTGGCCCGCAGGATGGTGGTGGGCCGCGTCATCCTGATCGGTGACGCGGCCCACGAGATCAGCCCGATCGGCGGCCAAGGCATGAGCCTCGGCTGGCTCGACGCCCTGGCGCTGGCGCCGCTCGTGCCGGCGCTCTTGGCGGGGAACCGCACTGGACTGGCGGCCTTTGAACGGGACAGGATGCGCCACGTGGCGCGCGCGGCGCGGCAGTCGGAGATCAACATGGCCCTGGGCCGGCCGCTCAGCCGCGTACCGCTGGCAGCACGCAACGGTGTGATCGCCGCCGCGGCTGCCGTCCCGGCCGTCAACAACTTCGTGGCCCGCCGGTTCACCATGCATTAGGGCGGGCCGGGCCGGGCGCCTAGCTCGGCAGAAAGTAGCAGTCGTAGCTGTGCTGGCTGATGATCCGGCCCTCACGCACCTCAAACACCGAAGCCGTCCGCGCCCGGATCTCGTCTCCTTTGTCCCAGTGCGGCAAATCCATCATTGCGGTGGCGGACCACTCGGCCTCCAGAACCACCCGGCCACCCTCGCACGTGCTGCGCCGGACTTCGAAGCGTTGCCCGGAAACGATTTCTCCGCTGTGCTCGGCACCGTCCAGGACCTGGTCACGGCTCCGGATGGATCCCTCAGGAGCGAGCAGGTGCGGCGCCTCGGTCAGGGTGTACTCGTTGGCCAGGAAAGGGCCGAGCGCTTCGGCGCCGCCGCCGGCTTCGATGGCCCGAAGCAGGCCCAGCACACAGTCCAGGGGTGTCGGTGAAGTCATGGACCGAGACTAGCCGAACCGCGCCGAGGGCGTGCCGGCAGGGGTGCCGCGGCCTAGACTGACCGCATGGGAAGCCTCCCCCCAAAGCTCAGGCGGGCTGCCGCGGTGCTGGTCCTGCTCGCGGTGGCATCGTGCAGCGCGGCCACCGGCCCGGCACACACCGACGCGGCACGAACTAGCAATGGGGCGACGCCGGCGGCTGCCGCAAGCGGGCCGCTGACCGCGGAAGTCAGCCAGTTCCGCGACAACTACAGCAAACAGATCATCGAGATCCAACTCACCAACACCACCGGCGAAGCCGTCACCGTGACAGCGGCGAGGCTTCGGAGTCCGCTTTTCGTAGCCGGGATCGACTGGACGCCGGCACCGGCAGGAATCGAGCTGCCGCCCGGCCAGGCGAAGAGCCTGCCGGCCCGGCTACCGGCGGCCGCCTGTCCGGAGGCGGCCGAACCCGGGCAGGTGCCGCCGGGGTCGAGCCCTGCCGACTCAGGCGCCGTCGTCGAGGTCCGGATGGCCCCTGGCCGGACAGCGGGAGAGACGCTCAGCCTTGCCGCCTCCGACCCCTTCGGTGTGCTGGCCCGGAACAACACCGAGCTTTGCGTTGCCCAGGCCGCCGCGGCGGTGGCAAGCTTCAGTTTCAGTCCCCGCCTCGAATTGTCCGCGGATGCCCGTACGGCCGTCCTGCGGCTGGTGATCACCCCGCGAAACCCGGCCGGTGCTGCCCGGGACGGATTCCTGACGATCAACAGCGTCGGCGGGACCACCTTGCTGGAAGAGGATCCAAGCGCTCCGTGGCCGCGCGGGCTTCGGGTGGACGCGTCCGGCCCGGCACGCGAGGTGCGGCTCGGTATCCGCCCGGCCAGGTGCGATCCCCACGCCGTGGCTGAGGACAAGGTGGGTACCTTGATTCCCCTGCGGGTCACCGTCGGGGGACGTGCCGGGGTCCTGAAGGTGGCGGCAGGGGCACAACTGCGGGGACTCGTTTACGATTTCGTCACTTCAGCGTGCGGTCGCCAGTAGTCTGTAGCCATGTCTTCAGACACGAGGAACGACGCAAACACCAACGCCCCCATCGCCGAGATCAGTACCGAGCGCCTGCGGGAAACCGTGGACCAGATCCTCAACGCAGGCGTGCTCCCGCCTATCGTCCAGGTGGGCCACCCGGTTCTTCGTCAGCAGGCGGTCCCCTTCGCCGGCCAGCTCGACGACGATGAACTAGGCAGGCTGATCGACCTGATGCGCAGGGTCATGCACAAGGCGCCGGGGGTCGGCCTCGCGGCACCGCAGCTGGGCATCCCCCTGCAGATTGCCGTGCTGGAGGACCGGTTCGACGTCGACCCTGAGGTGGCGGCGGCCCGGGGCAGGGAGCCGTTGCCGTTCTTCGCCATGCTGAACCCAAGCTATGTGTCGCTCGGTTCGGCCAGGAAGGCCTTCTACGAGGGTTGCCTGTCCCTGAATGGGCTGCAGGCGGCGGTGCTGCGTCCGGAGTCGGTGCGGTTGGACTTCACCGCGGTGGACGGCACCGCGCAGCAGCGTGACTTCACCGGCTGGCAAGCCCGCATCGTGCAGCACGAGACCGACCATCTGCACGGAATCCTGTACCTGGACCGGGCAGAGTTGCGCTCGCTGAGCAACAACGCCGAGTATTCCGCCCGCTGGGCTCAGCCGGACATCGAGCTGGCCCGGCAGGAACTTGGGTTCCTGCCGGGCGAGCCTGCCGGTTAGAGGACTGCCGCCTCGCCCGCCGGAGCCGGATTGGCCGCCGTCGGAAGGTGCCGTGACCACCACTGCAGGATCTGCTCGAAGCGCTGCCGCCGGTGATGCGGGGTGCCGGAGCGGGACAGCTCGTGGTTCTCGCCTGGGAAGACCAGGAAGGCGGCCTCCACCCCCTGTTGCTTGAGCGCCGTGAAGTAGCGCTGGCCCTGCTCCACCGGGCAGCGCAGGTCCTCCTCGCTGTGAATGACCAGGGTGGGCGTACGGACCTGCTCCACACGGGCCATCGGGCTTTGCGCCGTCATCTGATCCGCGGTGCGGCCGGTGTACTCGCCGCCGAAGAACCAGCCGATGTCCGAGGAGCCCGTGAAGCTCACCGGATCGAGGAAGCCTCGCTCCACGATGGAGGCCTTGAAACGGTGGTCGTGGCTGATGGTCCAGGCCGTCAGGTAGCCGCCGTAGGATCCGCCCATGATGCCCAGGGCAGCGTCGTCGAGCTCCTCGAACTTCTGCAACGCCCCGTCCAGGAAAGCCAGGACGTCCTGCATATCGACGGTGCCCATACGTTCCTTGATGGAGCGGCCGTGGGCCTGGCCGTACCCGGCAGATCCGCGCGGATTGCACATCAGGACCGCGTACCCGGCCGCCGCGTAGACCTGGGCCTCATCGAAGAGGGCCCCGGTGAACTGTGCGAACGGGCCGCCGTGGATGTTGAGCAGCACCGGGTGCGGCCCCTCGCCCGCCGGCCGGACCAGCCAGCCATGCACCGGGTAGCCGTCCCCGGACGCGAAGGTGAGCTCCTGCGGGGCGAGGATCCCGGCGTCGTCCCGCAACGGCGCCGAGAAATCGCTCACAACCCTCAGCTGGCCTCCCTCAAGGACGGCAACGTCCCCAGCGGTTTCCGCATCGGTGAAGCTCAGCACCAGCGTGCCCGAGCCCTCGGCCGCACCGGTGACAACGCGCTCGCCGTCGAGCGCCACCCCGCGTTGACCGGAGGGCCCGAACTCGAGGAGCTGCACGGTGCCGCGCGCGTTATTCAGGACGAGGGCACCGTCTTGGCCGTTCAGTTCGATCCCGCCGCCGACCAGATCCATGGTCTCCGGATCGCTGAGCAGGACGGCATCCCCGCCCCCTGCAGCCATCACGTACAGGGCAGTGTTGCGGGCCACGAAGTCCGTACCCTCGGCGCCAAGATCCTGCGCCAGGAAGTACAACCACTCGCCATCCCGGCTTTGCCGGACGGCGGTGACGGATAGCCGTCCGGCGTCGCTGCCATTACCGGGCGCCACAGCCTCCGGGCCCACTTCCCCGGAGCCGGGGTCAGCCGGCACCCTGTAAATGCCGCTGACCAGGTCGTTGTCGCTGCCCTCGTGCAGTGCCGCAGTGAAGTACACGGCACGGCCGTCAGTGCTGTAGCTGGCACCGTTGTGGTCCGTGGCGGCCGTGGTGAGCTGACGCGGCTCCGGCAGGCCTGCGCCCGCCTTGCCGCCATCGGTGTCCTTGGCCGCTTTCGCAGCCTTCAGCGCCCGGCCTGCGGCGGCCACCGAGGGCTCCGCGTCCAGGTCCGGGACGGTGAGGAGGAAAAGCTGCAGGGGCTTGTCCGCCGTGTAGCCGACGCCGTTCATCCGATACTGGTAATCCGTGATCAGCCGGGCATCCTCGCCCCCGGCGGGGACGCCGTCGACGGTGCCATAGCGGCCCTCCTCTGGCGTACGGGCGCTGAAGACGATGCTGCGGGCGTCCGGTGACCACGTGAAGGCGCTGACCCCCAGCGGCGCATCCGTCAGGGGCATCGGTTCCCCGCCCTGGGCTTCGACGACGTACAGCTGCGGTTTGCCGCCGGCTGCGGCGCGGATGAATCCCAGCGCCTGCCCGTCCGGGGAGAACTGCGGTGCAGTGTCACGGAAGCCGCGCGTGAGCCGGCGGGGTCGAAGCGACGGATCCACGGGCACATTCCATAGCTGGCCCACATAGGCGTCGGCGTCGAAATCGGGGCGGACCACGGACACGACGGCCCGGGAGCCATCGGGGTGCACGGCGGGCGCGGAAACGGACTTGAGCAGGGGCAAATGTTCGGGTTTCACGAGTGCGAGCCTAGCCCTTGCCGCCGCCGAGGTGAAATACCTCACACCGGCACGGCGTCGCCGTCTGTTCACGGTGCCCGGCGGAACGCTGCCGCCCTACGATGGACTCTATGCTGCCCGATTCCCTCGCCGCCCTTGTGTGCCCCGTGTGCCGGAGCCCATTTGCGGCAGGCAGCCGTGAACGCTCCCTCGTCTGCCCCGCCGGGCACAGTTTCGACGCCGCCCGGCAGGGATACTTCAACTTCTTGACCGGCAAGGGCACCGTGTTCGAAGCGGATTCCGCGGACATGGTCGCGGCCCGCTTCGACTTCCTGTCCGCCGGCCACTACCGGCCCCTGGCCGAGGCCGTCGCCGACTTTGCCGCCCCCTTCCTGACAGGGACAGGCGCCGCGGTCCTGGATGCGGGCACGGGCACCGGCCACTACCTGCGCGCCCTGCTGGACCGTACCCAGGCCTCGGCCGTCGGAATAGATATCTCCAAGTTCGCACTGCGCCGGGCGGCCCGGCTGAACCCGGAGGCGGTCAACCTCGTCGCCGACGTGTGGCAGCCGCTGCCGCTGCAGGACGACGCCGTCGACGTCGTCACCGTGGTTTTCGCGCCGCGCAACGCTTCCGAGTTCGCCAGGGTGCTCAGGCCGGGTGGCCGGCTGATCGTGGTGACGCCCCGGCCCGGACACCTGGCCGAGATCGCCGGCGAGACCGGAATGCTGGGCATCGAACCGGCCAAGGAGGAGCGCCTTACGGCCACACTCGCCGGGCACTTCCGCGCGCACGAGGGGCGGAACCTGGACCTAAACCTGAACCTGGCGCACACCGACGTCGCCAACCTCGCCCTGATGGGACCCGCCGGACACCACCTGGATTCAGCTGCCATGGCCGCTCGGGTGGCAGGGCTGCCGTCCCCCACCGCGGTCTCCGCGCGTTTCCGGATCAGTGTCTTCGAACCGCTGAAGAATCCCGCAACGGCCCGGTAGAGGGTAACGACTTGGCCACGTTCCCGGGCTGATCCCGGCACCCTGCCCCCATCCTTGCCGTCCGGCTTAGGATGGAACCACGTTACGGAGGGTCTGCGCCTGCAGCCCCCGCTGCGTGACTAAGGGGGAATGATGTTCGAATGGCTGGCCGAAAACTGGTGGGCGCTCTGGCTCACGGTGTTCCTGGTGTTTGCCGTGGTGGAGATGCTCACCCTTGATCTGTTCTTCATCATGCTTGGCGGCGGCGCCCTCGCCGGGCTGCTCACCGCCTTCGCCGGCGCGGACTTCTGGCTCCAGATCGTAGTCTTCAGCGTCGTTTCCCTGCTCATGATCGGCTTCGTGCGGCCAGTGGCGCTCAAGCACCTGCGGAGCAGCCCGGCCGACCAGCGAAGCAACGTCGAACGCCTGATCGGCGAATCCGCGCTTGTCATGGAGCCGGTGAGCGCCACCGGCGGCCTGGTGAAGATCGGCGGCGACGTCTGGAGCGCCCGCACGGACACCGGCGAACTCGCACCCGGGCAGCACGCCGTCGTCAGTGCCATCGACGGCGCCACCGCCGTCGTCGTCCCGAAGCCGGAGCTACAACCTGGTCCCGGGGCGCAGTAGGGGCCGCGCCAGGTCCGGACCGCCCTTCGGGGCCACAACTCTTCCTGCTGCCGCAACCGGCCGCAGGATCAGCGGCAGCGGTGCTGCCGCGCACAGCAAAACCACATAACTGGGGAAAAGGTGATGTATGGATATCGCAGTCGCAATAGTGCTGCTGGTACTCGTTGCGTTCGTAATAATCGTGCTGGTGCGCTCGGTGCGGATCGTTCCGCAAGCTCGCGCCGGCGTGGTCGAACGCCTGGGCAAGTACCAGCGGACGCTGAACCCGGGCCTGACCATCCTGATTCCCTTCGTCGACCGGCTCCTGCCCCTGCTGGACCTGCGCGAACAAGTGGTCTCCTTCCCGCCGCAGCCGGTGATCACCGAGGACAACCTCGTGGTGTCCATCGACACCGTGGTCTACTTCCAGGTGACGGACGCTCGGGCAGCAACCTATGAGATCGCCAACTACATCCAGGCCGTCGAGCAGCTGACCACCACCACCTTGCGCAACGTGGTGGGCGGGCTGAACTTGGAAGAGGCACTGACTTCCCGCGACCAGATCAACGGACAGCTGCGCGGCGTGCTGGACGAGGCGACCGGGCGCTGGGGTATCCGCGTCTCCCGGGTGGAACTGAAGGCGATTGATCCGCCCCACTCCATCCAGGACTCGATGGAGAAGCAGATGCGCGCCGAGCGTGACCGCCGCGCCGCCATCCTCACCGCGGAAGGCACCAAGCAGTCCGCCATCCTTACCGCCGAAGGCCAGCGCCAGTCCTCGATCCTGAAGGCCGAAGGTGATGCGCAGGCCGCGATCCTGCGGGCAGACGGCGAAGCCCAGGCCATCCAGAAGGTCTTCGACGCCATCCACAAGGGCAACCCGGACCAGAAGCTCCTGGCGTACCAGTACCTGCAGACGCTGCCGAAGCTGGCCGAAGGAACCTCGAACAAGCTGTGGATCATCCCCAGCGAGGTGGGTGAAGCGCTCAAGGGCATCGGCGGTGCGCTGGGCGGCACCAACCCGGACCCGCGCGCCGACGGGTTGTTCGGAAGCCCGGCAGCCCGCCCGGCCGATCCGACGACGACGGCGCCGGGCACTACGCCGGAGGCCTGACGGGTTCTCTATAACGGCGTTGCACAGGGAGGCATCTGCTCCGGCGGGTGCCTCCCTTTTTGGCACCGCTCCCCTGCCCCGGCGGCCCGGCTTTACCTGCGGCCGTGCACCCGCGTATAGTTGAGTATTTGTCCGGGCGGTTCAACCTGCCGGAACAATTACTCTTCGCGCGGCGTTGTATCTACTGACGATTTCTGCAGTGGGGAACGCCAAGCAAAAAGTAGTCCGGCGTGGTCCTGGTGGCCCCCGGCTAGCGCAGGGTCCGGCCCTGCGAACCGATCATAAGGGAGAAAAGATGAGCGATCGCAGCCTGCGGGGTATGCGCCTTGGCGCACAGAGCATGGAGACCGAATCCGGCGTCGAACCGGCTCCGCGCCAGCGCGTTGAGTACCGTTGCGCGGATGGCGAGCAGGTATTCGTGACGTTCTCCTCCGAGGCGGAGATCCCCCCGGTTTGGGTTTCCAAGACCGGTAAAGAAGCACTGCTGGTCGACGGCGAACGCCCCGTCAACAGCAACGAGAAGGCCGTCCGCACCCACTGGGACATGCTGCTGGAACGCCGCTCCCTGCCCGAGCTGGAACAGATCCTCGAAGACCGGCTCACCATTCTGCGGGAACGCCGCGGCGAACGCCGCTCGGCCTAAAAACCGCGCTAAGCGCCAAAAAGGCCGGGCCGGCACCTCCACGAGGTGCCGGCCCGGCCTTTTCTGTGCAGCCTGTTTGCTATTTGCGCCCAAGCTTGCGGCTGAGGGTGTTCCAGCGGGCGGCAAGGCCCCACTTGGTCACGTTGATCATGGCTTCAACCACAATGTTGCCGCTCATCTTCGACGCACCCAGCTCGCGCTCCACGAAGGTGATGGGACGCTCCACAATGTTCAGGCCCAGCTTGGCCACGCGCCAGGCAAGGTCCACCTGGAAGCCGTAGCCCACCGAGTCGACCGAATCCAGGTTGAGCTTCTCGAGGGTGCTCCGTCGGAAGGCACGGAAACCGCCGGTGACATCCTTGATCCTGACGCCCAGCATGATCCTGGCGTAGGTGCTTCCGACCCGGGAAATGGCCTGCCGGTACAGGGGCCAGTTCACGACGCTGCCGCCCGGGACCCAGCGGGAACCCATGGCCAGGTCTGCGCCCTGCTCCACTGCCTCGATCAGCTGCGGCAGCTGCTCTGGCTTGTGCGAGCCGTCGGCGTCCATCTCCACGAGGATGTCGTACCCGGCGTCGAGGCCCCATTTGAAGCCGGCGATGTACGCAGCGCCGAGTCCGGCCTTGCCCTCGCGGTGCAGGACGTGGACCTGGTCATCCTCTGCGGCAATGCGATCTGCCAGCTGGCCCGTGCCGTCGGGGCTGTTGTCGTCAACTACCAGGACATCGGACGCCGGCACGGCAGTGCGAAGGCGCCCGAGGGTCTTGGGCAACGATTCCAGCTCGTTGTAGGTCGGGATGATCGTGAGGACACGCACAGCGAGGCCTTTCCTTGGAGGGAGCGGTCAGTGGGCCGGAACAGCCGGCGGTTAGCCGAGGACAGGCACAGCTTCCCAGTATAGCCAGCATGCAGGCAACTGCCCCGGTCGCGGCTTAGGTGGCGCCGAGCACACTCGGGGGCGGCTCAGCTGCCGAGCGAGCCGCTGGAGAAGAGCTCGACGCCGTCCCGCACGGTCTGCAGGCAGACCGGGTCGGTGCCGGTATCCAGTGCCGGGAGCAGCGGCGTCCGGGCGCGCGGGTCCGTGCTCCAGGACTGCACGCGGCCATCGGCCACCTGGACCATGAGTTCTTCGACTTCCCAGACTGCGAAACTCGCCGGGGCTCCGGGGACAAGCTGGCCTGCCATCGGGTTCCGGTAGCGGGCGGCGCGCCAACCGGCCCGCGTGTGGCCTAGGAAGGCGGCACGGGCCGAGATCCGCTCATCGGCGTTGTGGTGCTCCAGGCAGGCCCGGACACTGGACCAGGGCTGCAGCGGCGTCACCGGGCTGTCGCTGCCGAAGCAGACCGGCACCCCGGCGGAGTAGAAGGAACCGAACGGATTCATCGCGGCGTGCCGCGAGCCGAGCCGCTGCGCGTAAAGGCTGTCCGTACCACCCCAGAGGGCGTCGAAAACCGGTTGCGCGCTGACCGTCACCGAATACTTGGCCAGCCGTTGGATAGCGGCCGAATCGGCGATTTCGACGTGCTCCAAACGGTGGCCGGCGGCCCGTACGCGCTGTTCCCCGACCTCGGCCGCAGCCTGGTCCAGGGCATCCAGTGCGGCGTCCAGCCCGGCGTCGCCGATCACGTGGAAGCCTGCCTGGATTCCCAGCACCGAGCAGGCCGCGAGGTGCGCGGCCGCTTCGTCCACCGAGAGGTAGCGGGTGCCCCGCTCCCCCGGCGCGTCGCTGTAATCGCTGCGCAGCGCGGCGGTCCGGGACCCGATGGAACCATCCAGGTTCAGGTCGCCGGCGAGGCCCAGGACCGGGACGCCCAGGCTGTCCAGGATGGACTGGGCCTGTTCCGCCGAACCGGCCAGCTCGCCCCAGTACGGCAGGATCTCCGGCACGGCGTCGCCCGGCCGGCCCGCGGCGTTCCAGCCGGCCGCCAGCTGCAGGTCCTCGATGCTGCCGATATGCGGGGCCGCCATTTCAGCCAGCGCCACATAGCCGTTCGCCGCCGCCTCCGCCAGGGCTGCCCGCTGGTAGCCACGCAGGGCCTCGGCGGACAGGTCCCGGGCAGCTCGCCGCGCGGCCGTGTGCGCGGCACGTTTGACCTGCCCGTCCGGGGCGAAGCCGTCTAGGGTTTCGAGGCCGGTTGCGGCCGCCAGTGCGGAGGAGACCAGGGCCGAGTGCACGTCCACCCGCGACAGGTACACCGGCCGGCCTCCGGCGGCGCGGTCGAGTTCTTCGCGGCTCGGCAGGGTTGAATCGGCCCAGAGGGTCTCGTCCCAGCCGTGCCCCAGCACCGTGCCGTCACCGCTGGCCGCCGAGCCTGCGACGGCGTCGAGCAGTTCGGCGGCTGAGCGGACACCGCCGAGCCGGAGTGAGCCCAGGGCGATGCCGGTTTCGGTCAGGTGCACGTGCGAGTCAACGAAGCCGGGGGCCAGGAGGGCGCCCTGCAGGTCGATGATCTCCATGGAGGAATCAGCGATGGACGTGGCGGCCTGCTCGGAGCCGACCCAGGCCACGGTGTCGCCGTCCACCAGCATCGCCGTCGCGAAGGGATCGGCCGCCGTGTAGACGGAGCCGTTGCGGTACAGCGTCACCTTGCGCGGTGCCTGCGTTGCCTCGGAAGATGAAGCGGTCATTGTGGGGAACTCCTTTAGGCGTGGGCCGGCGGCCCGGGCGTGGGGCATCGGGGATGGCGGAGGCGAGCAGGGTCAGAAGCCCGTCAGGGGCCGTTCACGCGACGGCCGAGTAGGCGACGACGCCGCGCTTGACGAGGTTGATCGCGTCGCCGCACAGCCGGGCCACTCGCGGTTCCAGCCCGGGAATCTTGGCCAGCTGGTCCAGCAGGTCGATGACCTGTTTCACCCACCGGACAAAGTCACCAGCGGCCAGGTCCGTACCGCTGAGGACCTCCTGGAGGTGCCTGCCCTTGGCCCATTTGAAGATCGGCCAGACGAGGCCGAGTTCGGGTTCACCCGTCAGCGGCAGCTTGTTGGCTTCCTCAACGTCTTCCAGGGCGGACCACTCGCGCACCACGGTGTCGACGGCGGACTCCAGTGAGACGCTCGGCATCTTGGGCCGCAGCCCGCGGTCCTCGCGCTTGGCTTGGTAGACCAGCACGCTGGCCAGGGCCGCGATTTCGGCCGCGTCGAGGTCGCTGAAGGCGCCCATCCGCAGGGACTGGGAAATCAGCAGGTCCTTTTCGCCGTAGATCCGGCGGAGCCGCTGGCCATCGGGGCTGATCGAGAGCGTGCCCGAATCCGAGGTCTCGAGGTACCCGTAGCTGGAGAGGACTCCGCAGACCCGGTCGAAGGTCTTGGCGATGGTGTTGGTGCGGCCCTGGATCTGGCGGACCAGGCCGTCGGTCTCCTGCCGGAGCTTCCACCAGCGCTCGGACCAGCGTGCATGGTCCTCCCGCTCGCTGCAGCCGTGGCAGGGATGGGCCCGGAGTTCGCGGCGGAGTTCCGCGATCTTCTTCTCCATGTTGGGCAGGGCGGCGGCACGGCCAAAGTCCTCGTTTCGGTTCGGAGGTGCAGGCGGCCGGCTCTCCCGGATCGCGTTGCGGACCGAGGACGCCAGGTCCCGGCGCGACTTGGGCACCTTGGCGTTGAAGGACTTGGGAATCCGGACCCGGGTGATCGGTGACAGCGGGCCCTCCACGTCATGCAGGCCAATGCGGCGAAGCTGGTTGTCCAGTGTCATCACCGCCGGCCGCGGTTCGCGCGAATGGTGGTCGGAGCTAAGCACGACGGCGAGGCCGGGGGCCCGCCCGGAGGGCACGTCGACGACGTCGCCGGGCAGCAGCCGGCTGAGGGAGTCCTCGGTGAGCGACTTCCGGGCGCGTGAGGTTCCCTTGGAAGCAGTGGTTTCCGCATCCGAGAGCGCACGGCGCAGCCTCGAATACTCGGTGAAGTCGCCGAGGTGGCAGCTCATTGCCTTGCTGAATCCGGCCAGGGATTCCTCCCGGCTGCGGACCTGCTTGGCGAGCCCCACCACGGACCGGTCCGCCTGGAACTGGGCGAAGGAGGACTCAAGGATTTCGCGGGCGCGGGGCCTGCCGAACTGGGCGACGAGGTTGATGGACATGTTGTACGTGGGCCGGAAGCTGGAGTTCAGCGGGTAGGTCCGGCGGGAGGCAAGGCCGGCGACGGCCGCCGGGTCCGTGCCAGGCTGCCAGAGCACCACCGCGTGGCCCTCGACGTCGATCCCGCGGCGGCCGGCCCGGCCGGTCAGCTGGGTGTACTCCCCCGCGGTGATGTTCACGTGCGCTTCGCCGTTGAACTTGTCCAGCTTCTCCAGCACTACGCAGCGCGCGGGCATGTTGACGCCCAGCGCCAGGGTTTCGGTGGCGAACACGGCCTTGACCAGCCCGTCCACGAACAGCTTCTCGACGACTTCCTTGAAGGTTGGCAACATGCCGGCGTGGTGCGCAGCCAGGCCGCGGAGCAGCCCGTCGCGCCAGCTCCAGAAGCCCAGCACGTCGAGGTCGTCCGAGGGGATGTCCTGGGCGGCTTCGTCGACCCGTTGGGCGATGATGAGCTGTTCTTTCTCCGTGGTCAGCCAGAGCCCGGCGGAGACGCATTGCGCGACGGCGGCGTCGCAGCCGGCGCGCGAGAAGATGAAGGTGATGGCCGGGAGCAGGTCCATCCGGTCCAGGCTGGCGATGACCTGCGGGCGGCTGGCTTTCCGGACCGGGCTGCGCGGGCCGCCCTGCGGCGCCTCATCGCGCTGGCCGCGCTGCTGGCGGCGCTGGTTACGGCCGCCGTGCCCGAAGCGGCCGCGGAAGTTCATCTGGCTCTCGGCCCGCGCCATGGACAGCAGTTCAGGGTTGACCTCGTAGCCGGCGCGCTCGGTAATCGCGGCGCCCTTGCCTGTGGCAGTTTTTTCCGCGGAAGCGGTTTCCACGGTGGCGGCCACATTGTCGTCGCCGGCGGGCGCGATCTCGTCGAAGCTGGTGTCGCCGGCGAACAGGTCCACGATCTTGCGCCCCACCATGACGTGCTGCCACAGCGGCACGGGACGGTGCTCGGAGACAATCACGTCGGTCTGGCCGCGGACAGTGTCCAACCAGGCGCCGAACTCCTCGGCGTTGGAAACGGTGGCGCTGAGCGAGGCGACCTGCACTTCGCTGGGCAGGTGGATGATGACTTCCTCCCAGACGGCGCCGCGGAAGCGGTCGGCGAGGTAGTGGACCTCGTCCATCACCACGAAGCCGAGGTCATCCAGGGTCTCCGAGCCGGCGTAGAGCATGTTGCGGAGAACCTCGGTGGTCATCACCACCACGGGTGCCTCGCCGTTGATGCTCGTATCACCGGTCAACAGGCCCACCTGGGCGGCGCCGTACTTCTCCGCCAGCTCGGTGTATTTCTGGTTGCTCAGCGCCTTGATCGGCGTCGTATAGAACGCTTTCAGTCCGCGTTGCAGGGCCAGGTAGATGGCGAACTCGCCCACGATGGTCTTGCCGGCGCCGGTCGGGGCGGCCACCAGTACGCCGCGGCCTGCCTGCAGGGACAGGCAAGCCTCGCGCTGGAAGGGATCGAGGTCGAACGCGAGTGAACGGGTAAAGCCGCCCAGGTAGGTTTTGGCTTCTGCGGCCCGCTCGGCGCTGGCGCGGTAACGCTCGGACGGCGATTCCGGCCCGGGTAGTGAGGACATGCTTCCAGCCTAGTGGGCGGAGGGCTAGAGATTCTCCAGCTCGGAGCTGGGAGTCGCCTGGTCCGCCGTGGCTTCGGTCTCGGCGGCGACCTTGGCAGCCCGCTTCTCACGCCGGCGGTCGTTGAGCAGGCACAGCCCGATGGCGGTGAAGAAGAGCACCAGCATGGGGACGGCAAGGTAGAACATGCTCATAGCGTCGGCACCGGGGGCTGCCATGGCGGCGAAGAGGCAGACCAGGAACACGGTGATCCGCCAGCTCTTGAGCAGCTGCTTGCCCTTGATCAGTCCGGCCAGGTTCAGTCCGAACAGCACCACCGGCAGCAGGAAGGCGATCCCGAATGCCAGAAGCAAGCGCAGCACGAAGGAGAGGTAGACCTGGGCGCTGATGAAGTTGGACCCGCCCGAGGGGGTGAAGTCGGTCAGCACCCGCACCGCGTTGGGCAGGACGAGCCAGGCAAGCAGGACGCCGCCGACAAACAAGGGCACGGCGGCCGAGACGAAGGACAACGCCAGGCGCCGCTCCTTCTTATGCAGCCCGGGGACGATGAACGCCCAGAGTTGATAGAGCCAGATCGGGCTCGCGACGATCAGGCCCAGGAAGACGGACACCTGGATCATCAGGTCGAAGGAGCTTGCCACGCCGTCGAAGTTCAGCGACGCCTGCCGGCCCTCATGCTCGTTCAGGTCGCGGATCGGCTTGATCAGCGCCGCCAGCATGGGCTGGTACACGAGGAACCCTACGACGGTGCCAAGCACGACGGCGATGGCCGACTTAAAGAGCCGGTTCCGCAGCTCTTTGAGATGATCGAGGAGGGCCATCCGGCCCTCGGGGTTCGATCGGCGGCTCATGGTTACTGCCATGCGCTTCTAGGCGCGGTTCGGCGGCGGAACGTCGGTTCCCTCGCCCGGGCGGCTTTCGGTGCCGGCGGACCGGGGGTGGTTCACGACCTTGCCTTCGACGGCGTCGGAATCGGCCTTCGCCTCCGGGGTGCCGTCCTTCTTCATTTCGCGGACCTCGGATTTGAAAATCCGCATCGACTGGCCCAGGCTGCGGGCCATTCCGGGCAGCTTCGGTGCAGCGAAAAGCACCAAGGCCAGGACGATGATGATGATGAGATGCCAGCCTTCAAGCCTCATGCCGGGTGGTCCTTTCGTTTGAGTACATCCTATTGTCTAACGCAGATCGATGTCGCGCAGTGCCTGCGGCTGGCCCCGTTCCGCTTTGCGCTGGACGCGGCGCAATCGCCGGGCTTCCTGGCGCGCGATTTTGGATGCATGGTAATCATGTCGCATCGACGCAGGCGGAGCAAAAACGGCAGAACCAGGCTCCGCACGCGGGACGGATGCTGCTCCCGCGTCAATGCTGTCCGAGCCTACGGCCGCTACGTGAACAGCGGCTGAACCGGAGGTGAGCGGAGAGGACGCAAAGGTAGAGAACCGCTCCCCTGCCTCGCCAAGTTCCTTGACCGTGGCCATGAACTGGCGGAAAAGCCGGACGCCGAGCACGCCGAAGAACAGCAACGACAGCGCGACGAGCGCTATCCAAATTACGATCCAGGACCACCAAGGCATGTTGTTCAGTCTAGCTGGCGTGCGGGGCGGTCTGCGTAACCTCTGTGTACTGCACGAGGGCGGCGTAGAGCCATTCGACGGCCGCTGCCGCCAGTGCCGGTGGCTGCAGGATCCTGACGGCACCGCCGTGCTGGGCCACGAACATCGGCAACCAGTCGGCACTGCCGAAACGGATTTCCGCCAGCACGTGGCCGTCCGGCAGCTCCGCGGTTCGTTCGGCGTAGTAGTCATCCGCGAGTCCGGCGCCCTGCCGGGTCAGCTCGACAACCACCACGACGTCGTCGTCGTTCGGCGTGAACAGCTTGACGGGGAACCCGTCCGCCGGGGCCGCGGTCGAGGACACGGGGATGCCGTTGGGCTCCAGGCTCTGGATCCGGTCCAAGCGGAAATTCCGCAGGCCCTGGGCGGAATGGCAGTAGGCCTCGAGGTACCAGGTGCTGTCCAGCGAGTAGAGCCGCTGAGGGTCGATGTCCCGTTCGGTGACGGCGTCCCGCAGCGGGGAGAGGTAGTGCAGCCGCAACTGCGCGCCGTCACGGATGGCGTTGCGTGCCGTCTCAAGGGTGCGGGAGTCCTCCGGCGCCACTTCGGGACCGGACAGGGCTGCGGCCTTGAGCCCCTCCTCGCCGGCGGCGGCCATGAGCTTGAGCGTCACGGACTCCAGGGTGCCGCCCTCGGCGAGTCCGGGCAGGCCGTTGAGCGCTTCCAGGCCGGTGAGCAGCGCGCAGGCCTCGTCCACGGTGAAACGGACCGGACGCTTGAGGTCGAGGTCCTCGATTATGTAGACGTGGTCGTCGTCCCACTGAATGTCCAGCAGGTCGTCCGGGTAGCCCTCGGGCAGGCCGGAGCAGATCAGGATCCGCAGGTCATCTTCCAGTTCCTTACGGGTGATACCGAAGCGGTCGGCGACCTCGCTGATGTGCAGGCCCTGGTTGTGCACCAGAAACGGCACCAGTTGGAGCATCCGTTTGAGCTGGTCCTCGGAGGTGCGCTTCCGGCTCCGTTTGGCCGGCGCCACAGGCGGAAATTCGATCAGCGGGATCGGCGACGCAGCGAAAGCCGCTGCCGCGGCCAGTCGCCTGCGCACGGCAGTGTGCAACTCTGGGGGCGCGACGGCGATGGCCTTGGGACCGTAGGAGGCGAGTTCTTCAGCGAGGGTTTCGACGTCGCGGTAGGGCACCTTGAGCCGGTCGAACCCGGTCCGGGCCGGGACCGCGGCGGAGCCGCTGTCGGCAGCCCCTTCGTCGTCGGCGCTGGCCGCGGACCCGGCGTGCTTGCGGAGCCCCAGCAGTGCGCCGTCGGCGACGTCCACAAGGGCGTGGCGCACGGGCAGTTCGGGCAGCGCGGCAAGTTGCTCGCGGACGTTGAAGGACGACGGCGGCGTAAAGGACTCCTGGTCCAGCACAGTGACGGCCGAGGTCAGCCGTGAGAGCCGGTAGAAGCGTTTGTCCCCGCGGGCGCGGTCGTGGCCGACGAGGTACCACTGCCCGAAGCGGCTGCCCAGGCCCCAGGGCTCCACGGTGCGGGTTTCTTCCTGTCCGGTACTGCCGGCCAGGTAGTTGAAGCTCACCGGGTGCTGGTTATGGATGGCGGCGACGAGGTCCTCGAAAGCCTGACCGGCCGGCCTGATGCGGGGCTGCACCCCGGGCGGGAGTTCGGCGTCAGGCAGGCCCCCGGCGGCCTGCAACTTGCGCACCGCGTCCCGGGCGGCGGACCCAAGGGCGGCCTGTTCCCAGAGCTGTGCCGCGAGGATCAGGACGGTGCACTCCGCCGGGGTGAGGCTAACGTCCGGCAGGCGGTTGGATTCCTTGCCGATCCGGTACCGCGTGGTGGCCGGATCATCCGAGCCCCAGCCCTTGTCCGTGACGGTCTCGACTTCGAAGCCGAACTGGCGCAGTTCGCCCTTGTCCCGTTCGAACATCCGGCCGAAGGCGACCTCGGAGCTGGTGGTGTCGTGGTAGACCTTCTCGCGCAGTTCGCTGCGGCGCAGCCCGTATTGGGTGTTGAGCAGGGCGATGAGCAGGTTCAGGAGGCGTTCAGTACGTGAGGCGGACACTCCGCAAGGGTACTAAAGCATCCGTCCCGGAAACGCCGAAAGCGCGGCAACAGCCGGAAGAACTTTCCGATTGTTACCGCGCTTTCGCTGAATTGCGCCGGGACCCGGCCCGAGCTTGCGAGGGCTGGGAGCCGGTGGGTGGGCCCACGCCGGCGAGGGACCCGGCCCGTGGAGCCGCTCCGGCGAGGGCCCCAGCCCGAGCCTGCGAGGGCAGGGAGCCGGTGCGGACTTGCGAGGGCTGGGAGCCTGTGGGTGGGCCCACGCCGGCGAGGGTCCCGGCCCAGGGAGCCGGTGCGGACTTGTGAGGGCTGGGAGCCGGCGGGGACTAGCGGACGGCGACGAGGTCGACGACGAAAATCAGTGCCTCGTTGGGGCCGATCGCTCCGCCGGCGCCACGGGAGCCGTAAGCCATTTCGGAGGGGATTTCCAGCTGGCGGCGGCCGCCGACCTTCATGCCCAGCAGGCCCTGGTCCCAGCCCTGGATGACCTGGCCGACGCCGACCCGGAAGTCCAGCGGCGCGCCGCGGCCCCAGGAGGCGTCGAATTCCTCGCCGGTGGACCAGGCCACGCCGACGTAGTGGGTGGAAACGGTGTCGCCGGCCTTGGCTTCGGCGCCGTCGCCCTCGATCAGGTCGGTGATGACGAGCTCGGTGGGTACGTCGCCCTCGGGGAAGTCAATTTCCGGCTTCTGGCGGTCGAGGTTGCGCTGTCCAAATGACATGGTTGCTCCTTCTTGGATGGCTTGCTTAAACGGGTGTGTTTACTTGACGCCGAGGATATCGACGACAAAGACGAGGTCGCCCTTGGCGTCGCCCTGGCCTTTGTCGCCGTACGCGAGGGCCTTCGGGATAACCAGGAGGACGCGGGAGCCGACCGTCTTGCCGGCCAGGCCCTGGGTCCAGCCCTTGATGACGCCGTTGAGCGGGAACGTGGCCTTCTTGCCGCTCTCGAAGCTGGAGTCGAAGACCTTGCCCGAGGCCAGCGCAACGCCGACGTAGTTCACGGTGACGGTGTCCGTGGTCTTGACCGCCTGGCCCTTGCCCTTGATCAGGTCCTGGGAGATGAGGGCCTTCGGTGCGGCGACGCCCTTGACGGAGATCGCGGGAACGCCCTTGTCGTTCTCGGTCACGGTCGGCAGGCCGGCCGGCGGGGTCACGGGGTCGCCCTCGGGCTTGTCCAGGACCTTGGGTGCGTCCTTGGCGGCGAGGATCTTGATGACCAGCAGCTGCGAGGGCTGGGCCGCGCCGCCTTGTGCGCTGGCGGCCTTGCCCGGGACGGCCAAGGCAATGTTGGAGCCAACTTTGGCGCCGACGAAGGCGTTGTAGATGACTGCACTGCCGGTCTTGAGTTCATCGTTCAGCTCAAGCTTCTCGGGATCCTTTGCGAAGGTGTCCTCAAGGGTGGAGCCGTCCTTGCCGTTGAAGGCAATGATGGAGATGTCCGCGACCTGGTTGGCTTTGACGCGGTCGCCGTCGCCTTCCTTGACCACCTTGATGGTGGGGTCCTTGACCTCGAGCGGCTTGGCGAACTCGACGCCGGGGGCCTTCTTGTCGCCGTTCTCGGTCAGTTTCACAGAGTCCAGCTTCGCGGTCTCGCCGGCGGACTGGCTGGTGGGCTCCGGGGCAGCGGCTTGGCCGCCACCACAAGCGGTGAGCAGCAGCAGTCCGGGGAGGAGAATTGCTAATAGTCGGCGCACGTAAGAACTTTCGTCGGGGCAGGATGGACGCTTCGCCGGACGGTAGCCAGCGGCAAAGCATGCGGTAGCCGTGAAACGGCACCTTACCCAGAATAACGCGGAAAGCTGGGTGTCAGCCCATAGAGTCCAGCAGGGCGTCCACGCGGTCGTCCACGCTGCGGAACGGATCCTTGCACAGGATGGTCTGGTGCGCGCGGTCGTTCAGCTTCAAATGGACCCAGTCGACGGTGTAGTCGCGGCCCAGTTCCTGCGCCCGGCGGACGAAGTCGCCCCGGAGTTTGGCGCGGGTGGTCTGTGGCGGCGCGTCGACGGCATCCTTCACGGCTGTGTCGTCCACGATCCGCCGCGCTGCCCCGCGGGCCTGCAGCAGGTAGAAGAGACCGCGACTGCGCGAAATGTCGTGGTAGGTGAGGTCCAGCTGGGCGATCCGGGGCGCGTCGAGTTCCAGGCCGTGCCGTTCGCGGTAGTTGTCTATCAGCTTCTTTTTGATGGCCCAGTCCACTTCGGTGTCGATGGTGCTCGTGTTACCGCTCTCGATCGCGTCGAGGGTCCGTTCCCAGAGGTCCAGGATGAGCGGGACGTGCGCGTTGTGGGCGCCGCGGTCCGCGACGAACTCGGTCACCTTGTTCAGGTATTCGCGCTGGATCTCCAAGGCGGTGAGCTGCCGGCCGTTGGCGAGGCGGACCAGGGCACGGCCGGTGAGGTCGTGGGAGATCTCACGGATGCTGCGGATCGGGTTCTCCATCCGCATGTCCCGCATGATCACGCCGGCCTCGATCATCCGCAGGATCAGGTCCACGGTGCCGACCTTCAGCAATGTCGTGGTTTCGGACATATTGGAGTCCCCCACGATCACGTGCAGGCGCCGGTAGAACTCGGCGTCGGCGTGCGGCTCGTCGCGGGTGTTGATGATGGGACGGGAGCGGGTGGTGGCGGAGGAAACGCCCTCCCAGATGTGGTCCGCACGCTGGGAGAAAGCGAACGTGGCCCCGTGCGGGGTCTTCAGGATCTTGCCCGCACCGGCGATCAGCTGGCGCGTCACGAGGAAGGGAATCAGGATCTCGGCCAGCCGGGAAAACTCCCCGCGGCGTGGAATCAGGTAGTTTTCGTGGCTGCCGTAGGAGTTGCCCGCCGAGTCGGTGTTGTTCTTGAACAGGTACACGGTTCCGTTGAACCCTTCGGCGGCCAGGCGTTCCTGGGCCTCGTCCACGAGGTCGTCCAGGATCAGCTCGCCGGCCCGGTCATGGGCAATCAGCTGGGCCAGGTCGTCGCACTCTGCGGTGGCGTACTCGGGGTGCGATCCGACGTCGAGGTAGAGCCGGGAGCCGTTGGTGAGGAACACATTGGAGGAACGGCCCCAGCTGACCACCTTGCGGAAGAGGTAGCGGGCCACCTCCTCCGGCGCCAGCGGCCGGGACTCCGGGCTGGAGTAGGAAATTCCGAATTCGGTTTCGATTCCGAAGATGCGCTTGTCCATTTCAGTTCTCCTCAGCCAGCAGTGCCACGACGTCGGCGTCGTCAAGGCGGCGGAAAGCGCGGCGGGTGCCGCGGCTGCTTTCGGAGCCGCGGTCCAGCACGGCCACTTCCACGGCCGACGCCGGCAGCGCGTCGGTTTCCTTGTCCGCCACCAGCCCGGCCAGGGCCAGCCGGATGGCCCCGGCGAAGTCCAATTCGCTGCGCCAGCCGGCCGCGACGGCTTCGGACACCTTGTCCGCCTGGCCGCCCATCACGATGAACCCCTGCTCGTCAGCGATGGACCCGTCGAACGTCAGCCGGTAAAGATGGTCCAGTTCCTGGCTGTCCCCGACCTCCGTCACGGCCAACTCCACCTCGAAGGGCTTCTGCTCGGCGGTGAAAACGGCGCCGAGGCTTTGCGCGTAGACACTCGCCAGGCCCCTCGCTGTGACGTCCTCGCGGTCGTAGGAGTAACCGCGGACGTCCGCGTACCGGACCCCGGCCTGGCGCAGGCTCTCAAACTCGTTGTACTTGCCGACGGCGGCGAAGGCGATCTTGTCGTAGATCTCGCCGATCTTATGCAGCGACGGGGAGGGGTTTTCCGCGACCAGGGCAATCCCGTCGCGGCAACTGATGACCACCACGGAGCGGCCCCGGGCGATGCCTTTCCGGGCGAAATCCGCCCGGTCCTTCATCAGCTGCTCGGGTGAGACATAGAACTGCTGGGTCATCTCAGGCCTCCCGCTGGGCCGCGGCCCGTGACTCGATGATGGCCCCGGCCACGGCCGCGAGTTCGCGCTCCGGGACCCTCACGGCGCCGGAGCGGTTCACGATGTAAACCACGGGCCACAACTGCCGGACCGGGTCCGGACCGCCGGTGGCGGAGTCGTCGTCGGCCGCGTCATACAGAGCTTCGACAGCCACTTGTACGGCCTCGGCCTCGGAGAGGTTGGGCCGCCAGAGCTTCTTCAGCGCGCCGCGGGCGAACATGGAACCCGAACCGACGGTGTGGTGTTCCTGCTCCTCGTAGCGGCCGCCGGTGACGTCGTAGGAGAACAGGCGGCCGACGCCGGCGGGCCGGTCGAAACCGGCGAACAGCGGGACCACTGCCAGGCCCTGCATCGCCATCGGAAGGTTGCCGCGGATCATGGCGCCCAGCCGGTTGGCCTTGCCGTCCAGGCTCAGCTGCGTGCCTTCAATCTTCTCGTAGTGTTCCAGTTCCACCTGGAACAGCCGGGTGATATCCAGCGCGATGCCCGCGGTTCCGGCGATGCCAAGCACGGAATACTGGTCCGCGGGGAAAACCTTCTCGATGTGTCGGCTGGCGATTACGTTGCCCATCGTCGCGCGGCGGTCACCGGCCATCAGCACTCCCCCGGCGTACGTCAGGGACACGATGGTGGTCGCGTGGGGTGCCTGGAGCGGCGCGCCGGCGGGGGCGGCTGCGAGGCCGTGTGGGAGGGCGTTGAAAGGCAGCAAGTCGGGCCGTGAACGCTGCAGGTGCTCGGTGAATGAGGACGTCGCGTTCGCTGCTACCTGGTTGGCTGATGTTTCCTGCACTGGTGCACTCCCTCAACGTAGTGAATCAACGACTTCCGGCTCTCAGCCCTGTGTCTCCTCAGATTCGGTTCTCCTCAAGTAGTGTCCGCAACCGGCCGGAGGCGGGGCGCCTACTGGCCGCCCTTCTGGACGAAGGCCCGGACGAACTCCTCGGCGTTGGATTCCAGCACGCCGTCGATCTCATCGAGCAGGTCGTCCACGCCCTGGGTCGCGGCGGAGGCCTGCGCCTCGGGTGCTGCCGGCGGTGCGGGGATGTCCTCCTCGACCTCGGTGTCGCGGGACTGCGGCTGCTGCTGTTCCTGGCCTGCCATCGTGTTCTCCTTCTATCCCACTGCCTTTTCCCACCGGATGTCCCTTCGTGCACGGGACATCCTGTAAGCAATACTGCCACGCCCAACGCCCGTGCGGGGGGTCTTTGGCCCTACGAACCCGGGGGCAGGCCCAACAGCTCCGCCAGGAACGGCCCGGCCTCGCGGTGCCGGGCGAACAGGCCTCCGGTGAGGGCCTCGGTGCCGCGCAGGGGTTCGCGGGTGGGGACCCGCTGCAACTTGCCGCGGCCGGGCAGATCGAAGATGACGGAGTCCCAGCTGGCGCCCACCAAATCACTGCCGAAGCGGCTGACGCAGCGGCCGCGGAAGAAGGCGCGCGTGTCCGACGGCGGCTCCGTCACCGCTCGGGCGATCGCATCATCGGCGACGACGCGCTGCATCCGGTCGCGGGCCAGCAGCCGGTGGTAGAGCCCCTTCTCGGGACGGATGTCCGCCCATTGCAGGTCGATCAAACCCAGCCGGGCGTCCGACCATTCCAGCCCGTCCCGCTGGCGGAAGCCCTCCAGCAGCGAGTACTTGGCGAGCCATTCCACCGTCGACGCCGCGGCAGCCCGGTCGCTGTCCAGTTCGGTCAGCGTCGCTGACCAGCGTTCAAGCACGGCGTGGGTGTGGCCGTCACCGTCGACGGCATCGGCCACGCCGGTGTCCTGGGCGAGTTTGGCGGCAGCTTCGAGGTACATCCATTGCAGGTCCAGGGCAGTCACGCGGCGCCCGTCGAGCAGGCGCAGGGTTGCGGTCAGCGTCGTGTCGTGGCTGACCGTCTGCAGGGCGGCAACGGGTTCGTGGACTTCGATGCGGGGTGCCAGCCCTGCCTCGATCAGGCTAAGGACCATGGCCGTGCTGCCGAACTTGAGGAAGTTGGCGCCCTGGCTGAGGTTCGCGTCGCCGATGATGACGTGCAGCCGGCGGTACTTGTCCGCGGTGGCGTGCGGTTCGTCCCGGGTGTTGATGATTGGGCGCCGGATGGTGGTTTCGAGGCCCACCTCGGTTTCAAAGAAGTCTGCCCGCTGGCTGATCTGGTAGCCGTTGCGGGAGCTGTCCTGGCTCAGGCCGACGCGGCCGGCGCCGCACATGATCTGGCGGGTGATGAAGAACGGCGTCAGTCCCCGGACAATCTCGCCGAAGGGGACCGAGCGCGGCATCAGATAGTTCTCGTGCGAACCGTACGAAACGGACTTGTTGTCCGTGTTGTTCTTGTACAGGTTTATTGGCGGCAAGTCCGGGTCCGCGGCCAGTCGGCGCACCGCGGCCAGCGCCACGAGATCCCCGGCTGCGTCCCAGGTGACGGCATCGCGCGGGTTGGTGACTTCCGGACTGGAATATTCCGGGTGGGCGTGGTCCACGTACAGCCGGGCGCCGTTGCCGAGCACCATGTTCATGAGCAGCGAGCCGGACTCGTCCTCGCCGTCGTGGTCCAGATCGGCGCGGCCGTAGGCCAGTGCGATGGCCTCCGCGTCGAGGGCCGGTGGCCGGTCGGTGAGCTGTTCCGGTTCGGCCTCGCTCCGCTCCAGGGTCCATCCTCGGGCGTCGTGCAGCGGCTCTTCGTCGGTGTAGTCCCAGCGGGTCTCGGCGCCGCCGGCCGCGCGTTGCCGCGTCACCTGGGCATAGGCCTGGATGACCCGGGCAGACATCATGGTGGCGTTGGCTCCCGGCGCGGAGGGCGCGTGGATGCCGTATTCGGTCTCCGAACCCATCACCCGCATGGCGCCGCCGACGGGCAGTCCTCCCGAAGCCGCTGCCGGTCCCGCCGTCACAGGTACTGGCCCGTGCTGGGCATCGTCTCGATGGACTTCCCGGGCTCCTGGCCGGCCTTGCCTTGGACGATGGTGCGGATGTAGGTGATGCGCTCGCCCTTCTTGCCCGAAATCCGGGCCCAGTCGTCCGGGTTGGTGGTGTTGGGCATGTCCTCGTGTTCCCGGAACTCGTCGACGACGGCGCGGAGCAGGTGGTCGATGCGCAGGCCCTTCTGCCCTGAGGTGAGGAGGTCCTTGATCGCGGACTTCTTGGCGCGGTCCACCACGTTCTGCACCACGGCGCCCGAATTGAAGTCCTTGAAGTACAGCATCTCGGTGTCGCCGTTGGCGTAGGTCACCTCGAGGTATTCGTTGGATTTCTCGGTGGAGTACATGGCCTCCACGGTGCGCTGGATCATGGCATCCACGGTCGCCTGGACGTCGCCGTTGTGCTCGGCGAGGTCCTGCTCGTGGAAGGGCAGGTCCGTGGTGATGTACTTGTTGAAGATGTCCGCGGCGGCCTCGGCGTCGGGGCGTTGGATCTTGACCTTCACGTCCAGCCGGCCCGGGCGCAGGATCGCCGGATCGATCATGTCCTCGCGGTTGGAGGCGCCGATCACGATCACGTTGTCGAGCCGTTCCACGCCGTCGATCTCGCTGAGCAGCTGCGGCACGATGGTGGTCTCGACGTCCGAGGAAATGCCGGTGCCGCGGGTCCGGAACAGTGAGTCCATCTCGTCGAAGAACACCACAACCGGGCTGCCCTCGGAGGCCTTCTCACGGGCGCGCGCGAAGATCAGCCGGATGTGCCGCTCGGTCTCGCCGACGTACTTGTCCAGCAGCTCCGGTCCCTTGATGTTCAGGAAGTAGCTCTTCATGTCAGTCTTGCCGGCGCGCTCGGCAGCCCGGGCGGCCAGCGAGTTGGCGACGGCCTTCGCGATCAGGGTCTTGCCGCAGCCGGGCGGGCCGTACAGCAGGATGCCCTTGGGCGCCTTGAGCCCGTGCTCCCGGTACAGGTCCGGGTGCAGGAACGGCAGTTCCACGGCGTCGCGGATCTGCTCGATCTGGGGCCCGAGGCCGCCGATGTCCTGGTAGGTGATGTCCGGGACCTCTTCGAGGACCAGGTTCTCCACCTCGGAGCGCGGGATCTTCTCCAGCGCGTAGCCGGTGCGGCTGTCGATCGAGAGCGCGTCCCCCACCCGCAGCTTTTGGGCCAGCAGGGCGCCGGAGAGCCGGATCACCCGTTCCTCGTCGGCCCGGCCCACCACGAGGGCCCGGTCGGGTCCGAGGAGTTCCTTGAGCGTGACCAGGTCCCCGGCCCGCTCGTAACCGAGCCCGGCCACCACCAGCAGTGCCTCGTTCAGCAGGACTTCCTGGCCCACCGCGAGCTGGTTCGGGTTCACGAGCGGGCTGATGCCGACCCGCATCTTGCGGCCGGCATTGAAGATGTCCACGGATTCCTCCGTGGCAGCCTGGCCGCTGTTCCCGGCGGTCGGCTGCCGCTTGGGGTTCAGCTGCAGGATGGTACCGAAGCTGTAGGGCGGCTGGCCCTCCTGGTCCAGGGCGTTCTTCAGGCGCAGGATCTCCGCTTTGGCCGTTTCCAGCATGCCGACGAGCTTGGAGTTGTTCTGCGTGGCAGCGGCGAGCTGGCGGTCGATGTGGCGGAGCTTGTCGCGCAGGATATTGACCTGGCGTTCGGCAACGGAAAGCTCGCTGGCCGCAAAACGGTCAACCTCGGCTGCCCCCGCCTGCTCGGTCCCGCCGGCAGCGTCCGCTGCCTGGGCCGCGTCCCCGGCCGCCAGGGCCTCGTCCTCCGCCGGCGTCCGGCCGTGGTCGTTGTTCGGAGTCTCCATCATGCATCAGCCCCTTCCGTACTTCTATTAAGACCATAGCCCCAAGTCGGCAGGTGCTGCTGAAGACTTCCGAAATACGGACTAGTTCGTAACCTCGGGGGTGTCCTTGACGTTGGTGCCGGCGATCGCGTCGCGGGCGGCCCGGCGCAGTTTCTTGTCAGAGACGGCGCGCTCCCCCACGGCCCCGGGGGTCCAGGCGTTGACGTCCTCGGCGTCGAATTCGGTCTTGGACGGCCGGCGCTTGACGGAAATACCCGTGACGCCGTCGGCCAGCCGGCGGGTGACCAGCAGGAAACCGGTGTGCGCCACCATCCGGTGGTCCGGGCGCACGGCAAGGCCTTCCAGGTGCCAGCCGCGGACCATGGACTCCCAGGCGTCCGGCTCGGTGAAGCGGCCGTCGGCGCGGATGGCCTCGGCCGTCCGGGACAGCTGCGTCACGGTCGCGACATAGTTGATCCACACCCCGCCCGGGGCCAGCACGGTAGCGACGGCGTCAAGGCACTCCCAGGGCGCCAGCATGTCCAGGACCACGCGGTCCACCGAGCCCGGAGCCTCGGTGCGGACCACTTCTTCCTGGAAGTCGCCGAGGGTGATCTGCCACGCCGGGTGCGGGCCGCCGAAGATCGTCTCGACGTTGCCGCGGGCAATGTCGGCGAACTCCTCGCGCCGTTCGAAAGAGTGCAGGTAGCCGTTGTCCCCCACTGCGCGCAGCAGCGAGATGGACAGCGCGCCGGAGCCGACGCCGGCTTCGACCACGCGGGCGCCGGGGAAAATGTCCGCCATCGTGACGATCTGGCCGGCGTCCTTGGGGTAGACCACGGCCGCGCCGCGCGGCATGGAGAGAACGAAGTCCGAGAGCAGCGGCCGCAGGGTCTGGTACTGCTGGCCGACGTTGTTGACCACAACCGAGCCATCCGGCTTGCCGATGATCTCGTCGTGGTTGAGGAAGCCGCGGTGCGTGTGGAACGCCCCGCCGGCTTCGAGGCTGATGGTGTTCATCCGGCCGCGCTCGTCCGTTAGCTGCACCCGCTCGCCCTCGCGGAAGGGCCCGCGGCGGCGGTTTGCGCCGACGGGCGCGGTGGAGGGTGCGGCGGCTGTCCCAGCAGCTCCGGCCGGCGTGCTGTTGGCGGCGGCGCTGTTCCCGCTCGGGGTGGCGTTGGCGGCGGTGTCGCTGCTCATGAAGTGTTCCTCGCTCCTGTAAAGCTTCGGTGGCCGCGTTTGGGGCGGCGGGCTCCGGCCCGTGTTCTTGGGCCGGAGAATTCACGACCGGCAGGTAACTCTACCGGGTCTGGCCCTAATTCCGGCCCTCGACCCCGGCCTGCGGACCCACGGTCCCGCTCGGCTGCTTCCCGGTCAGGACGTTGAGCACGGTCAGTTGGCGCAACAGTCCCGTAATGGTGCCGGCGTCGTCGACCACTGCATAGTCGGAGCCTTCGATCTGGGCCAGGTAGGCCAGGAGCTCGGCGCCCCGGTCGGTCTCCTTGACGTAGGCGCCGGCGGCGAGCGGGTAGGCCACGGCGGTTGCCGGCGTCGTGGCGGCCAGCGCCGGCGGAACGGCCGCGGCGGCGGAGTCGTCGACGACGGCGGCTGGCCGTGCGTCCGGGCCGTAGAGCACGACGCCGGGGACGCCCTGCGGCGAGTGCCGCAGCACGTCAAGGACGGTTGCCGTCTCCGGCAGCCCGAGCGCCGGTTCGGCGAGGGCTGCTGCGTCGACCAAGTGCAGCCTGCTCCGGTAGCGGGCCTGCTGGATCGAGGCGGAGGCGCCCATCCAAAGGAAGCTGCCAACCAGCAGGGTTATGAGCATGAGTGAGGTGTCAGGGCGGTTGCCGCTGAGCAGGGGCAGCGCGACGAACCAGAGGGCCAGGGCAATCACAATGATCCTGCCGGCCCAGCCCGCCGCGACGGTTCCCTTTTCGTGGCTGCCGGTGGCCTTCCAGACCGCCGATTCCACGAGCCGGCCGCCGTCCAGGGGCAGGCCGGGCAGCACATTGAAGATGCCGATCAACAGGTTGGCCCAGACGAAGATGTTGGCCAGTGTGTCCGCGACGCCGTCCAACTGCCCGCCCGAGACCAGCAGCCAGCCCGCGCCGGCGAGAACCAGGTTCGCAGCCGGTCCGGCCATGGCAACCAGGACGGACCGTCCCGGCGAGGCGGTGAATTCCTCGAACTGGGTGTGGCCGCCCCACAGATTGAGGACGATCTTGCGGGTGGGCCAGCGGTAGAGCCGGGCCGTGAGCGCGTGGGCCAGCTCGTGGACCAGCACCGAGATCAGGAGCAGCACGGAATAGGCGAACGCCACGAGGTAGGCGGTGGCGCCGAGGCTGGGGTCGTTGTTTTCCAGCACGGGCCCGTAAGCGATCACGGTGAACGCTGCGATGGCGAACCACGAATAGGCCAGCACCACTGGAATGCCGGCGATCCGGCCCAGCGGGATCCCGCCGCGGAGCGAGAAGGGAGGCTCCTCGGGCTGATCCTGCGGCCGCTGCGGCGTGGACTCAGTCAAGGCCGCGCGCTCCGTTGGCTGCGGCCAGTTCCGGGCTCGCGTCCGTGGCGCGGTGCCGGAGCGCCAGAAGGCGTTTGAGGTCGGCGACGGTGCGACCGGCCAGGGTGTCCCAGGTTGCGCGGCGCGGGTCATCCGGCAGTGGGACGATGTGCGGAATCGCCACCGTGGCAACGCCGGACGCGACAGCCGCCGCGACCCCGGGGGCGGAGTCTTCGAGGGCCACGCAGTGCCGGTGTTCCAGTTCGGGGTCGTGCCGCTGCAGGAGTTCCACGGCCTTCAGGTACGCCTCGGGGTGCGGCTTGCCCTGGGTGACGGTGTCCCCGGTGACCAGGAACTCGAAATAGGGTTTGGGCAGGCTGGCCACGATCTCCCGTGCCAGGGGCGCCTCGGACATGGTCACAAGGGCGCAGCGGACGCCGGCCGTGTGCAGTTCGTCCAGCAGTTCGCGCGCTCCGGGACGCCACGGCACGGACTCCCGGACAAGGCTGACGACATGCCCGGTCAGGGTGTCGATGATTTCGCGAACTTCCAGCTTCACGCCGGCCTCCTGCAGGATGCCGGCCGAGTAGACAAGCGACTGTCCCACCAGCTGCATGGCCTTCTCATGCGACCAGTGTCCGCCGTGGGCCGCCACCAGCGCGTGTTCGGCCTCAATCCAGTACCGTTCGGTGTCCACGATCGTGCCGTCCATGTCCCATAACGCGGCTTTGAGCAGGGGCTGGGAGGCTAGGGATCGCATGCCCTCCAGTCTACGATGCCGGCCCTGCGAGAGGCCCTGGGCTACGCCGATGGCGAATTTCAGGGCGCTTGCGGCGTTTTCCTTCATGCGCTCGCCCGCGACTTGGACGTAGGGTGAACACATGAATAGCTTCGAGCCAGACACCACGGAAACGGGCGTCACGCCTGAGCCGGAGCGGCTGCTGCAGCCCGTCCCCGAGGGCCAGCGTGTCACCGTGATGCTGGCAGCCTTCGAAGGCTGGAATGACGCCGGTGAAGCAGCGAGCGATGCGCTGCGCTATCTCAACAAGCTCTGGGGAGGCAAGAAGGTCGGCTCGATCGACGCCGACGAGTATTACGACTTCCAGTTCACCCGTCCCACCATCCGGCGCACGGCCTCCGGTGAGCGGAAGATCAAGTGGCCTGCCACCCGCATCTTCAAAGCCAGCGTTCCCGACTCCAATGTGGACGTCATCTTTGTCCAGGGCACGGAACCGTCCTACAAATGGCGCGCCTACACGGCCGAGTTGTTGGTGCACGCCGAGGCGCTGAGCGTGGATTACGTCATCCTGGTCGGTGCGTTGCTCGCTGATGTGCCGCACAGCCGCCCCATCCCGGTCAGCACCTCCAGCGACGACGCCGGGCTGCGGGAGCGGATGGATCTGGAGGCGTCCCAGTACGAGGGGCCCGTGGGCATCGTTGGGGTGCTTGCCGAGGTGGCGCTCCTGGCCGGCTTGCCTACGGTCTCGCTCTGGGCCGCCGTTCCCCACTACGTGGCGCAGGCGCCCTCGCCGAAGGCCCAGCTGGCCTTGCTGCACCGGATCGAGGAGCTGCTGCAGGTTCCGCTGGACACGCAGGAACTGGTGGAGGATGCGGACGCGTGGGAGCGCGGCGTGGACGAACTGGCAACTGAGGACCCGGAGATCGCCGCCTACGTCCGCCAACTGGAGGAAGCGAAAGACACCGCAGACCTGCCCGAGGCCAGCGGCGAGTCCATTGCGCGGGAATTCGAGCGCTATCTCAAGCGCCGCGGCAAGGACAAGCCTTAGGGCCTGTCCCGCCGCGCCGGCCTAAAGCGCGCAGTCCTAAAGTTCGCCGTCCTACAGTTCGACGCCGAGCAGCGCGTTCACCGCGTCGCCCACGAGGGCTGCGTCCGCTACGGAGCCCGTTGCCGAGTCTCCGGAGGTTCCCGCTGCCAGGGCGGCCGAGGCCCAGGTGTCCACTGCGGCGAGGGCTCCCGGCGCGTTGAGGTCATCCGAGAGCGCGGACCTCATCTCGGCAAGGACGGAACCGGCGGAACCCGCGGGTGCGACGTCCAGGGCCGCGCGCCAGGTGCGGAGGCGGTCCTTGGCCTCATCGAAGCCCGCATCGGTCCACGACCAGTCGCTGCGGTAGTGGTGGGCCAGGATCGCGAGCCGGATTGCGGCCGGGTCTTCGCCGGCGGCGCGCAGCCTGGAGACGAGCACAAGGTTGCCCTTGGACTTGCTCATCTTCTCGCCGTCGAGTCCCACCATGCCTGCATGGGCGAAGTGTTTGGCCAGCGGCACCCCGGAAAGGGAGTAGGCGTGGCCGGCTCCCATTTCGTGGTGCGGGAAGACCAGGTCGGAGCCGCCGCCCTGCACGGTAAACGGTGCGGGCAGGTACTTCTGCGCGATCACGGTGCACTCGATGTGCCAGCCCGGGCGCCCCTCCCCCAGTTCGCCGCCAGGCCAGCTGGGTTCGCCCTCGCGGGCCACCCGCCACAGCAGCGGGTCCAGCGCCTGGCGCTTGCCGGCGCGGCCGGGGTCGCCGCCGCGCTCGGCGAAAAGTTCCAGCATCTCAGCATCGGACAGGCCCGAGACGGATCCCAACGTCCACGCGTCGCTTGCCTCGGCGGAATGCTTTCCGGCCGCTTCGACGTCGTAGTAGACATCGCCGTCGGGCTCGCCCGCGCTGCCCGGGACCCGGTAGGCCAGTCCGCGCGCCAGTAGGGATTCGATGGCCGGCACGATCATCGGGATGGCTTCGACGGCGCCCACGTAGTTGTCCGGGGCCAGCACGTTCAAGGCTTCCATGTCGGTCTGGAACAGCTCGATCTGGCTGGCGGCAAGTTCCCGCCAGTCCACGCCCGTGGCCGTCGCGCGTTCCAGCAGGGGGTCGTCGACGTCGGTCACGTTCTGCACGTAGGCCACCTGCTGACGGCCGTCGCGCCACGCCCGGTTGAGCAGGTCGAAGGCTACGTAGCTCGCCGCGTGGCCCATGTGGGTGGCGTCGTACGGGGTGATCCCGCAGACGTACATGGACTGCTCCCCCGTTGCTTCAAGGGTGACGGGGCCGCCCTTGGCGGTGTCGAACAGACGCAGCGCGGGCATACTTCCCGGGAGCTGGGGAACAGGGCGGGAGATCCAGGATTTCACACCCCAAGCCTAGTGCTAGGCGCTGATGACATTGA
Organism: Arthrobacter sp. 01N442; assembly: GCF_056399345.1. Taxonomy (NCBI): domain Bacteria; kingdom Bacillati; phylum Actinomycetota; class Actinomycetes; order Micrococcales; family Micrococcaceae; genus Arthrobacter; species Arthrobacter sp. 01N442. The sequence continues at coordinate 187,740 of NZ_JBFTRD010000001.1, forward strand.
AACCGAGCAGCAGGTACAGCGCCAGGCCCAGGAAGATGCGGTACCAGACGAACAGCCGGTAGCTGCGGGTGGAGACGTACCTGAGGAACCAGCCGATGATGACGTAGCCCACCACGAAGGCGATCACGGTGGCGAGACCGGTCTCGGGCAGCCCGTAGGGGCCGGTGATGCCGTCCTTGGAAACCACTTTGTAGAGCTGGTACAGGCCGCTGCCGAACACGGCGGGAATTGCGAGCAGGAAGGAATAGCGGGCGGCGGCCTCACGGGTGTACCCCATGAGCAGGCCTGCGGTGATCGTGCCGCCGGAGCGGGATACGCCGGGGATCAGTGCCATCGCCTGGGCAAGGCCGTAGAAGATGCCATGTTTGTAGCTGAGCTTGGTGAGGTCACGTTCCTGGCGGCCGACGGCGTCCGCTACGGCGAGGATCATTCCGAAGACAATCAGGGTGGTCGCCACAATCCACAGGCTGCGGAGCACCGATTCGATCTGGTCCTGGAAGAGCAGGCCGAGGACGATGATCGGCAGGCTGCCCAGGATCACGAGCCAGCCCATCCGGGCGTCCGGATCCTGCCGCGATACCTTGCCGGTCAGCGAGCCGAACCAGGCTTTGACGATCCGCACGATGTCCCGCCAGAAGTAGACAATCACCGCCGTCTCGGTACCCAACTGGGTGATGGCGGTAAAGGCGGCGCCGGGATCCGCGGCGTTGGGCAGGAACGCCCCTACGATCCGCAGATGGGCGCTCGAGGAAATCGGGAGGAATTCTGTCAGTCCCTGCACAAGGCCCAGAAAGGCCGCTTCTAACCAGTTCACGTTTATAGACCCTACGTTATGGAGGTTCCGAAGCACCGTAAGCTTGCAGGCATGCAGCAGCGTTATGTCGGCAACAGTGGGTTGCGTGTCTCGTCCCTTTCCCTTGGCACCATGTCGTGGGCCGGTGAGACCGATGAACAGGATGCCGCCGGCCTGCTTCGTGCATTTGTCGACGGCGGCGGCACGTTGATCGACACGGCTGCCTCCTACGCCGGCGGCGGCGCCGAAGTGCTGCTCGGCGGAATGCTGGGCGACGTCGTGGCCCGTTCCGAAGTTGTGATCTCCACCAAGGCCGGACTGACGACGTCGGGCGGCCGGCACAGCGTGGACACGTCCCGCAACGGACTCCTCTCCGGACTCGACGCGAGCCTCGCCCGGCTCGGGACCGACTACGTGGATATCTGGTTCGCCCAGGCCTGGGACCCGAACGTCCCGCTGGAGGAGACACTGTCCGCCCTGGATTTCGCGGTCCGCTCGGGCCGGGCACGCTACGCGGGCGTCTCCAATTTCAACGGCTGGCAGACCGCCAAGGCGGCCGCTGTGGCGGACTTCCCGCTGGTCGCCTGCCAGGCCGAGTACTCGCTGCTGCAGCGCAAGCCGGAGGACGAGTTGATCCCTGCCGTCGAAGATGCGGGGCTCGGGTTGATGGCGTGGGCCCCGCTGGGACGCGGGGTGTTGACCGGCAAGTACCGGGGCCACATTCCCTCCGACTCGCGGGCCGCGCACCACAAACTGGCCGGCTACGTGCAGCCCTACCTAGAAGGAACCGCCTCCAGCGTGGTCGAGGCCGTGGCGATGGCGGCCAAGGGACTGGGCCGTTCCGCCCTCGATGTGTCCCTGAGCTGGCTGCTATCCCAGCATGGCGTGGCCACAGCGCTGGTGGGCGCCCGGACACCCGTGCAGTTGAAGGAAATCATGGACGCGGCCCTGGCGCCGCTGCCGCCGGAGATCGCAGCGGCGCTGGAGGACGTATCCAATCCGGCCTGACCGGGTAACTTTTCGGTAGATTCCGGGCTCGCTCCCGGGTTGTGGACTTAGTCTTGGGCCATGAACTTGCAGAACCTCGCGATCACTACCGGCATCGTGCCCGTGGTTCTCTACATCCTCGCGGCCGCCGCCCTTGGCTGGCTCATTTGGGGCCGCCGGCGTCATCTATCCCGTTGGGTGCCGGCTGCAGCCGTTGCGGCGGTCATCCTCGGCATCCTTATCTGGTGGTTTTCCGAACCGGTGTGGAACCTCTGGGGCTCCCCGCTGCCCAAACGCGTCTACGCCTACGCGGGGTTCGGCATCCTGGCACTGCTCCTCGTCGTCCCCAAGATCCGGGACCTGCGCCGGCTGCCGGCACGCATCGCCGTGCTGCCGGCAGCGCTGGTGGTGGTTTTGGCGTCAGGGTCCCTGATTAACCAGAACTTTGAGTACTACCCCACGCTGGGCTCCGTCTTCGGCGACACGGGAGTCACGATGGAGACCCTGGACCAGTTCAAGAGCCAGGAACGCGGCGACTCCTTGCCCCAGACAAAACCGAGCGAGCCTCCCACCACGCTGGCGGACTGGACCCCGCCGGAGGGCATGCCGGACCAGGGAACGGTGGTCCGTGCAATCATTCCGGCGCCGATCTCCCACGAAATATCCTCGACGGCGTTCGTGTACCTCCCTCCCGCGTACCTTGCCACCCCGCGGGCGGACCTTCCGGTCCTGGTGCTCATCCACGGCGTCCCTGGCGAGCCGGTGGACTGGCTGCGTAACGGCCGGGTGGCCGAGTTCATGGACGACTACGCGTCGTCGCACAAGGGATTGGCGCCGATAATTGTGATGCCCGACGCCGGTGCGAGGTGGGCCAACTATCCGCCGCTTTGCATGAACACGAAGCAGGGCCAGGCGGGAACCTATCTGAGCCAGGACGTGCCCAACTGGGTGAAGGCGACGTTCGGCGCCGGCAAACACTCCAACCGCCAGTGGGCGATCGGGGGATTCTCCTACGGCGGTACCTGCGCCATGCAACTGGCCGTGAACTACCCAGAGGTGTACCCGACCTTCATCGACAGCTCCGGTGAAAACCAGCCGACCATCCGGCAAGGCCACCAGGCGCTGCTCCAGCAGTACTTCGGCGGCAGCGCGGCCGAATTCAAGAAGCAGAACGCCCTGGATGTGGTCAAGACCCGTAAGTATCCGGACACCGCCGGGATCATCACCGTCGGCGCCGGGGATCCGTTCTACCGGGCGCAGGGAATCCAGGTCTACCAGGGCATGAAAAAGGCCGGCATGGACGTCCAGTACCAGGAGGCGCCCGGCGGGCACGCCTGGACGGCCTGGAAATACGGCGTAGAGAACAACATGGACTGGCTGATGAAGCGCCTAGGCGTCACCGGCTGAGTCACCTGCACGGCGGCCGGAATGGGGATCACGTGGCGGAATGCGGATCACCGCCCTGACCGGCGCGAAACCGCAGGTCCGGCCGTGACGTCCCGTAGGAGCCGCGCCGTGTGGCGCAGGGACCAGTCCGGCAGATAGGCCTCGGCGAGGGCGCGCCCGATCAGCGGCAGCGTAAGGGGGTCCTGGTACAGGATGAAAAGGGTTCTGTGCTGGGGCCGGAACCGTTGTTTGAAGGCCGCCAGGGACCGGAAGCCGTACACGGGTTCAAGGAGATCGCCGAGCCAACGCAGGAAGCGGTCCGCGGGGACGCCTTCGCCGCCCGTCACAGCGGCGGCCGGGCTGGCCTGCCCGGGGCCCGAGGCCTCGGTCTCGGTGATTTCGCCGCGACCGTTCTCGCGCTCAGGGCCCGCCATCTTCAGCGCCGGCGCCAGCGGGGATCCGGAAAGGGAAATCTCGGCCATGGTCGACTTGAAGTGGAGCACTGCCGAGGCGATCAGGAACTCCATGACGCCGTTGAAGCAGTCGTCGCGGCGGCGCATGAGATCCAGGGTGCGGCTGACCAGCTCGCCGTCGCGGAAGACGGGCAGCCAGCTTGTGACGCCGAGTACCGTTCCCTCGCCGTCCACCGCGAGGCAGAGGAGCACGTGGTCGTCCTTGAGCTGCTCCACTCCCCCGAGGGTGAAACCCATTTCGGGAAGGGAGCGCGTCGCCGCCCAGCGTGCCGAAATCTCATGAACCTGGCTGCGCAGCCCTGCCGACAGCCCGCTGTAGACGCCCCAGTGCGCCGTGATGCCAAGCTTCTTCGCCCTGTTCATGGCGGTCCGGACGTTCTGCCATTCCTTGCCGCGGAAATCGATGCCGGCTAGGGGAAGCACCGTCTCTTGGGCCACCCCCACCCGCTTGAAGCCCAAGGAACTGAGGCCCGCCCAGTGCCCGTCGGCGACGGAATACCAGCAGGGCGTGAGAGATTGTTCCGCGCAGTAACGGGTGAATTCACGCGCCGCCTCGGTGAAATCCTGTTCCTTCCCGAACGGGCCGCCCGCAGTCAGTGCGACGCCGTGGCGCAGCTGATACGCGATCCCCACCGTCCCGGAGGAATTGAACCAGTACCGATTGTTCGGCCACAGTGCCATCCAGGACAGCGAACCTCCGCCCTGCAGCACGAGGTCCCGTGCCAGGGAGCGGTCGTTGTCCGCCCGGCGGTCCCAGAGCCGCCGCTTCGTGAAGATGACGAGGACCGCGATCAGGCAGATCAGCCAAAATGCCGCCCCGCCGTAACTGAAGATCAGCGACGACCAGTAGCCGCGCGGGTGCACCGACACGGAATACTTGAACGAGAAAGGGTACGGCAGGAACATGCGCGGCAGGGTCGTCGCCAGGGAGAGGAGACCGGCCCTGTGTTTGTCGTTTCCCTCGGCAAACCAGGCAAAGATGTAGACGGCGACAAACGCGGCGAAGACGGTCGGCACGATGACCAGTGCCCGTCGGCCGAGGGCGGGATCCGCATCCACCGCAAAATGGCGCCGGTTGAACAAAAGGGCCGCGGCGATCAGCAGCGGCACCAGCACCACCGGCAGGATCTCCACCACGCCGGAATCCACAGGGATTTTCCGGCTCCCGTTCCTGACGTAGACGCCAAAGTGCGCAAACAGTTGAAGGTAAACCGCGGAGAGCACGCCGACCGCCAAGTGAGCTGCCGTGGCGATCCATAGCGCGACACGGCTCCCCCGGCGCAACCCCTCTGCACACGCCAAAAGCAGCAACAAGGGAACGACCGAGAGCGCTGTTCCGCCGGGGCCGTTGAGGCCTGGGCTGTGCAGGATCTGCGGGCAACCGGCGTTTACGGCCGCCGTGCAGTCGCTCTGGAGTTCACTCAGGGAGGGGACTGGGTTGACGATGAGGTTTCGGAGCGCTGCCAGCGGACCGACTGGCGACAAGGATAATCCGGCAAGCACAGGTCCCGCAGCGAACACCGCCACCGTCATGGCCATCATCGAGCGGACGTCCCTGCCCGTCCACCAAGAACTACCGCGCTGGAGGGTGTCCCGCGTTCGGGCCGCCGGCGTCTGTCCGGCCGAGGACGGCTGCGCCGCCTTGTCCGCGGCCAGACCGGCGGCCAAGCCGGCGAGCACGCCAAGGAAGGCGAGGAGGTTCTGGGGGTGTCCGACATAGAGCAAGAGCATGCCCGTCACGGCAAGAGCGATCGAGCGGAGGCGGCGACGCCAGAGCGGGCTCAACCTGGGACTGGCCGCCATCACGGCGGCAAGGCAGCCCGCGAACGGCCCGGCCAGGGCCGGGTGCTGCATGGAGCTAAGCCAGCTGCTGCCGAGTTCATCGCCGGCGGCCACGCTTCCGAGGTACAGGAAGACGGCCGCGACGTGGCCGGCCACAAAGGCGGCCGCAGCCCGGATGCTGCCAATCGTCGCCTCGGCGATCCCCATGCACAGCAGGAGCACAGCAGTGGACAGCACGTAGGAGGAGACCCCGCCGGGAAACAGCAGGCTCGCCAACACGGAGCCCCAGCCGCCCGGAGCCAGGCTATCGGGGCCAATGTTTACGAACGGGTCCAGGCCTGGCGGCGGCCCGGAAATCAAGGAGCCGGTGCTGGCTCCCGCGGCCCAGAGGAGCACTATAAGCAGCCAGGTAAGGGGGATCCGGCGGGGCCCGTACCGTGGTTTCGTCCGGACCCTACGGAATTCTTCCGGCCAATTCACACGTCCGACCTCCCGGACCGAGTTGCTGCTCGCAGGCTTCATGTCCCCCGTCACTTCCAATGGGGCAGCGCACCCGGCGTCGCGGCAGGGCTGCGTCACGCCTGAAGCATATTCCCGTCCGGCGGGTAAATCGGGAGTAGCCGCTACTTGCTTTTCGGCGGCCGAGTACAGGTGGGCCACTCAGGTGGTTCGCGAAGACGCGCCTCGGGAAGCGGAGATCAGCCGAGGACGCCCCGCAGCAGCCTGGCGGTGTGCCTGATGGACATGGTGGGCATGTAGGCCTTGGTGAGGGCACGGCCGATCACGGGCAGCGCCAGCGGGTCGTGATACATCATGTAGAGCGTCCGGTGGCGCGGGTGGAAGCGCTGTTTGAACGCCGCGAGGGACCGGAAACCGTAGACCGGTTCCAAGACGGCACCAAGCCAGTCCAGGAAGCGGCCGACTGCGGCGCCGTCGGACGGATCGGGGACCGCGTCGCCGCGATATACCGGTGCCAGCGGCGACCCGGAGAGAGAGATTTCCTTCAGTTTTCCGTCGAAGTGGAGAACGGCCGAGGCAATCAGGAACTCCATCACTCCCTTGAAGCCATCCGGGCTGCGTCGCATGAAATCGAGTGTGCGCCCGGTGACCTGGCCGTTCGTGAACACGGGTAGCCAGCTGGTGACGCCGTGGACCTTGCCGTGGGAATCCAGGGCCACGCACAGCAGCACGTTCTCGTCTTTGAGTTCGTCAATGCCCCCCAGCGTGAAGCCCATTTCCGGCAGCGTCTTCTCCGAGACCCATTCCTCGGAAATTTCGTGGATCTGGGTGCGGACGGGTCCCGTGAGTTCGGCGTAAGTGCACCACTGGGCTTCCACGGAGAGCCTCCGGGCCTTGTTCAGGGCCGTCCGGACCCCCTGCCACTCCTTGCCCTTGAATTCGACGTTGCCCAGCGGCAACAGCGTCTCTTCGGCCACCCTCACGCGGTTGAATCCGAGCGCCCGCAGCAGGGGCCAGTGTTCGTCGGTGACCGAGTACCAGCACGGCGTGAGCGACTGCTCGGCGCAGTAGGCCGTGAAATCCGCCACGGCCGCCTCGAAGTCCCCGGCTTCGCCGAACGGTCCGCCCACCGTGAGCGCAACGTTGTAATGGATCTGATAGGCGATGCCGACTGTCTCACGCTCGTTGAACCAGCATCTGTTGTTCGGCCAGAGCGCCATCCACGACAGCGATCCGCCACCCCGGCGGACCAGCCGGGCGGCCAGCGAGGCTCCGCTGTCAGCCCGGAGGTCCCGCAGCCTCCGGCTGGCGAACATGGCCAGGACGCTGATCAGGCAGATCAGCCAGAACACCGCGCCGCCGTAGCTGAAGATCAGTGGAGACCAGACGCCGTGCGGGTACACCGACACCGAATAGCGGAACGAGAAGGGATAGGGCAGGAACATCCGCGGCAGGGTGGCCAGGAGCGACAGCAGCCCGGCGCGGTGGTGGTAGTTGTCTTCGGCGAACCAGGCCAGCACATAGCCCGCCACAAACACCGCGAAGACGCTGGCCATGAGGATCAGCGAGCGGCGCGCCAGCACAGGGTCGGCGTCGACGTTGAAATGCCTGCGGGCAGCGAAGAGTGCGGCCGCAATGAGCAGGGGCACCAGCACCACGGGAAGAACCTCCGCCACTCCGGAGTCCACCGAGAGCACCCGGGCGCCGCTTCGTACGGATCGTCCGAACTGGGCGAACAGCTGCAGGTAGACGGCGGAGAGCACGCCGATCACCAGCTGGACCGAAATAGCGACCCAGAGCGCGACGCGGTTTCCGCGCCGGAGCCCCTCAGCGCAGACCAGCAGCAGCACGAGCGGGACCAGGGAGAGGGCCTCCAGGCCCGGGCCGCGCAGTCCGGGGCTGTGGATGATCTGCAGGCAGGAAAGGTCTACGGCGGCGGAGCAGCTCGCTTGAAGGTCATTCACGGTGGGGATCGGGTTCACCACCAGGTTCCTGAGCACGGCCAGGGGCCCCGAGGGGGCCTTGGCCAGACTGGCCAGCACGGGGCCGGCCGCGAAGACCGCCACCACCATGGACAGCAGGGCCCGGACCTCCCGGCTGGTGGAATGGAGGGCGCGCCCGCCGCTGTGTCCGCCGCCGCGCACAACGCCGATGCCGATGCCGGTCACCACTCCGAGCAGGCTGTCCAGGCTCTGCGGGTGCCCGATGTACAGCAGCAGCATGACCGTCACGGCAATGCTCAGCGATCGGATCCTCCTGCGCCAGAGCGCGCTGATCCGCGGGCTGGCAGCCATCAGGGCGGCCAGCGAGGCGGCGAAGGGGCCTAGCAGGGCAGGGTGGCGCAGCGAGGCCAGCCATTCGCTCCCCAGGCCCGCGCCGAGTTCGATCACAGCGACGTACAGCAGGAGTGCTGCAAGGTGTCCGACGACAAACGCTACGAGCGTCCGGCGGAACCCCATGGTGGCTTCCGCCAGGCCTACGCACCCCAGGACGACGGCGGTCGCCAGCACGTACGAGGCGAGGGCCCCGGGGAAAAGCAAGGATCCGAACGCCGGCCACCACTGGCCGCGCAGCAGCAAGCCAGGGGCGATGGACACGCTTGCCGCCAGATCCTGGGGTGGCCCCGAGATCACGGAGCCCGTGGCAATTCCGGCTACCCACATCAGTAGGGTCAGGGAGAGCGCCAGCGGAATCCTGGTGATGCTCCCGACGAGCCGCACCAGCATCCGGTCTGACTGCGGACCGGCAGCGGTCCGCCCGGCCGCAGCCTGACCACCCGTGGCCGCAGCCTCGCTTTGATCCGCTGAGGGATCTTCGTCAGCGCCGGTCCCGGACCGGACGGCACGGCGCCATGGTGCAGGCAAGAATGACCTCCGACGTTCGACCAACCCGGGACCCGGAACACCGCCGGCACTCCGGAGCCTTCCTAAATCCTGGCGGATTCCCGAAGGCAGTCACAGGGTACTCCCGCAAGCTGGACAAATCCGGAGAATCCGGAGTAGCGCCTAAGGCGGATGTCCGCGCTCTGCCGCCGGGCCGTCGGGCCGTCGGACCTAGTTGTCCTGGAGGATTTCGAGGTCTTCCTCGTCGTCGACGTCTTCGCTTTCGTCGTCGTCATCTTCTTCGTCGATGACCTCTAGCGGCGTCACTTCGCCGTACGCTTCGTAGAGGGAGTCGTCGTAGACTTCGAAGGCGTCGGCGACGGCGAAGAACGCCGCTTCGACCGCGGGGTCCCCGTCTCCCCGCCGCGCCGCCGCAGCGGCCAGATGTTCCTCGAGGGCAGCGGTAAGGGACTGAAGCGCGACACGCGGATCGATGCTCATGACTTCACGTTAGCCCGAAAAAGATGAAAATGGAGAGCAATGAAGGAACATTTTCTGAGCAGCTCGGTCCGTCGGGAGCGGGACTACGCCCGTCAGTACGAGTACCTCGTACTGACGGTCAGCCCTGAGGATTCGCTGCCCGAAGCGCGCCGCATCCTCGCCGCGCACTCCGAGTACGGCAAATGGGAGCTCGAGCGCAGCGTTCTCTACGTAGGCGGCGGACGGCGCTTCTGGCTCCGCCGGAAGGTCATCCAGGTCCAGCGCACCGTCTAGCTAGCCCGGGAGCCCGGAGGACCGCGCAACCCGAGCCAACCGGCGGACCCGCTAGGAATCAAGCGGGCCGAGCCAGGCGCTGGCCACGGTGTTGTGCGCCGATTCATCGTCTGAGGGATGGAACATACCAGCCAGGACATCCCGGTAGAGCCGCTCGAGCTCCGATCCGCGGAAGTAGCTTGACCCGCCCGAAACCCTGATTGCCAGATCCACCACGGTCCGCGCAGTTTCGGTGGCGCGCACCTTGACCCCGACGAGCTTCGGGAACCACTGCCCGCCGTGATCGGCGAGGGAGTCGACGTCGGACGCCACGGCGGCGAGTTGCGGGTAAAGGGCGTCCATTGCCATCGCCGCTTCCGCGACCTTCCAGCGGATGTCGGGATCCTGCGCGTAGCTGCGGCCCCCGTTCTTGAAGGAGGTGCGGCGCTTGACCGCCTCCACGCCAAGCTGCAGCGCCCGCTCCCCGATCCCCGTATAGACCGCGGCCAGCAGCGTCTCGAAACAGGCGAAAATGGCGAAGATCAGTGGATCCGCGTTCGGCCCGACCGGGAGCTTGCGGAAGATCCGCTCCGGCGGGACCACGGCCCCCTCCAGCACCGTGGTGTTGGACTGGCTGGCCCGCATTCCCAGCGTGTCCCAGTCGGGCAGGATTTCGTAGCCCGGGGTCTCGCGTTCAATGAAGCCGTGCACCAGTTCGCCCTCGCCGCCGCGCGCCGACGCATCCTTGCCGAAGATCCCCAGCCGGGTCCAGGCCGGCGAGAGACTGGTGAAGATCTTCCGCCCGGTGAAGCCGTAGCTTCCGTCCGGCAGCGGAGTCGCCTCGGTCCTTGAGTCGAAGAGCACCGAATCGTTGCCGGCCTCGGAATTGCCGAACGCGAAGATTTCGCCCTGAGCTGCCTCCTGCAGAACGAAGTTCAGGGAGGAGTCGCCCCGGGCTGCCAGCACATGCGCGACGCCGGTCCAGACCAGGTGCATGTTGATCGCCAGCGCGGTGGCCGGGGCCGCCGTGGCCAGCCGCCGCTGCAGCTGAGCGGCGCCGGCGAGCCCCAGGCCCAGGCCGCCGTCGGAGGCCGGTACGAAGATCTTCAGGTAGCCGGCGGCGGCTAGGTCCCGGAGGTCCTCGGTGAAGAAGGCGTTGTCCCGGTCGTAGCCAGCCGCCCGGCTGCGGATCCGCTCCAGCAGCGCGTCCGGCAGGATCTCATCAGGTGTCATGTCGTTGGAAGCCATCCCTCGTCGCAGCCGCTCAGTAGTTACTCAGGAGGGTGTTCAGCACGCGGGCGCCGAACTTCAGCGAGTCGGCGGGGACCCGCTCGTCAACGCCGTGGAACATGCCCGTGAAGTCCAGCTCGTCCGGGAGCATGAGCGGCGCGAAGCCGTACCCGGTGATGCCGAGCCGGCTCAGGGCCTTGTTGTCCGTGCCGCCGGAGAGCGTGTACGGCAGGACCTTTGCGCCCGGATCTTCGGAATGGAGCGCGTCGATCATGGAGTCCACCAGGTTGCCGGCGAACGGCACCTCGAGCGAGACGTCCTGGTGGACGTAACTCACCTCCACACCGCTGCCGGCCAATTCGCGGACAATCTCCAGGACCTGCTCCTGCTGGCCGGGCAGGGTCCGGCAGTCCACCAGGGCCTCAGCCGACTCCGGGATGACGTTGTGCTTGTAGCCGCCTTTGAGCAGGGTGGGGTTCGTGGTGTTCTGCAGCGTGGCGCCAACGAACCGTGCCACCGTGCCGAGTTCCTTGAGGATCTTCTCCGGGTCGTCCGGATCGAACTCCACCCCGGTGAGTTCTGTCACACCGTCGAGGAACTGCCGGGTGGTGGGTGTCAGCTCCACCGGCCAGCGGTATTCGCCGATCCGGGACACGGCGCTGGCAAGCCGGGTGACGGCGTTGTCGGTGTTGATCTGGGAACCGTGGCCGGCGCGGCCGTGGGCCACCAGCCGCAGCCAGGAGAGTCCTTTTTCCGCCGTCTGCAGGAGGTAGGTGCGCTGGCCGCCGATGGTCGCGGAGAACCCGCCGACCTCGGAAATCGCCTCCGTCGCGCCGTCGAAGAGTTCCCGCCGGTGTTCGACGGCGTAGCCGGCGCCGTACTTGCCGCCGGCCTCCTCGTCGGCGAAAAAAGCGAAGATGAGGTCGCGCTTGGGCTTCCGGCCGGTGCGGGCGAAATCCCGCAGGACGGAAAGGATCATGGCGTCCATATCCTTCATGTCCACGGCGCCGCGGCCCCAGATCAGGCCGTCCTTGAGTTCGCCCCCGAACGGGTCAACGGACCACTGCTCGCGCAGCGCGGGAACGACGTCGAGGTGGCCGTGCACCACCAGGGCACTGGCGGAAGGATCCTCGCCCGCCATCCGGGTGACTACGCTGGCGCGCCCCGGCGCCGACTCGAAGATTTCTGCGTCCAGCCCGACCTCCGTGATGAGGCCGGCGGTGTACTCAGCGGCGGCCCGCTCCCCCGGCCCGGAACCATCACCGTAGTTGGACGTGTCGATCCGGATCAGTTCCTGGCAGATCCGGACAACCTCATCTTCGGGCCGAACGTCAGTCATATCGCTCCTCGTGGCAGTGGCTCTGTGTTGGCTTCAGCCTACCCACTGGCCCCGATTATTTGTTTCCGGAATCTTCGTGCTAGAGTCTTTCTCGCTGCTTCCGAGAAAAGCAAAACGCTGAAAGGCGAAATTCTTCCCGGAAATACCACCTGCGCGGGTGGCGGAATGGCAGACGCGCTAGCTTGAGGTGCTAGTCCTCGAAAGGGGGTGGGGGTTCAAGTCCCCCTCCGCGCACAAGGGAAAACCCCTGGAATCCACGGATTCCAGGGGTTTTTTTGTGTCTCCAACCATGCGCTGCCGAAAAGCAGTATCGTCCGTTGTTTCCCTCCCTGACCGAAATGCCCCCGGGCGGGGATAGGATGCAGCCGAACACCAATCCGGTGTCGCTGGTCAAGAGCTTGGTACTGAGCGTTTGGGGGAACGCGGTGCGACGAAGAACCTGGATAGTCCTGGCGGCGGTACTGGCCGCCTGCGCCGTCGCCATCTCCTTTGTCCGGTACGCCGAAGACAGGGTCACCGCGGAGATGGCCTCCCGGGCCGCGCGTTTTCCCATCCCGGCGGACTGGGAGCTACAGGACAACATCGTGCGCCGGGAGATGTTCCTGTGCATCTCAACCAATCCCTGCCCCAGCATCGCCCGGCGCTGGGATGCCGGCAGAGAGCTTACCGTCGATGATCTGAAGGCCTTGGGCTCCACGGCCGGTTTCGCCATGACCATCGAGGGCACGTGCACCCGTCGGCCGACCGTCGGCGGGACGACGACGGTCTGCAGCATCGCGGGGACCGACGGGGACTACGACTTTAAGTTCAACGTGAGCAGCCCGGACAGAAACAGCCGGACAAACTTCGTGGTCTTCCAGGTCGAACCCCGCCCCTGATCCCCGGGCCGCGGGATCCGCCATTTTCTGGTTGACGGACGGCCTGCAGGGCCCGCGCTGCCCCGTAGGGCCTTAGACGGCGAGCAGCCCGGCTGGGCTCTGCCCGGCAAGGGAGGCCAGCGCTCGCGGACGAAGTTCCGGCCACTCCTCGGTCAGCAGGGAAAGGATCACAAAGTCGCGCCAGACGCCGTCGACGTTGCGGGAGGAGCGGCGTCGGGTTCCTTCAGCCGTGAAGCCGAACCGGGCCAGCGAGGCCAGCGAACGCCGGTTGCGGCTGTCCACATCGCATTCGATCCGGCCGGCCCCGCAGGAGAACAACCAGTCGAGCAGGGTGATCTTCACCTCGTGGTTGACCTTCGCGCCCCAGAGGTCCGGGTCGAGTACAGTCCGGCCGATCTTCACGCGCTCCGTCCAGTCGTCGTGTTCGGTGATGCCGGTGGTACCGACAAAACGGGACTGTCCCAGCGGAAGTTTTTGGTACACGGAAAAGACCTGCAGCCCGGCGAAACGGCGGTCCACGAAGGCCGACAACTCGGCCTCACCGGCGGGACGGGCCTCACTGTCGCTGAAGCCTTGGGACCAGATTTCCTCCCGGGCCAGAAGGCGCGCCAGCGGCTCGACGTCGAGCGGTGTGAATGGTGCCAGGACGAACCTGCCGGTGACCGTCTGAAGGGTCGGCAGGGTGTCGGGAAGGAGCAGCGCCATTGCGGCCTTTCTGGTGCGCGGTGAAGCGTCGGAGTGGGGGGAAACGGGAGCCGAATATGTCCGCGAAATTGCGGCGGCAAGAGAAATTATCATCCCGCTGCCACACCCCGCAAGGACACGCTGGGGGCGGCTCCGCGGCGGCCTTTCCCGGCGCTCGTTTTGCAGCCCGATTGACCGCTATCCGCCGCCCCGTCCGGCCGGGCCGGCGTCGGGGTGGAGGGCTTGTTGGACCGTGCCGAGAAGGGTCCGGAACCGCGCGTTGTCAGGCAGTTCTTCGATCAGTACGACGCCGTCCGGCCCGGCGAGCGGGATGCGCCAGTTGGGATACTCCGTGCTGGTGCCGGGCTGGTTCTGGGTGCGGGTCTCCCCCACGGCGTCGACCAGCGCCACGCCCAGCAAGGAGGAGGGCGTGAGGGTGGTGAACTCGTAGAGCGCCTCCACCGTGGCTTGATCCCCCGTGGCCCCGGCCGCAGGCAGCAGTCCACGCTCGCGCACGAGCGAGAGCACGGCTTCCTGCTCAGCAGCGTCCGCGGCACGTTCTTCCGCTACGGGGCGCCGAAGCAGCCCTAGCGACTCGCGGAGCGTCACGTGCACGCCGGCCAGGTAGCCCGCGGTGGGAGGCAGGTCGTGGGTGTTGACACTCGTGAGGCACTGTTGCCGGTAGCGTTCCGGCGCCAGCGGCCCATCGTCATCGTGCTCAAACCACAGGATCGAGGTTCCGAAGATGCCCCGCTCGGCCAGATAGTCCCTGACCCAGGGCTCGAAGACGCCGAGGTCCTCCCCAATTACCACTGCCCCCGCACGTTGCGCTTCCAGGGCGAGGATTCCGATCAGGGCCTCGTGGTCGTAATAGACGTACGTGCCCAGGTCCGGCCCGGCACCCTCCGGGATCCACCAGAGCCGGAAGAGCCCGAGGACGTGGTCAACCCTGATCCCGCCGGCATGGCGCAGTACTGTCCTCAGCATGTCCCGGTAGGGGGCGTAACCGGATTCGGCGAGCCTGGCCGGGTGCCAGGGCGGCTGGGTCCAGTTCTGGCCCTGCTGGTTGAACATGTCCGGCGGCGCGCCAACCGTCACGCCCTGCGCGAGGACACCGGACAGGGTCCAGGCGTCGGCGCCGCCGAGCTTCACCCCGACCGCGAGGTCATGCACGACGCCGATGTCCATGCCTGCCCGCCGCGCGGCTTCCTGAGCGGATTCCAGTTGCTGGTCGCATATCCACTGCAGCCAGCGGTGGAACTCGATCCGGTCCGCGAGCGCCGTCCGTTGCGCGGCGCAGTACGCCGTGTCCGGGGAGGCGGCGACTCCGTCCCACTGAGGGGCCGAGGGGTCGAGGGTCTCGGCCAGCGAGCACCACAGTGCAAAGTCGTCGAGCCCCTTGCCCTGGTCCCGGCAGAAGTCGCTGAACCGGCGTGTACGGGCGGGGCCCCGGCGGACGCGGAACACCCGCCCCAGCACGGCCAGTTTGGCCGCGTAGCTGGAGTTGCGATCCAGCAGGGACGCCTCCCGGTTGGCGGCCCGCAGGCGGGTTGCGAGGCTGTCCGCCTCGGCCAGCGCGCTGGGCTCCAGGTAGGCGTATTCGGGGATCTCCTCCACCCGGATATAGAGCGGGTTGAAGAAGCGCCGGGTCGTCGGCAGGTATGGGGAGTCCTCCACCGGCGGCCGGGGCTCGGCGGCGTGCAGGGGGTTGATCAGGACAAACCCGGCCCCCTCGGCCGCGGCGACGGCGGCCAGGTCGGCCAGGTCCGTGAAGTCGCCGATCCCCCAGGACCTGGCGGAGCGGACCGAGTAGAGCTGGGCTGTCAGTCCCCAGCTGCGGCGTCCCGCCAGCGCTGAGGTGGTGTGCCGCCGTCCCGGGGTCACCACAAGCGGGCACTCCGCCGCGGTGCCGGCCGTGTCCGCCATGATCGTGTGCCAGCCGATGCCCAGCCCCTCGGGGATAGCGAAGCTCGCACGCCCGGTCAGGACGCCGTCGACCTCCACAGGCGCAGTCCAGTTCTCCAGCTGCCGGGGCTCGTGCCCGGAGCCGTCCTCGGCAATGATCCGGAGACTGACCGGGCTCCCATGAAGGACATGCACATCGAAGGATGCCGCCGCTCCCTCCCGCGCCACCACAATGGGCGGCAGGAACAAGCGCCAGGGGGCAAGTTCGGCTGCCGCCAGGGAATGTCTGATCTCCTCTGGTCCTGACGAGGCAACACCGAGCGCGGTGAGGACCTGGCGCAGGGTGTCGGCGGCGACGGACCGCTCCACCCCGTCCCAGCCCCAATAGGAAGTCCCCACCCGGTGCGCTGCCGCCAGTTCGCGCAGCAGTGCATCGCCGTCGTCCGACGATTCCGGTTCGCTGCTGAGAGGGTCCTTACTCGCCGTCACGCGGGTCAGCCGTTGATCCGCGGCGCAGGCGTCTCGTTGCCGTGGCTGCCAGCGTGGATGTGGGCCTCCCCCACCAGCTCGTGCAGTCCGGCGACGGAGTCGGCCAGGCTAAGCCCGGGCGACTCGACGATGAAGGGCATCAGCAGCCGGTTTTCCTTCTCAAGGTGCAGGGCGAAAACTTCTCCAATCGCGCCGGCGGCGACGGCGGCGTCGACACCCTGGGCGCCGCGCAGGCGCTCGACGAGGCCGACGATCGCTTGATGCTCCGCGAGCATTCCTGCCACAAGCAGCCGGCCTTCGGGGGCGGCGCCCGGTCCGCTGTACAGCGGGCCCTCCTCGGCGAGCGCATGCGGGACGAGTTCGGTCTCGCACCATTCGACCAGCACCTCATGGGCGTCATGCTCCGCTGCGGTGTCACGGGCCTTCACCGCGTGCGTCAGGGCGGCAATCAGGGCGCGGAGCCGTTTGAGCATGCCCGCATGGTGGGACTCCACGGCGGCGAGCGCCTCTGCTTCTTCCTGGGCGTTCTTGGCAACCGGTGTGTCCATGGCATCTCCCTGGCTGGATCTCTCTGGCGGTGCGGAACCCTGGCCCCGCTGAGCCTGATCCAACTGTACGGCCGGCCCGGCTCCAGGGAACAGGCCCTTCGGCCCAACGGAAACGTGTGTGCCCGCCTGCGGGAACACGTGCTGCCGCCGTGGGCAGTTTCGTCGCTTCCCGGCCGGCCGCGCTAGCCTTGCACCCTATGGTCGACGTCGAACGTTTCCGGATCCTCCTCAACCAGGAGCGCGAGCGGAAGCTTGCCCTCCTGCCCGCACTGCGCCGGGACATCACATCCGTGAATGCGGCCCGCCAGGACTCCAACGTCGACGACGAGCACGATCCCGAGGGTGCGACGATCGCCTTCGAACTCTCCCAGGCCTCCGCGCTGCTGGAACAGAGCAGGTCGGGCCTCGCTCAAATCGAAGCCGCGCTGGCCCGGATTGATGCCGGAAGCTATGGCGTCTGCGAAGTCTGCGGCGGTCCGATAGCCGAAGGCAGGCTGGAGGCCAGGCCCTGGACGCCCTACTGCATCCGGCACTCCGCCGGGCCGGGCATCCCGGGGAAGCGTGAAAGTCCCCGATGAACATTCAGTCAGCAGCCTTCGCCGCCGACGACCTGGCCGGCACCTGGTGGGGCCGGATCGTGGGCGGGTTCAGCCACGCTGCCGCCCCGGTGGTGACCGGCACCGAACTGCTCCTGGTGGTGGCCGTCGCCGTCGCGCTGTCGCTGCCACGGGCCAGCTGGCGGTACTTTGGCCTGCTCGCCACCGTCACCCACGAACTGGGCCACGCCCTTGCCGCCCTCATGACCGGCCAGCGGCTGGGCGGCATCCGGTTGAGCCTGGACCATTCGGGCACCACCACGAGCTACAGCCGGCGCCCCATGGCCGCGGTCTGGTCGACGTTCTGGGGCTATCCCGTCCCTGCCGTCGTCGGCGCGGCGATGGTCTGGTCCGGTTTCAACGGCTGGGGGCCGGCGGCGATGTCGGTTGGCACGCTGGTGTTGCTGCTTTCGTTCGTCTTCCTGCGCAACGGCGTCGGTGTCCTCATCACGGCCGGGGCGGTACTCGCGGCCGTGTTACTGGTCCTGTTTGTACCGGCGGTGTTTATCGGCCACGTAATGATCGGGCTGGGGCTCGCGCTGCTGGTGGCCGCCGTCCGGGACCTCGGCAAGCTGGCGGCCGTTCACCTCAGGCACCGTAACCGGCTCTCGACGTCGGACGCATACCTGTTGGCAAAGGCGACGCACGTCCCCGCAGCCGTCTGGATCGTCCTCTTCGCCGCAGTGGTGGGCGCCTCATGGTGGTTCGCCTGGCAGCCGATGGCACCGGTGTTCGTGACGCTGCAAAAGGGTGTGGGTCCCTTCCCGGCATAGGCTGGGACCATGAACACGACACACACCGACGACCCGGCCTTCAGCACCCGGGGCGCCTACGTGACCGGCGGCGCGGAATTCACCCGGGACACCAACTACATCGAGGACCGAATCACCCGTGACGGCACCCCCGGGGCCAATGGCGAGCCCGGCTGGCCGGTGGAAGCCGGCCGTTACCGGCTGGTCGCGGCGCGTGCCTGCCCGTGGGCGAACCGCACCGTGATCGTGAGGCGGCTCCTCGGACTCGAAGATTCCATCTCGCTCGGCCAGCCCGGCCCCACCCACGACGCCCGCTCCTGGACGTTCGACCTGGATCCCGGCGGCAAGGACCCGGTCCTGGGTATTGAGCGGATCCAGGAAGCCTACTTCCGCCGCTTCCCGGACTACCCCCGCGGCATCACCGTCCCCGCGATCGTCGATGTGCCCAGCGGAGCCGTGGTCACCAACAACTTCCCGCAGATCACCCTGGACTTCTCCACCGAGTGGACCGAGTTCCATCGCGAAGGCGCTCCGGATCTCTACCCCGAAGCCCTGCGGGAGGAGATCGACGCCGTCAACAAGCGGGTCTTCACTGAGGTCAACAACGGCGTCTACCGCTGCGGCTTCGCCGGTTCGCAGGAGGCCTACGATGCCGCGTATGACCGGCTGTGGACGGCGCTGGACTGGCTTGAGGAACGGCTCACGGGACAGCGTTACCTGGTGGGCGACACCATCACGGAGGCGGACGTCAGGCTCTTCACCACGCTGGCACGCTTCGACGCCGTCTACCACGGCCACTTCAAGTGCAACCGCCAGAAGCTCAGCGAAATGCCGGCGCTGTGGGCCTATGCCCGGGACTTGTTCCAGACCCCCGGTTTCGGCGACACCACCGACTTCGTCCAGATCAAGCAGCACTACTACATCGTCCATGCGGACATCAATCCCACCGGCATCGTCCCGAAGGGTCCGGCGCTGGAAAACTGGCTGACGGAGCACGGCCGGGAGGCCCTCGGCGGCCGGCCCTTCGGCAACGGCACACCTCCCGGGCCTGTCCGGGCCGGTGAAGAGGTCGCCGTCGGACACGGCGCCGGCTAAGCAGCAGCGCCGGCGTCCGGCACCGACGGCGGCGCTAGGGTGGTGGCCATGGATCCATCCACCCAGCCCGTCGCGGGCCCCACAGCCGGTCCGGGCCGCTCCGCCGGCATGGCCGCCCCCGAATTCACTGAAGTCCGTGAACTTTTCGACACGCTCCTGGCGGAAGACCCGGAATACAGCGCCCAGCTGGCCGTCTACCGCGCCGGGTCCAAAGTACTGGACCTGTGCGGAGGCCCCGGACTGCGCCCCGGCGACATCACCGGCACCTACTCGTGCTCAAAGGGCGCCGCAGCATTCGTCATCGCCCTGCTGGTGCAGGACGGACTGCTGGACCTGGATGCCACCATGGCCTCCTATTGGCCGGAGTTCGGCGTGCACGGCAAGGGCAGGCTCACCGTCCGGCAAGCCCTCTCGCACCAGGCGGGGCTGCCCGGGATTCCGGGCGGCTTTGCGCTGGCGGAGTTCCCGACGCCGGAAGCCGCCCGCCGCCTGGCCGCCGCCGCCCCGGCGTGGCGCCCCGGAACCACCTTCGGCTACCACGCGCTGACCATCGGCATCCTGATGGAGGAACTCTGCAGGAGGGTTGCCGGGGCCCCGCTGCAGGAACTCTTTGATCAGCGTCTGCGCCTTCCCTTTGGCATCGACTTCTTCCTGGGCCTGCCCGCCGAAGAGGAGCAACGCTTCCGCGAGGTGCTGTACACCGAAGATCCCGAGGCATGGTTGGATCCACTCAGCCAAGCCGGCTTGAACAGCAACGCACCGGTCAGCAGCATCATGGAGCTGCCGAACCACCGAGTGGTCCGCGCCGGCGGCATGAGCAGCGCCGGCGGGATCGGCTCCGCGGAAGGACTGGCACGGCTCTACGCCGCAGCCACCACCGGAGTGGACGGCCGGCCCGCCTTCCTAACGCCTGGGACCATAGAGCTGATGGCCGAGGAGCAGGTGTGGGGCCTAGACCGCTCATCGGGGCAGGACAACGCCTTCGCCGTCGTCTTCATGAAGCCGCAGCCGGGGTGCGACTTCGGCAGCCACCTCGCCTTCGGCCACGAGGGCGCCAACGCCGCCCTGGGTTTCGCCGATCCCGGCTATGGGATCGGCTTCGGCTACGTTCCCCGGCGCAGCGAGGAGGGCCGCACCGATGGCCGCGCGCACCGGCTCTCCGCGGCGGTCCGGAAAGCGTGCGCTGCCCGCGGCTGAGCCGCCGCGGGGTTCGTCCACTTGTAGCAGCAAAGCCGCGGACCTAGGGTGAGCCGGGATGGCAATTACAAAAGAACACGACGCCGGCAGCCGGCCCACCTGGGTCCACAAACTGTGGCGAGCGGTGACCGGGAGCATCTCTGCGGCCTTGCTGTGGCCCCGGCTGCAGCTGGCCGCCAAAGCGGCCATCGCGGCCGGCGTGGCCTTCGCCATCGCCCCCTTCATGCCCGGGTCCGCGGCGGACTATCCGTACTACGCCCCGCTGGGCGCCCTCGTTGCCATGTACGAGAACGTCTCGGGTTCCATGCGGCAGGGATTCCAGACGCTCGTCGGGCTGGCAATCGGCGTCGGACTGGCCTTCATGCTCTTCAGCCTCGGAGACCCTTCGCCGCTGACAGTCGCGATCGTCATGGGGCTCGGCGTCATCCTGGCCGGCCTGCCCCGAATCGGCTCCGGCAGCGACTGGATCCCGACGGCGGCCCTGCTGGTGCTGCTGGTTGGCGGCCACAACCCGGACAAGTTCTCGTTCGGCTATCTCTTCCAGATGGGCGTCGGCGTCAGCGTCGGGATTGTGGTGAACCTGCTCGTTTTCCCGCCGCTGCACTTTAAGGCGGCGGCCCTCAGCCTGGCCGAGTTGCGGCTGGCCCTGGCCCAACAGCTCTGGGACATGGGAAAAGCACTGCGCGAAAACTGGCCGCCGGAACACGAGGACTGGTCCCGCCGCTCCGAGGCGCTCGCTGGCCGCGCCCGCTCCGTGCGCGCGGCCGTGCAGAAGGCGGACGCGAGCCGTCAGGCCAATCCGCGGCGCCGGCTGCATCCGCGTGACGTGGAGGCGGACTACCGCGACTTGCGCGACCTGGAAAGGGTAACTTTCCATGTCCAGGACGTAACCCAGGTCCTCTCGGATGTCATCTGGGCCGAAGACACCCCCTTCGTCATCCCGGACGGGTACGCCGAGCCGCTCTCCGAAGCCATGACCCTGGTGGGTGACGTGCTGCGCGCCGCCGAAGAGGAGGAACCGCAACGGCAGACCGAGCTCGTCGAGCAGGCCGACGCCGCGGTCCAGGCTTTCACCGCGAGGGTCGCCGAGGAGGACCTGTCAGCCGGCGCCCCCAGCGCCGTCGAGTCAATCCTGCTCAGCCTCCACCGAATGCTGCGGGTCGTAAAATCAGGCGCCGCAAAATCAGCTGCTGCGGAATCCGACGCTACAAAATCCGACCAGACGAAATCCGACCCTGCTAAAGCCAGCACTGCCACGTCAGGTACCGCGGAGCCGGGTGCCGGGGACGGCGAACCCTCATCCGCTGCCACCAGCAGGAGCAAGAAGGATCCGCGGCCGGACTAGGCCAGATTCGCGGCCTGGGCCTGGTATGCCGGGTGCAATTCCTGCCAGCGGGCTCGCGCGTCGCACGGTCCGCCGCCGGCAAGGTAAGCCCTGAGGTCCTCGAGGTGGATCTGGTCGCCTGCCCCGTAGGCGGCGACTTGCTCGAGCGGCAGCCCGCGGTCCTCAAGGACCAGGACGGTCTGGTCGCCGTCGGCGGTCAGCGTCACTTCCATGACCGAGTCCGGTTCGCCGGGCGAGGTGGCGTGGAACCGCAGTCGTTGCGGCGGCTCGCACAGTTCAACCCGGCAGCTCCCTTCCCACCCGCTGGCAAAGAAGTGCGCGCTGAACTCCCCGCCTTGGCGTAGCTCGCCTGCCACCTCGCCGAGCCAGCGGGAGAGACGACGGGGATCTGTGAGGGCGGACCAGAGCCCGCCGATCCCGGTGTCCAACCGGGCCTCAAGCCGGACAAAGCCCCTGCCGTTCGTGCTCCCCAGGGTGCCCAGGACTCGCAAACTTCCAGCCATGTCTTCGGTCATCGGGAGCTCCTTTGCTCGCGGGTGGCGTGTTGCCTCGGTGAGTCGCAGTCCAGGCTATAAGTCGAGCCGGGCCCGTTCCGCACAATACCCGACAGGTGCTGCCGCAGGACCTGCCGCGGGCCAAACTTGCCGAACCGGCGCTCCGCCCGCATAGACGACGGCGGCCGCCCCGGTCTTCCCGGGGCGGCCGCCGTCGTCTGCGCACGAGCGTGCTATTTCAGCGACGCCACGGATCCGCTGAAGTGCTTCCGCCCCGAACGCGGGCTCCAGGCCACGTAGTCGGAGCGCAGCCACCCGCCGTCGTCGTCCTGAACCGTGCTGATGTCCAGCGCCACCCTGGCCGGCAGGAACACCGGCGCCTCGAACGCCACGTCCCAGCTGAAGGCGTCGCCCTTGGCTGCGCCGACGTCGGCGAGGGCCCTGGAAGCGAGGTACATGCCGTGCGCGATGGAGCGCCGCATACCCAGCGCCTTCGCACTGAGCACGCTGAGGTGGATCGGGTTGAAGTCACCGGACACGGAGGCGTAGGCCCGGCCGGTATCCACGCCAAGCTGCCAGAGCGCCGTCGGATTCGGTGCGCTGAAAGGCTCCGGCGCGGTGGCGGCTGACGGCTTGTCGATCCCGGGGAGGAACATCCCCTTCGCCAGGTAGGTGGAGACGCCGCGCCAGCGGACGAAGTCCTCCCCCGCCCCGCGCACCTCGGCCACGATATCGAGCTGGGTCCCGGCACGGTGCCCGCGCAGGTTCTCCGCCCAGGCCCGGATATCCAGCGCCTCGGTGAAAAGCACCGGAGCACTCTGGACCACTTTGTTCGTCAGGTGGATCATCCCCAGCAGCGGCAGCGGAAAATCGTCCCGGTTCATCACGGACATGGACAGCGGGAACGCCAGTGCGTGGATGAATCCCGCCGGGAGCACGTCGCTGGCGGTCTCACCGATGAGGTGCTGGTATGCCGTCAGGTTCGTGACCCCGGCCGTGACGCCGCGCACTTCATGGCTGCAGCCGGGCAGCTCGGTGCCCGCGTGGGCCCCCAAGACCCGCCGGCGCGCGGCGGTAGCGGCAGCGTTGAGGTACAGCTTGGAAAGCGACGGCATCTCGCCCAGGATGACGGGCTGATGACCGCTCATGCGCCCACCAGGTTCTGCCCGCAGACGCGCAGCACCTCGCCGGAGATGCCGCCGGCGGCATCGCTCGCGAGGAACGCGATGGCTTCAGCCACGTCCCCGGGCTGTCCGCCCTGTTGCAGCGAGTTGAGCCGGCGGGCGACCTCACGGGTGGCGAACGGGATCCTGGCCGTCATTTCGGTTTCGATGAAGCCCGGTGCGACGGCGTTGATGGAGCCGCCGTGCGCTGCGAGCAGCGGCGCCGTGGCACGGACCATGCCCATCACCCCGCCCTTGGACGCGGCGTAGTTGGTCTGGCCCCGGTTTCCGGCGATGCCGCTGGTGGAGGCGACGGAGACAATCCGCGGCGTGCGCCGGAAGTGTTCCGAAGCCAGCAGCGCCTCATTGATCCGCAGTTGCGCGGCGATGTTCACGGCGATCACGGAACTCCAGCGGCCCTGGTCCATGTTGGCGAGCAGCTTGTCCCGGGTTATGCCGGCGTTGTGGATCAGGATGTCCAGCCGGCCGTGGCGCTCCACGGCGTGGTCGATGATGCGCTGGCCGGCATCCTCCCGGCTAATGTCCAGCTGCAGGGCGGTGCCGTGCACCTCGTTGGCGACCTTCGCCAGGTGGTCGCCGGCGGCCGGAATGTCGACGACGACGACGGTGGCGCCGTCGCGGTACAGCGTGCGGGCGATGGCTGCGCCGATCCCGCGGGCCGCTCCGGTGACGACCGCGACTTTTCCGGCGAGCGGCTTCTCGGCGTCGGCGGGAAGCTCACCGGCGTCGGAAGAGACGGTGAGGAACTGGCCGTCCACGAAAGCGGAGCGGCCGGAGAGGAAAAACCGAAGGGCGCCCAGGGCGCTCGGGCTCGTGGTCCGTGCGCCGTCGGCCAGCAGGATGCCGTTGCCGGTGGCGCCGGCGCGCAGTTCCTTCGCGAGCGAACGCAACAGGCCGTCGACGCCCTGCCGGGCCGCTGCGGCTGCCGGATCCTCCGTCCCGGCTGCGGCGCGGGAGACGGTGACCACGCGGGCGTTCGGGGCGAGGTCACGGAGCGAGGCCGCTGCGCTGAGCACGGGCTTTTCCAGATCTTCCGGCCGCTCCGCCTCGTCCAGCACCAGGATGATCGCGCCGAGCTTCTCCCGCGGCACGGCATGGCGCCGAACGTCCAGGTTCCAGGACAGCAGCGTGGCGGCGAGTTCGTCGGCGCCGCTGCCGGATCCCTGGACCAGGACGGGTCCCTGAACCAGCGGCTGGCCGGGTCGGTGCCGGCGGAGCACCACCGGTTGCGGCAGGCCGAGCTTCTTGGCGATGTCCTTGCCGAGTCCCCGGCTCACGAACTGGGTGTATTTGTCAGTCATCCGTTCCCCCTAGTGTGCTTCGAGAATAGCGACGACGCCCTGGCCGCCGGCGGCGCAGATGGAGATGAGCCCGCGGGCCGGACGGCCGTCCACCTGTCCCTTGGCGTGCAGCATCTTCGCCAGCGAGGCCACGATGCGGCCGCCGGTCGCGGCGAACGGGTGGCCCGCGGCGAGCGAGGAGCCGTTCACGTTGAGCTTGGCACGGTCGACGCTGCCGAGGGGGCCGTCCAGGCCAAGCCGGGTGCGGCAGAACTCCTCGTCCTCCCAGGCGGCCAGGGTGCTCAATACGGTCCCGGCGAAGGCTTCATGGATTTCGAAGAAGTCGATGTCATCGAAGCTCAGGCCGTGGCGGGCCAGTAGCCGTGGGACGGCGAACGCCGGAGCCATCAGCAGTCCGTCCTTGCCGTGGACGAAGTCGACCGCGGCGGCTTCGCCGTCGAGCACGGTGGCCAGCTTGGGCAGGTCGTGGGCGTCGGCCCATTCTTCCGAGGCGAGCAGCACGGTGGAGGCGCCATCCGTGAGCGGGGTGGAGTTACCCGCCGTCATGGTTGCTTCTGCCCCCAGGTTCTTGCCGAAGACCGGCTTGAGGCCCGCGAGCTTCTCCAGCGTGGTGTCGGGCCGCAGGTTGGAGTCCTTGCTGAGGCCGCGGTACGGGGTGAGGAGCTCGTCGAAGAAGCCGGCGTCGTAGGCGGCGGCAAGGTTGCGGTGGCTGTTGTAGGCCAGTTCGTCCTGGGCTTCACGGGTGATCTTCCACTGCGCCGTGGTGAGCGCCTGGTGCTCGCCCATGGACAGCCCGGTGCGGGGCTCCCCGGTGTTGGGCGCATCCGGGGCGAGATCCTTGGGCCGCAGCCGGCTCAGGACCTGGAGCCGCTGCGGCAGCGTCTTGGCGCGGTTCAGGTCCAGCAGGATTTCGCGCAGGCCTTCGCTCACCGCGATCGGAGCGTCGGAGGCGGAGTCAACGCCGCCGGCGATGGCGGAGTCAATCTGGCCCAGCTTGATCTTGTTGGCGAGGCCCAGCACGGTTTCGAGGCCGGTGGCGCAGGCCTGCTGCAGGTCGTAGGCCGGGGTTTCGGCCGACAGGGCGGAGCCGAGCACGGCTTCGCGGGTGAGGTTGAAGTCGCGGGAGTGCTTGAGCACGGCGCCGGCGGCAACTTCGCCGATCCGCTCGTCCTGCAGGCCGAACCGTGCGATCAGCCCGTCCAGCGCGGCGGTGAGCATGTCCTGGTTGGAGGACTTGGTGTAGGCGCCACCGGTACGGGCGAACGGTATGCGGTTGCCGCCGACCACCACGGCCTTGCGGAGTGACGCTGCGGCTGATCCTGCGGCCGGCGCGGCTGCGGCAGTGTTTGGACCGGTCGCGGGGGTTCCGTTTTCAGGCATGGGCTCTCTCCTTTGATCAAAGCGGATTACTGATACCCAGCGTACCTGATACGCTGGGTATCGTGAACATCCTCCAGGCTGAACCTCCCGGACCGGTCAGCGCATCCGGCAGCGCCGGCGGCCGTGCCGGTAGCGGCACGGCGCCCGGTCCCGTCAGTGCCGTCGTCGATGGACGGACCTCCCGCTGGCAGTCCCACCGCGAGGAACGCCGCCGCGAGCTGATCAAGTCGGCCCGGAAGGCGGTGCACGCCCTGGGCAGCGAAGCCTCAATGGAGGACATCGCGGCAGCTGCCGGAACCTCCAAATCCGTGTTCTATCGCTACTTCGGGGACAAGGCAGGCCTTCAGCAGGCCGTGGGCGAGGTCGTCCTGAACCAGATGCAGCGGCGCATCCAGGAGGCCGCGCAGAGCGCCCAGACCCCGCGCGAGGGGCTCTATGCCATGGTGTCCGCATACCTCCAAATGGCCGAGACCAGCCCGAATGTGTACACCTTCGTTACCCGGTATGCGCCGGGTGAAGCGGAGAGCCAGAACGGTTCCATTGCGGCGGCCGGGGCGCTCGGGCATTTCTTCGCGGCGATCAGCGAGATGATCGCGCTGCCGATGCGGAACCAGCTGCGCGCCGTCCCCGGCAAGGAGGCGGTGATCGGCTACTGGCCCAACGCCGCGATCGGACTGGTCCGGAACGCCGGAGAACAGTGGCTGGCCAGTCCGGACTCCCCCGCCAAGCCCAACCAGGAAGCGATGGCCCGGCAGATCACCGACTGGCTCTGCTTCGGCATCGCGCCCGAACTCCAAGAACCGCCGGTCCCCTAGCCAACATCGGCGCCGCCACCAACTGCCCGAAAAACCAACCATATAAATCCCAACTGCCAGAACCGCAATGTCAGTGCCAACGAAGGAATCGACATGACTGAACTCGCCGACCGCCCCGCGGGCCGTCTCATTTCCCCGGCCCCCGAGCCCCGGACCTCGCCCGCCGCAAGTTCCGCCCCCGGAGCCCCCGCCGTCGACGTCGCCGCCCTCGGCGAACAACTGCTCGGCAAGTGGGCCGACATCCGCCGGCAGTCCCGGGAGCTGGCCGGCCGGCCGGAACTGTACAAGACCGAGGGGCTGCCCCACACCGAGCACCGCCAGCGCGTCTTCGGCCAGCTCAAGGTCCTCGTCGACAACGGCGCCGTGCACCGCGCCTTCCCGGTGGCGCTCGGTGGCGCGGACGAACACGGCGGCAATGTGGCCGGCTTCCAGGAGCTCGTCATTGCCGACCCCTCGCTGCAGATCAAGGCCGGCGTGCAGTGGGGCCTCTTCGGCTCGGCCGTGAACCACCTCGGCACCGAGGAACACCACGAGAAGTGGCTGCCGGGCATCATGAGCCTGGACATCCCCGGCTGCTTCGCCATGACCGAGACCGGCCACGGCTCGGACGTCGCCAGCATCGCCACGACGGCCACCTACGACCCGGCCACCGAAGAATTCGTCGTCCACACGCCGTTCCGCGCCGCCTGGAAGGACTACATCGGCAACGCCGCTGTCGACGGCCTGGCCGCCGTCGTCTTCGCCCAGCTGATCACCAACGGCGTCAACCACGGCGTGCACGCCTTCTACATGGACCTGCGCGACCCGGAAACCAAGGAATTCCTACCCGGCATCGGCGGCGAAGATGACGGCGTCAAGGGCGGACTCAACGGCATCGACAACGGCCGCCTGCACTTCACCCACGTGCGTATCCCGCGGACCAACCTGCTCAACCGCTACGGCAACGTCGACGCCGACGGCGCCTACACCTCCCCTATCGCCAGCCCGGGCCGCCGTTTCTTCACCATGCTCGGCACGCTGGTGCAGGGCCGGGTCTCGCTCGACGGCGCTGCCGTGACTGCTTCCAAGCTGGCTCTGAAAACTGCCATCCAGTACGCCTCCGAACGGCGCCAGTTCAACGCCTCCTCCGCCACGGACGAGGAGGTGCTGCTGGACTACCAGCGGCACCAGCGCCGGCTGTTCACCCGGCTCGCCACCACCTACGCGGCAAGCTTCGCCAGCGAACAGCTGCTGCAGAAGTTCGACGACGTGTTCTCCGGCCGGAACGACACCGACGAGGATCGCCAGGATCTCGAGACCCTGGCCGCGGCGCTCAAGCCGCTGAGCACCTGGCACGCCCTGGACACCCTGCAGGAGTGCCGCGAGGCCTGCGGCGGCGCCGGCTTCCTAATCGAGAACCGGTTCGCCTCGCTGCGCGCCGACCTTGATGTCTACGCCACCTTCGAAGGCGACAACACCGTGCTGCTGCAGCTCGTCGCGAAACGCCTGCTGGCCGACTACGCCAAGGAGTTCCGCAACGTGGACTTCGGCGTGCTGGCCCGCTACGTCGTCGGACAGGCGACCGGGGCCGCCATCCACCGGACCGGCCTGCGGGGCGTTGCCCAGTTCGTGGCTGACTCCGGTTCGGTGCAGAAGGCCGCCAGCGCGATCAAGGATGAGGCCGGCCAGCGGGCCCTGCTGACCGAGCGCGTTCAGGCCATGGTGGCGGAGGTCGGTTCGGCGCTCAAGGGCGCGAACAAGCTGCCGCAGGCCCAGGCCGCAGCCCTGTTCAACAGCCACCAGCACGAACTCATCGAGGCGGCCCAGGCGCACGCCGAACTGCTGCAGTGGGAAGCCTTCACCGAGGCGCTGGGCAAGGTCACGGACCCCGGCACCAAGAAGGTCCTGACCTGGCTGCGCGACCTGTTCGGATTGTCCCTGATCGAGAAGAACCTGTCCTGGTACCTGATGAACGGCCGGCTCTCGATGCAGCGGGCCCGCACCGTGGGTGAGTACATCAACCGGCTGCTCGTGAAGATCCGCCCGCACGCCCTGGACCTGGTGGACGCTTTCGGCTTCGGCCCGGAGCACCTCCGCGCCGCGATCGCCACCGGGGCCGAGAAGACCCGCCAGGATGAGGCCAGGGAGTTCTTCCGCCAGCAGCGCGCCACCGGCCACGCGGCGGTGGACGAGAAGATCCTGCTCGCCCGCAAGGCCCAGTCCGGCAAGGCGAAGTCAGGCACCGCGAAGTCGGCCAAGACCCAGCGCGGCTAAACGACTGCACTAAACGACGACGGCGCCGCCCCCTTAGCCGGGGCGGCGCCGTCGTCGTTTGGCGTGACTACTGCGGAAGGACCGAGCGGTACACCTCAAGGGTGGTTTCGGTGATGGATTCCCAGGAGAAGTGCTCCTCGGCCCGGCGCCGGCCGGCCTCACCCATCGCGCGGGCACGCGCCGGGTCGGAGACCACCTCCGTGAGAGCCGCGGCAAATTCCGTGACGAACTTCTCCGGATCCAGCGGGGTGCCGGTGCCGTCGGTGACCTGTTCAAGCTGCACGAGCAGGCCGGTCTCGCCGTGCTGGACCACCTCCGGGATACCGCCGGTGGCGCTGGCCACCACGGCTGCGCCGCAGGCCATCGCTTCCAGGTTCACGATCCCGAGGGGTTCGTAAATGGACGGGCAGGCGAACGCGGTGGCGTGGCTGAGGACCTGGATGAGCTCCCGGCGCGGGAGCATCCGCTCCACCAGGATCACGCCGCTGCGCTGGCCCTGCAGTTCCTCGATCAGTCGGGCGGTCTCCGCGGCGAGTTCCGGCGTGTCCGCGGCGCCGAGGCAAAGCACCAGCTGGACGTCGGCGGGGAGCTTGGCGGCTGCCCGCAGCAGGTACGGGACACCCTTCTGCCGCGTGTTGCGGCCCACGAAGACCACGCTGGGCCGCTCCGGGTCAATCCCGAGGGCGCGGAGCACGTCGTCATCCTCATCGCGGTTCCAGAGGCTGACGTCGATGCCGTTGTGGACCACGCGGACCTTGGCCGGGTCCACCTCGGGGTAGCTGCGCAGGATGTCCTGACGCATGCCTTCGGACACGGCGATGATCGCCGCGGCGGATTCGTAGGCGGTCTTCTCCACCCAGGAGGACAGGGCATAGCCGCCGCCGAGCTGTTCGGCTTTCCATGGCCGTAACGGCTCCAGGCTGTGGGCGCTGAGCACGTGCGGGATGCCGTGCAGCAGCGAGGCGATGTGGCCGGCCATGTTGGCGTACCAGGTGTGCGAGTGCACGAGGTCCGCCCCGGCGATGTCAGGGACGATCCTCAGGTCCACGCCGAGGGTCTGCACGGCGGCGTTGGCGCCGCCCAGGTCCTCCGGCACGGCATAGGACGTCACGGTGGCCCCGTGGTACTGCGGATCACGCGGCGCCCCGAAGGCCCGCACCTGCAGGTCCACCTTCTGGGCCAGTACCCGGCTGAGTTCGGCCACGTGGACGCCGGCGCCCCCATAGATTTCGGGCGGGAATTCCTTGGTCACAATGTCTATACGCACAACCCCCAAGGTAGTCGTTCCGGCTGATCTGTTCTAGTGTGAAGAGGTCCGGGCACACCGGACAGTTTTGGGGAGCACCAAAGGCGTTCAGGAGCGATCACATGCCGCAGCAGAAGAAAGTCTTGGCCATAGTCCTCGCAGGTGGCGAGGGAAATAGGCTAATGCCGTTGACGGCCGACCGGGCCAAGCCCGCCGTTCCGTTTGCCGGAAGTTACCGGCTCATTGATTTTGCTCTCTCGAACCTGGTGAATTCCCGGTATTTGCAGATTGTTGTCCTCACGCAATACAAATCCCACAGCCTTGACCGGCACATTTCTGAAACGTGGCGAATGTCCACGCAGCTCGGCAACTACATCGCGTCCGTGCCCGCCCAGCAGCGTGTCGGCAAGAGCTGGTTCCTCGGCAGCGCCAACGCCATCTACCAGTCCCTTAACCTGATCCACGACGCCAATCCCGACATCGTCGTCGTGGTCGGCGCGGACCACGTCTACCGGATGGACTTCGCCCAGATGGTCGCCCAGCACGTCGCCAGCGGCGCCAAGGCGACGGTCGCGGCCGTGCGGCAGCCGCTGCATATGGCAGACCAGTTTGGCGTGATCGAGGTGGACCAGGAGAACCCGGAGAAGATCGCAGCCTTCGTGGAGAAGCCCTCCTCCACGCCCGGGCTCGCCGCGGACCCGACCCAGTTCCTGGCGTCCATGGGCAACTATGTCTTCAACGCTGACGCTCTAGTCGAAGCGCTGCATGTCGACGCCGAGAGGCTCGACACCAAGCACGACATGGGCGGCGACATCATTCCCTACTTCGTGGACCAGGGCGAGGCCGGGGTGTACGACTTCACCCTCAACGACATCCCCGGCTCCACCGAACGTGACCGTACTTATTGGCGGGACGTCGGCACCATCGATTCGTTCTACGACGCCCACATGGACCTGATCTCCCCCGTGCCGGTCTTCAACCTGTACAACTCGGAGTGGCCGATCTACACGCGCCAGAGCATCTCCCCGCCGGCCAAGTTCGTCCGCGGCGAGGGCCGCACGGTGGGCACGGCGCTGGATTCGATCGTGGCCAGCGGTGTGGTCATCTCCGGCGGCATCGTGGAAGGTTCGGTGCTCTCCAACGACGTTTACGTCGGCACCGCGAGCCGGGTGCTCGACTCGGTACTGATGGACAAGGTGCAGGTCGGGGCGGGCGCCGTGGTCAAGCGCGCCATCGTCGATAAAAACGTCCGCATCCCCGCCGGCGCGGCGATCGGCCTGGACCCCGAACTGGACCGTGCGCGCGGGTTCAAGGTCACCGAGTCCGGCATCACGGTCCTGTCCAAGGGCCAGGAGGTCCCCGAGCCGGGAGACGCCGAACGCGCGCTCTCCGCGGCCAACCTGTACCTGGTGCCGGATGCGGTCAAGACCGCCACCGAGAACTGGCCGGCCGGGCGCGAGTCCGTGGAGAAGGTCGGCGAAGTGCACGCCGCCGCCGTCGGCCTCGAGCCTCCCGGGAGCACCTCCACCAAGGCGTACTGAGCAGGAGACCGGCGCCGGGTACCGTTTGCCGGCTCCCGGCCCGGCCCCTGCGCAGGCCGACGTTCGGACGGGCCCTGGCCGGGCTGTAAAATTGGCCCAATGAGCTCCTCCGATCTGCCCCCCGTGCCGGCCTCCGATCCGATGGCCGCTGCCGAGCCGGCGGCAGCCGTCCCCGCCCCGGCGCCAGCCGAACTGACCTCCGCCGAGATCGCGGCCTGCCTCAAGGTGCTGGACAGCATCCACGTCTACGACGAGGAGCACCCGGACTACGTCTCGGTCCGCCGCGCGACCGGCAAGATGTTCAAGGCGGTCAAGCGGCACCGCCGGGTCACCAAGCGAGACCTGATCGCCGAGGCAGACCGCGCCGTCATCGCCCAGACCGCGACGGCCGCGCCGGACCGGATTGACGACGAGACCCGCGGCAACAAGCTGGCCACCTCGGCCACCGGGGAAGTCGCCGGCCACCTGATCAGGTCCCGGCCCTGCTACATCTGCAAACAGCACTACACCCAGGTGGATGCGTTCTACCACCAGCTCTGCCCGGAGTGTGCACTCTTCAGCCACAGCAAGCGCGATGCGCGGACGGACCTGAGCGGCCGGCGCGCCCTGTTGACCGGCGGCCGGGCCAAGATCGGCATGTACATCGCCCTGCGGCTGCTCCGCGACGGCGCCCACACGACGATCACCACCCGCTTCCCAAAGGACGCCGCCCGGCGCTTCGCCGCGATGGAGGACAGTGCCGACTGGCTGCACCGGCTTCGGATCGTGGGCATCGACCTGCGCGACCCCTCCCAGGTCATGGCCCTGACGGATTCACTGGACGCCGCGGGGCCGCTGGACATCATCATCAACAACGCCGCCCAGACGGTGCGGCGCTCCGGAAACGCCTACAAGCCACTGGTCGACGCCGAGGACGAGCCGTTGCCGGCGGAGCTGCAGGCGGCCAACGGCGGACCAGAACTGGTCACGTTCGGCCACGCCCACGACAAGCACCCGCTGGCCCTGGCAAGCTCGGTCCTGGACCACCCGGTCCTGGCCGGCGACGCCATCACCTCACTGGCGCTCTCGACCGGCTCGGCATCGCTGGAGCGGATCGCTTCGGGCACCGCGATCGACGCCGGCGGCCTGGTCCCGGACCTCGCCACCATCAACAGCTGGACCCAGGTGGTGGACGAGGTGGATCCCCTGGAGATGCTCGAGGTGCAGCTGTGCAACGTCACGGCGCCGTTCCTGCTGGTGAGCCGGCTGCGCGGGGCGATGAAGCGTTCCACGGCACGGCGGAAGTACATCGTGAACGTCAGCGCCATGGAAGGCCAGTTCTCCCGCGCCTACAAGGGACCCGGGCACCCGCACACCAACATGGCCAAGGCCGCGCTGAACATGATGACGCGTACCAGCGCCAAGGAAATGCTGGAGTCCGACGGCATCCTGATGACCGCCGTCGACACCGGCTGGATCACCGACGAGCGGCCGCACTACACAAAGGTCCGGCTGATGGAGGAAGGCTTCCACGCCCCGCTGGACCTGGTCGACGGCGCGGCGCGGGTCTACGACCCCATCGTCATGGGCGAGTCCGGCGAGGACCAGTACGGCGTGTTCCTCAAGGACTACAAGCCGAGCCCCTGGTAATACCTGCTGTGGGGTCGGCGGGTCCCTCGCCCGCTAGCGGCGCGTGCGCGGCTGCGCCACGGGCCTTATGGCCCTAATGGGCCTCGGGGCCCGTCCGTAACGTGGAGCTGTGACTACGACGACGCCTCCGCCAAATTTCCAGCTCTCCATCGACCAGTGCTGGGTGCTGCTCGACAGCGAAGTGGTCGGGCGGATCGCGCTGATCGTGGACGGCCACCCCGAGGTCTTTCCGGTGAACTTCGTCCTGCAGCGCCGCTCGATCGTGTTCCGCACCGCCGGCGGCACCAAGTTGTGGGGCGCCATCACGGCCAAGCCGGTTGCCTTCGAAATCGACGGCTATGACTCCCACGAGCAGACCGCCTGGAGCGTCGTCGCCCGCGGCGAGGCCCAGCTGATTGAGGACCAAGCGGACAAGGATGCGGTGGACGAGCTGCTCCTCGAGCCGTGGCAACCCGGCGAAAAAAACTACTACGTCCGGCTGGCACCGAAGGCCCTGACCGGGCGCCGCTTCAAGGTCAACAACCCGGATGTGTGGCACACCCGGCTGGCAGACCCGAGGCGTGCCTCCTTCGAGTAGTCGCGGCGGTCCGTAACCGCCGCCTAAACCCTGTCGGCCCCGCTGACGCTGGCCGGCTAGTGCTTCGCCGGCTGGTGCTTTGCCGGCGCGTGCACCACCATCACTGGGCAGTGCGCGTGGGCCACGAGGGCCGAGCTGACGGAGCCGAGCAGCAGGCCGCCGAAGCCGCCGTGCCCGCGCCTGCCCAGCACCAGCAGGTCCGCGTTCCGGCTCTCCTCAAGCAACATCCGGCGCGGGTGCCCCTGCACCAGCCGTGTTTCCACATTGGCGGGGGTGGTTTCGCCGAAGGCCTTCACTACGGTCTCTTGCAGGATCTCCCCGGCGCGGACGTCAAAGTCGTTGATGCCCATGGCGACGTAGCCGTCGTAGACCGGAGGAACGTCCCAGCAGGCCATCGCCACCAGGTTCGCCGACAGCGGGAGGGCCAGCCGCTGCGCCTGGCGGAGGGCCTCCACCGAGGCGTCCGATCCGTCGACTCCAACCAGGATGGTCCGGATGCCGGTAGCGTCGCTCATGGCTGGTCCCTTTCGTGGTGCCCCCGTGGCAGTAGCTCCAAGGATTCCGGCGCCCGGGTCCGTCGGCTAGGGCCGAAAGTCACGGCGGCCCGGCCGCCCCGGCGCCGTAGGCCGAACGGCCCTTGCCCGGGACCCCCGGGCGGCCGCAGACTTGCTCTGTGCACGGCGAAGAAATATTCGGGTCCCGCACCATTTGCAGGCCGCCGGAGGCCACAATAGAAAGTACGACTCCACCACAATTCAGGAACCAGCAACCAGGGTTCCGCACAAGATGGACGGGCGTGGTCTGCTGCATACCTGCGACGCGAGCTGGGGAGCTCCGTGGAACGCGAGGCGGCAGTGGCGTCCTGACAGGAGAAACATGATTGCCTGGGCAGATGCCGGTCTCACCGCAACCGAGGGCCATCCGGCTGTCATCCGTGTGTTCATCCTCGACGACCACGAGCTGGTCCGCCGCGGCCTGCAGGAACTGCTGGAGGGCGAGGGTTTCCTCGTGGTCGGCAGCTCAGGCTCCGCCGTGGAAGCCACCCGCCGGATACCGGCACTGCATCCGGATGTCTGTGTCCTGGATGCCCGGCTGCCCGACGGCACCGGGATTGAGGTCTGCCGGGACGTACGCTCCGTCGATCCTTCGTTGAATTGCATCATTCTCACCAGTTTCGACGACGAGCAGGCCCTGCGCGGCGCTGTCCTCGCCGGCGCCTCGGGCTACGTCCTGAAGGAGATCGGCGGCACCGACCTGATCGGTGCGCTGCGCCGTGCCGCGGCTGGCGAATCCCTCTTCGAGGACGGCGTGGCCGCCGGGATCGTCGAGAGCCTGGTCGAAACCGAAGAAGTGGATCCGCGCACGACCTCCCTCACGCCGCAGGAGCGCAGGGTGCTGGAACTGGTTGGCGGCGGACTCACGAACCGCCAGATCGCGGCTGAGATGTTCCTGGCCGAAAAGACGGTCAAGAACTACGTTTCGTCCCTGCTGGCGAAGTTGGGCTTCGAGCGACGCACCCAGGCCGCCGTCTTCATTGCCAGCCCGGCCGGCGCGGGCACGGCTGCCAACGGCTCGGCAGCCGACGCCGGGCGGCAACACAGCAACCACTGACGAAGTACGCGCCAGAAGGACCAGCCAGAAGGTTCCCGCGGCTAGAGCGGCACGGACCATTCCACGCTGGTGCCGGCGTCCGGCGCCGTCGTGATGGTGCATTCGCCGTCCAGCATCCGCGCACGGTCTTCCAGGTTGGCCAGGCCGTTGCGTTCCTGGCTGTCGTCGAAGCCGGAGCCGTTGTCCGTGATGACGACCGTGACCTGGCCTTTCACGACGGCCACGGACACCGAGATCGCGTCAGCGCCGGAGTGCCGGATCGCATTGCTGAGGCCTTCCGAAACCACGGCCACCACGTTGTCCGCCTTGTCCGGCGTGACGGCATCCACCGGGCCGGTCAGTGTCAGCCGCGGGGTGAAGGGCATGGACTTGGCCGAACTCCGGGTCACGCGCCGGATCCTGCCGCTGAGCAGCTCGGTTTCTCCGCTGCTGCTCCGGAGCGAGTAGATCGTGTCCCGCAGGCTGCGGATCGCCTCGTCCAATTCGCCAGTGATGTTGCGGATCCGTTCGGTCGCCAGCTCGTCCTTGGTGAACCGGGTCAGGCTCTGGACACTCAGCCCGGCGGCGAAGAGCCGCTGGATGACGAGGTCGTGCAGGTCCCGGGCGATCCGGTCCCGGTCCGTGAAGACGAGGAGTTCTTCGCGCAGCCGATGCACACGGGCGAGTTCCAGGGCCAGGGCCACGTGCGAGCCGAAGACCGCGCCCATCTCGATGTCGGTGCGGGCGTAACGGCGGCCGTTCGGGCCGCGGGCCAGGAGCAGGAGGCCGTGGTGCGCGCCCTGGGTGCTCAGCGCGACGGCGAGCAACGGTCCCATCGGGCCGCACTCGGTGCACTCCAGCACGGCGGCGGAATCCTCCACAATGGTCGGTTCGCCACCGGAAAACACTTCCCTCAGTTCCGGCGAATCGAGCGCCAACGGCTTCCCGGAGAGCTCCCTCGCCCGCTCCCCCGCAGCACCCGCCACAATGTAGCCTGGCCCGGACGCATCAGGGGCGACAATCAGCGCCAGCTGGGACTCGGACTCCCGCAGTGCCCGGGCTGCGATGGGATCGAGCCCGCTCACCGTGTAGTCCCGGTCATCGCCGAGCATCAGCCCCGCGACATCCATGCACGCCTCCAGCCAGCGCGCGCGGCGCCGTGAGTCGTCGTACATCTTGGCGTTCTCAATCGCGACCCCAGCGG
The DNA here is from genome assembly GCF_056399345.1 of Arthrobacter sp. 01N442. Lineage (NCBI taxonomy): Bacteria > Bacillati > Actinomycetota > Actinomycetes > Micrococcales > Micrococcaceae > Arthrobacter > Arthrobacter sp. 01N442. The sequence goes on from NZ_JBFTRD010000001.1 coordinate 224,467, forward strand.
CCGCGGCCAGCGCCATCGCGAGTTCCTCGTCCTCATCGCTGAAGTCCCCTCCGCCCTCTTTCTCCGTCAGGTACAGGTTTCCGAAGACGGTGTCGCGGACCCGGATGGGAACGCCAAGAAAGGACCGCATGGGCGGGTGGTGTTCGGGGAATCCCACGGCTTCCGGGTGCCGGCCGAGGTCGTGCAGCCGCAGCGGCTGGGGGGTGGTGACCAGCACGCCGAGCACGCCCTTGCCGGAGGGCACCAAACCGATCTTGGCGGCGAGCTCCTCGTCAATGCCGACGGTGATGAAATGGCTCAGGGCCCGGTTGTCGCCCATGACGCCCAACGCCCCGTAGCGGGCACGCAAGAGGTGGCAGGCCGACTGCACCACCCGTTCCAGGACGGCGTCGAGGCTGAGGTCTTCGGCGAGGGCGACGACTGCTTCGAGCAGTCCGGCCATCCGCTCGCGGGACTGCAACAGCTCACCGCCGTGAGAAACGAAGTCCTTGAGCAGGTCTTCTACTTTCGTAGTGCCGGAGCCGATAGTCTCCCGGCCCTCATCGACAGATTCCATCAGTCCCCCGATACTCACCACGTCCATCCGCGCCGATGACGTGTTGCCAGAATACCCTGATACGTTCCGATCAGACCCACGGAATTGGCGGATTATTACGCCGCCGGGCCGTTATGCCCTAGCCCGGTCCTCCCCGGCTGACGTAGGCTCGGCGCCATGAGCACCGATCCGAAACCGGCAGCAGGCCAGCCCCACGACGTCGAAAATCTGGACAGCCACGAGTGCTGGCGGCTCTTGCGCAGCGTCACAGTGGGCCGAATGGCCGTGTGGGTGGATGACCATCCAGACATCTTTCCGATCAATTACAAGGTGGACCACGGAACCCTCGTCTTCCGCACCGCGGAAGGCACGAAGCTGCAGGCCGCGACCGGCGACACGGCGGTAGCGGTGGAGGCCGACGGCGTCGATGCGGACAGGGGCATCGCCTGGAGCGTGGTCGTCAAGGGCCAGGCCGCCGCGGTCAAGAACCAGGAGGAGATCCTGGACACGGTGGGTCTGCTGCTGTTCCCGTGGCAGGCCGGCAAGAAAGACCACTTCGTCCGGATCACACCGGATTCGCTCACCGGCCGGCGGTTCAAGATCGTGCCGCCGCTGACGTGGTGGACCCCGCTCGACGATGCCACCCGCTCCGGTTTCGAATAGGAACCGGCCGGGGGCGCGTCAGGCCAGCCGGGTGATCTCCACCGTCACTGACAAGGCCGATCCCCCGCCGCCGGACAGGATGCCCTTGAGTGGCGGCACGTCGCGGTAGTCGCGGCCGCGGGCCACGGTGACGTGGAAGTCCCCGGCAGGCTTGTGGTTGGTCGGGTCCCAGCTGCGCCATTCGCCGTCCCACCATTCCAGCCAGGCGTGTGACTGCCCGGCGACGGTCTCGCCGAGGTCCGCCGTCGAGCGCGGGTGCAGGTAGCCGGACACGTACCGGGCCGGGATACCGCAGCTGCGCAGCGCTCCGATCGCGAGGTGGGCAAGGTCCTGGCAGACACCCTGCCGCTGCGTCCAGGCTTCCTCGGCGTTGGTGGTGACGCCGGTGGAGCCTTTCATGTAGCTCATCTCCCCGCGCATCCATTCGAACACCGCCATCGCGGCCTCGTGCGGGTTACGCCCCTCGACGACGCCGGGGACGATCGCGAGGACCTCGGCGCCGGGACCGGTCAGCTGCGACTGCGGGATCCAGTCGCTGAACTGGTTGAGGGTCTCCGGCGAGGCCAGCACATCCCAGCCCACGATGTCCGCCTCGGCCGGGACCCGCTCGACGCGGTGGACCTCCACCGTGGTGGTGGCGAGGACCTCGAGGTGGTCGTGCGGCATCTGCATGTCGAACGCCGTCACACGAGTGCCCCAGTAGTCGCGGTAGCTGCTGAGCGCGGCCTGCGACGGCGAGACCTTCATCGAGGACTCCAGCACCACCTGCTGCGGGTCCGTCAGCGGCGTCATCCGCGCCTCGTTGTAGGAGAGGGTGACCCGCTTGTTGTACTTGTACGCGGTCCTGTGGGTAATGCTGAGCCGGGTCATGAAACTTCTCCCACCCAGGCCAGTTCGTCTGCCTGATTGAAGTACTTACGGGAAATGGCGTCCGAGGCCTGCGAAACGGCCTTCTGCACGCGCTCCATGTGCTCCGGCAGTTCGGACATCAGGTCGTCGGTGCGGTGGAACTCCAGGAAGGTCCGGGCCTGGCCAACGATCCGGCGGGCGTCATTGATGAAGCCGACGCGCTGGGCCGAGGGGTCCAGCTTGGCGAGGCAATCGTCGGCGTCGCGCAGGGCGTACACAATGGACCGCGGGAAGAGCCGGTCCAGCAGCAGGAACTCGGCCGCGTGTTGGTCGCCGAAGGCGGCCCGCCGGGTGCGTAAAAAGGATTCGTAGGCGCCCGCGCAGCGGAGCATGTTCACCCAGGACATCCCGGCGGAGAGCACGTCCCGGGTGGAGAGCATGCGCGCGGTCATGTCGGCCCGCTCCAGCGAGCGTCCCAGGACCAGGAACAGCCAGCTTTCATCGTGGCTGACCGTGGTGTCGGCGAGGCCGCTGACCATCGCGGTGCGTTCCAGCACCCAGTTGCAGAAGCGGTAGGTGCCCACCACGTCCTTGCGGTGCTGGTTCAACCCGTAGTAGGTGGTGTTCAGGCTCTCCCAGAGTCCCGAAGACACCGTTTCCCGGGCACGCCGGGCGTTCTCACGTGCCGCGCCCAGGGAGCCGGCGATCGAGGTAGCGCTGTGCTTGTCGTAGGCCAGGGCGTGCAGCAGCTCGTCCAGGCCGAAATCCTCCGACTGCGGCCGGGCACCCATGACGGCGAGGAGCTCCTGCGCCACGCTGCGCTGTTCCTCCATCGGCAGGTGGTTCAGCCGTTCGAGGTGGACATCGAGAATCCGGGCGGTGCCGTCGGCACGTTCAACGTAGCGGCCGATCCAAAACAGTGACTCGGCAATACGGCTAAGCATTCGCGGCTACCTCCTGCGCCTCGGACATCTGCTGCTGTTGCTGCTCTTTCTGGCTGTCGCGCCAGTTGCTCTCCACCGGCCAGACCGAGACCCGCTCACGGACCGTGATCGCCGGCCGCGGGATGGCCTCCACCGGGACCTGCGGGGAATCAGCCAGCACCCAGGTGTCCTTCGAGCCGCCGCCCTGGCTGGAGTTCACAATCAGCGACCCCTCCTTGAGCGCCACCCGGGTGAGGCCGCCGGGCAGCACCCAGACGTCGTCGCCGTCGTTCACCGCGAACGGGCGCAGATCCACGTGCCGCGGGCCGAACTTGTCGCCGCTGAGCGTCGGCACGGTGGAGAGCTGCAGCACCGGCTGCGCGATCCAGCCTCGGGGGTCGGCGATGATGCGCTTGCGCAGGGCGTCGAGCTCGTCCTTCGATGCGTCCGGTCCGATCACGAGGCCCTTGCCGCCGGAACCGTCCACCGGCTTGACCACCAGCTCGTCGAGCCGGTCCAGCACGTGCTCGCGGGCTTCCTTCTCCTCGAGTCGGAAAGTGTCAACGTTGGCGATGACGGGTTCCTCGCTGAGGTAGTACCGGATCAGGTCCGGCACGTAGCTGTAGACCAGCTTGTCGTCTGCGACGCCGTTACCCACGGCGTTGGCGATGGTGACGCCGCCGGCGCGGGCGGCGTTGACCAGCCCGGGGCAGCCGAGCATGGAGTCGGAGCGGAACTGCAGCGGGTCCAAGAACTCGTCGTCGATCCGCTTGTAGATCACGTCCACGCGCTGCTCGCCGGCGGTGGTGCGCATGTAAACCCGGTTGCCGCGGCAGATCAGGTCACGGCCCTCGACCAGTTCAACGCCCATCAGGCCGGCCAGCAGGGTGTGCTCGAAGTAGGCGCTGTTGAACACGCCGGGCGTCAGGACCACCACTGTGGGGTCGTCGACACCGGACGGGGCCGTCTTGCGCAGCGCGGACAGCAGCCGGCGCGGGTATTCCTCTACCGGGCGGATGAGCTGCTGGCCGAACGCCTCCGGCAGGCCCTTGGCCATGGCGCGGCGGTTCTCCAGGACGTAGCTGACCCCGGACGGGACGCGCACGTTGTCTTCCAGGACGCGGAACGTGCCGGCAGCGTCGCGGACGACGTCAATGCCGGAAATGTGCACGCGGACACCGCCGGCCGGTTCGAAGCCGTGCACTTGGCGGTGGAAGTGGGCGCTGGTGGTGACGAGCTGCCGCGGGATGACGCCGTCGGCAACGACCGTCATTTTGTCGTACACATCGTTGAGGAAGGCTTCGAGCGCCCGGACGCGCTGGGCCACGCCGCGTTCCAGCACGGACCACTCGTCCGCCGGGATAACCCGGGGCACGATGTCCAGCGGGAAGGGCCGCTCCTCGCCCGCGAAGTCGAAGGTGACGCCGCGGTCCAGGAAGGTCCGCGCCATGGAATCGGCACGGGCGGTGACGTCGGCCAGCGAAAGCTCCTGCAGCGCCCCGGCCACCTGCCCGTAGGAGCGCCGGGCCTGCTGGTCCGGGGTGAACATCTCGTCGTAGGCGCCGCTGCGGCCGGCGGCCTCGGAGTAATCCTGGAAAAGGTCAGACATGCCCACTAGCCAACCACCTTTTCGTTACGAAATCATTTCGACGTAACCCGCAGGGCGTGTTGCGGCTAACGCCGACGCCCGGGGTTTGCAGCGGTTCCGTGTTGCGCTCCGATGCATGCCCCGAAGATACGGCAAAGTGGGAGTCGTGCCTCTTACCCGTCCCGCCCTCCCGCAGCGGCGCCCCGGCCAGCTTGCGCCGCTTTTGCCCGGCCTGCTCGCCTGCGCCGCCGCCGTAGCCGTCGCCCTTGCCGTCCACCTTCTGTTGCCCTCGTTGCCTGCCATGACGGTGGCAGTCGTGCTGGGGCTGCTGGCCGCCAACCTGCCGGGCGCCTCCGGCTGGACCGCCGGATCCGGCCGGCCCGGGCTCGACTTCGCCGGCAAGCACCTGATGCGCAGCGGCATTGTGGTGCTGGGACTCAAGGTCAGCGTTATGGATGTGCTGGGCCTGGGCTGGCCGGCACTGCTGCTGATCACCGGGGTGGTGCTGGCCGCCTTCGCCGGCACCTACGGGATCGGCCGGCTGTTCCGGCTGCCGCCGCAGGTGTCCCTGTTGATCGCGACCGGGTTTGCCATCTGCGGCGCCTCCGCGATCGGCGCGATGGCCGCCGTGCGCCGCATCCGGCAGGCCGACACGGTGCTGCCGATCGCGCTGGTCACGCTCTGCGGCACGCTCGCGATCGGCGTCCTGCCGCTCCTGATCGGCCCGCTGGGCCTGGGCCCGGAAACCTTCGGAGCCTGGACGGGCGCCTCCGTGCACGACGTCGGCCAGGTGGTCGCCACCGCCCAGACCGCCGGCGCGTCGGCGCTCGCCGTCGCCGTCATCGTCAAACTCACCCGCGTACTGCTGCTCGCGCCCATGGTCGCCGCAGCAGGGATCCACCACCGGATAGGGTCCGACGACGGCGGGAAGCTCCCACCGGTCGTGCCGCTGTTCGTGCTGGGGTTCATCGCCATGGCGGCCCTTCGCTCCAGTGGCTGGCTCTCCCCCGAGGTACTTGGCGCGGCCGCAATGCTGCAGGATGTGCTGTTGGGCATGGCGCTGTTCGGACTGGGGTCGGCCGTCCGGGTGCGGCACCTGCTGCGCACCGGGACCCGTGCCCTGCTGGCAGCCCTGGCGTCGTGGCTGCTGATCGCCGCGCTGGGCCTGGCCGCCGCCGTCATCCTCATCCCCGGCCGCTGAAACCGGCGCCTGACAGGGCTAAACAGGGCCTGAAGACAGCTGTACCGCGGTACCGCTCGTGATTAGATAGCGGAGTGTCGAACCAGAACCTGCGCCGTGACGAAGCGGCCACCCGCTCAGCCCTGATCACCACCCACAGCTACGATGTGTCCCTTGACGTCCGGCAGGCCGCGGACCCCAAGGTCGCGGGCTATACCAGCCGAAGCGTGATCACCTTCTCCGCCAGCGAACCCGGCGCCTCCACCTTCCTGGACTTCATCGGCAGCAGCGTGCACAGCGTCTTCCTCAACGGTAAGGGGTTGACGCTGGACGAGGTGGTGGACGGTTCCCGAATCCGGCTGGACGATCTTCAGGCCGAAAACCAGGTCACGGTCACCGGCACCGCCCTGTTCAGCACCTCCGGCGAGGGCATGCACCGCTTCTTCGATCCGGCTGACGGCCAGTGCTACCTCTACACCCAGTACGAGCCCGCCGACGCGCGGCGCGTGTTCGCGAACTTCGAACAGCCGGACCTCAAGGCCGAGTTCACCTTCCACGTGATGGCCCCGTCCGGGTGGCAGGTCTCCTCGAACGGCGTCGAAACCCTCCGCACCCAGCTGACCAGCGACCCGGCGACGAGCCGCTGGGACTTCGCCCCGACGAAGCCGATGTCCACCTACATCACCACCGTGCTCGCCGGGCCCTACTTCAAGGCCGAAGACGCCTGGCACGGGACCCTCGCGGACGGGACGGAGCTGGACGTGCCGCTGGCCCTCTACTGCCGCGCCTCGATGGCACCGTCCTTCGACACGGAAGAACTGTTCCGGCTCACCCGGAACGGTCTGGACTTTTTCAACGAGCTCTTCGATTACCCGTACCCGTGGGGGAAGTACGAGCAGGCCTTCGTGCCCGAGTACAACCTCGGCGCGATGGAGAACCCCGGCCTCGTGACGTTCACGGAGAGCTACGTTTTCACCTCCCGGGCGGCCGACTCGCAGTACCAGGGCCGCGCCAACACCCTGCTGCACGAGATGGCGCACATGTGGTTCGGGGACCTCGTCACGATGCGGTGGTGGGACGATCTGTGGCTGAAGGAATCCTTCGCTGACTACATGGGAACCCTCGGCGTGGACCGCACCACGGACTGGGAGACCGCCTGGGTGAACTTCGCCAACAACCGCAAGGCCTGGGCCTACGTCCAGGACCAGCTGCCCACCACGCACCCGATCGTCGCGGACATCCCGGACCTTGAAGCCGCCAAGCAGAACTTCGACGGCATCACCTATGCCAAGGGCGCCTCGGTGCTCAAGCAACTCGTCGCCTATGTGGGCTTCGACGCCTTCATCGCCGGCTCCCGTCAGTACTTCCGTGACCACGCCTACGGCAACACCACGCTGGAGGACCTGCTGGCCGCGCTCAGTGCCGCCTCCGGCCGGGACCTCGCCACCTGGGCACGGCAGTGGCTGCAGACGTCCGGCATTTCCACCCTCAGCTCCGAGATCGAGGAGCACGACGGCGTCCTGGGCACCGCGTCCCTGCTGCAGCACGCCGTAGATCCGATCACCGGCCGGCAGGAGCCGCGGCCGCACCGGCTGCGGATCGGCCTCTACAATCACGACGCCACCGGCGCGCTGGTCCGCACCGAGAGCGTGGAGACCGACGTCGACGGCGAACGCACCCTGGTGGGCCAGCTCGCCGGCAAGGCACGCCCGGCGCTGCTGCTGGTCAATGATGAGGACCTCAGTTACGCCAAGGTCCGGCTGGATCCGCACTCCGAGGCCACGGTGCGCAGCTCGCTGGGAACGATCAGCGATCCGATGGCACGGGCCCTGTGCTGGACCGCGCTGTGGGACTCCGCCCGGGACGCCGTGACCCCGGCGGCCAGCTACGTGGAGGCGGTACAACGCTTCGGCCCCGCCGAGTCAGGCATCGGCGTGCTGCTGAATGTCCTGGGCAACGCCGGGACCGCAATCGAACGCTACGTCCCTGCGGACCGGCGGGGCGCCGTCCGCAGCGGATTCCTCGCCACGGCCGCCGCCGAACTCGAGGGTGCTGCTCCCGGTTCGGACCAGCAGCTGGCCTGGGCGCGCACGCTTGCCGCCACGAGCCGCTTCGACGCCGGGCGCCTGGAGCTGGTCCGCGGCCTGCTGGACGGCAGCACCGTCATCGAGGGCCTCTCGGTCGACGCGGAGCTCCGCTGGAACCTCTGGCACGCCCTCGCGGCCCACGGCCAGGCCGCCCCCGCCGAGCTGGACGCCGAACTGGCCCGCGACAACACCGCCTCGGGCAAGTCCGGGCACGCCACAGCCCTTGCGGCGCGGCCCGATCCTGCGGTCAAAGATGCCGCCTGGGACGCCGCCGTGCACGGCACCGCACTGTCGAACCAGCTGCTCAGCGCCACCATCACGGGATTCAACACCGCGCCGGCCGCCCTGCTGGCCGGCTACGTCGAACCCTACTTCGAGTGCCTCGAGCGGGTCTGGGCGGGCCGGAGCATCGAGATCGCCAGCCGGATCGTCCGCGGTCTGTACCCCGCAGGCCAGGACCTGGCCCAGGACAGCGGGCAGGCGCAGGCTCCCGAGGAGCACCCGGTGATTGTCCGCACGGATAAGTGGCTCGCCGAACATCCGGACGCAGCCCGCGCGCTGCGACGGATCATCATCGAACAGCGCAGCCAGTTGCTGCGGGCGCTCACGGCACAGGCCGCCGGCTAGGACCCGGATCGACTGCTCCCCACCGGCTCCCTAGCCTCGCAAGCTCGGCCAGGGAACCCTGCCGGCGTGGGCCCAACCGCCCTTTGAGGGGTCAACAGGCCGGTGGGGAGCAGTCGATGGGGCGGATGCAGCTACGGGACCCGGTGCAGCCACTCCGTGGTGCCAAACTTGGTCTCGACCCGCTGCCGGGCCGCCTCGAGCTCGGTCTCGGTCAGTTCCGCGGGCGTCGCCGCGTACCGCTCGGTGAAGACTTCCATCATGGCGGCGACAATCTCCGCACGGGCCAGGCCGGTCTGCCGACGGAGCGGGTCGACGCGCTTCTTGGCGCTCGTGGTGCCCTTGTCCGAGAGTTTCTCCTTGCCGATCCGCAGCACCTCGACCATCTTGTCGGCGTCGATGTCGTAGCTCATGGTGACGTGGTGCAGCATTCCGCCGTTGGCGAGCCGCTTTTGCGCGGCACCGCCGATCTTGCCCTGGTCGGTGGCGATGTCGTTCAGCGGCACGTAGAACGCGCTGATGCCGACCTTCTCCAGCGCCGCCATGACCCACGCATCCAGGAATCCGTAGGAATCGGCGAAGCTGATGCCGTCGACGAGGGTTTGCGGCAGGTAGAGGGAGTAGGTGATGCAGTTGCCCGCCTCCATGAACATGGCTCCCCCGCCGCTGATCCGGCGGACCACACTGATGCCGTGCCGGCTGACGCCGTCGGGGTGGACTTCGTTGCGGACGGACTGGAAGCTGCCGATCACCACCGAGGGTTCCTCCCAGTCCCAAAAACGCAGTGTCGGGTTGCGGCGGCCGGCACCGACTTCCTCGGTGAGGACCTCGTCCAGCGCCACGTTCACGTGGGTGGGAAGCACGGAAGGGCCGATGATGTTCCAGTGGTGGTCGCCCCAGCCGGTGGCCTTGGCCAGTGCCCGGCGGACCGCGATCGCGACCGACTCGGCGGAGAAACCGAAAAGCACGGCGTCCTCGGGCAACGCGGCCGTCACGGCGGCGGCAAGGTCGGCTGCACTGGCATCCTCGGGCAGGCCGGTGAGGCTGCGGTTGATCTCCAGGAGCGCCTCGTCGGGTTCGAGGAAGAAATCGCCGCTGATCGAGACGTGCGCCAGGACGCCGTCGACGACGTCGAGGTCGGCCACCACGAGTTTGCCGCCGGGCACCTTGTACTCGCCGTGGCGGCGGCCGCCGTCGTCGGTCGTTGACGCCGCAGAGGAAGGGAGGGATGTCATACCGTCAATCCTGCCCCACGGCCTGCCCAAAGCGAAGCCGGCCGAACCGGGTGCCGCCGGGACGCAAAAAGCCCGCACCGTCGCCGGTGCGGGCTTTTCCAAAAGACCTTGGGAGCAGAAAGTTACTTCTTGCCGCCGAAGCCCTTGAAGCGAGCGTTGAAGCGCTCGACGCGGCCTGCAGAGTCCATGATGCGCTGCTTGCCCGTGTAGAACGGGTGGGACTCGGAGGAGATTTCGACGTCGATGACCGGGTAGGTGTTTCCGTCTTCCCACTCGATGGTCTTCGAGGAAGACACGGTGGACTTGGTCAGGAACTTGACGCCGGAAGCCAGGTCGTTGAAAACAACAGCTTCGTACTTCGGGTGGATATCAGACTGCATAATTGGACCTTTGTTCGCGCAACTGGATTTTGCCAGCTGCCAGGTATGAGTGGGATAGCTACGCGGCGCCCAAAGGCGCAGCACGGCCAGCTACCAATAATAGCCCAGATCCCGGGACTGGACGAACCGGCCGGCGGTGCGCTTGCGGAGGTGTCAGCCGCGGGGCCGCAGTTCCCAGAACGCGACGGCGGACGCTGCGGCGACATTCAGCGAATCGACGCCGGGGCGCATCGGGATTTTCACGGCGAGGTCCACGGCGGCCAGGGTTTCTGCGCTCATTCCGGCGCCTTCGGTGCCGAGCACCAGGGCAAGCCGTTCGGGGTTGCGGGCGGCGAGCTCGTCGACGTCCACCGCGTCCGGGGTCAGCTCCATGGCGGCGACGAGGAAGCCGTGTTCCTTCAGCACCGTCAACTCCCCCGGCCACTCGTCGAGCCGTGCCCACGGCACCTGGAAGACCGTGCCCATGCTGACGCGCACGCTGCGCCGGTAGAGCGGGTCGCCACAGCGCGGGGACACCAGCACGGCGTCGAGCCCGAGTGCGGCCGCGGAGCGGAAGATGGCGCCAACGTTGGTATGGTCCACGATGTCCTCGAGTACCGCGATCCGGCGCGCACCGGCGAGCAGTTCGGGCAGCGGTACGGGTGCCGGACGGTGCATGGCTGCCATCGCGCCGCGGTGCAGGTGGAAGCCGGTGATTTCTTCCAACAGCGCGGCGGAGCCAATGTAGGCCGGGACGTGCGGGTATTGCTCAAAGACGTCGGCGAGGTCCTGGAGCCATTTCTCCGCCAGGAAGAAGGAGCGGGGTCTGTGGCCTGCGGCGAGGGCGCGGCGCAATACGCGGGAGGACTCGGCAATGTACATGCCCTCGGCGGGCTCGCGGAGTTTGCGCAGGTGGACGTCGGTCAGCTGGGTGTAGTCGGAGACCCGGGGGTCGTCCGCGGAGTCGAGGTAATGGAAGGTCACCGGGTGGTCAATTCAGCAACTTGGCAAGCATGAAGCCCAGGGCCACGGTTCCCAGGACGAAGATCACGCCGCGCAGCACCGGCGGGGAGAGGCGGCGTCCCACCTTGGAGCCGACCAGGCCGCCGATCAGCGAACTGACGGCGATCAGGCCGACCGCGGTCCAGCTGATCCGGTCGAACGCGAAGATCAGGTATGAGATGGCCGCGACAATATTCACCCCGAGCACCAGGATGTTCTTCATGGCGTTGGCGTTCTGCATGGTTCCGGCCATGAACACCCCGAGGATCCCCACCAGCAGGATGCCCTGGGCCGCGACGAAGTAGCCGCCGTAGACGCCGGCAAGGTAGACCAGCACCACGAGGAGGAGCCCGTGCTGCTTGTCGCGGATGGCGTGTTCCGGGTTCTGTTCCCGGTTCTGCACCCAGCGCTGGAGCCGGGGCTGGAACACCACCATCAGCAGGGCGAGCACAATCAGGGCCGGAGCCGCGTACTGGAACACCTTCTCGGGCAGGTGCAGGAGCAGGTAGGCGCCGGTGATGCCGCCCAGCAGCGAGGCGGGCAACAGCTTGAGGAGCTGGCGTCCCCGCCCGGCAAGTTCCTTGCGGTAGCCCCAGGCGCCGGCCGCGTTGCCGGCCACCAGGCCCATGGCGTTGCTGATGGAGGCGGTCACCGGGGCGAAACCGAGGGCGATCAGCACCGGGAAAGTCACCAGGGTGCCCGAGCCCACCACACTGTTGATGGTGCCCGCCCAGAGGCCGGCGAAGAAAATGAAGACGCTACTGAGGAACTCCACGCGCTGTCAGTGGCCCTTTCAGCGGCGGGCGGTGGCAGTGTAACGGCCCCCGGAGACGGTGACGTCGAGGTCTACGCCGAAGGTCTTGCTGAGGTTGTCCGCGGTCAGCACCTCGGTCAGCGGCCCGGAGGCGACGACGCCGCCGTCGCGCATCAACAAGGCATGGGTGAAGCCCGGCGGGACCTCTTCGAGATGGTGGGTGACCAGGACAATGGCGGGGGCTGCCTCGTCGCGGGCCAGCTCGCTGAGCCGGTGGACCAGGTCCTCCCGGCCGCCCAGGTCGAGGCCGGCGGCGGGTTCGTCGAGCAGCAGGAGTTCGGGATCCGTCATCAGCGCGCGGGCGATCTGTACGCGCTTGCGTTCCCCCTCGGAGAGCGAAGCGAAGGGCCGGTTGAGCAGCGGGCCCATCCCCCATTCGTTGAGCAGGGCGAAGGCGCGGCGTTCGTCGTCCTTCTCATAGCCCTCGCGCCAGCGGCCGGTGACCCCGTACGCGGCGGTCACGACGACGTTGAGCACCTTTTCGTGCTCGGGGATCTGGTTGGCGAGGGCGGCGGAGGAGAGGCCAATCCGCGGCCGGAGTTCGAAAACGTCCACGGCGCCGAGGATCTCTTCGAGGATCCCGGCCATGCCGCTCGTCGGGTGGAGGCGGGCTGCCGCCACCTGCAGCAAAGTGGTCTTGCCGGCGCCGTTGGGGCCCAGGATCACCCAACGCTCGCCTTCCTTGACCTGCCAGTCAACCTTGTCCAGGAGCGTCTTCGCCCCACGCACAACGCTGACGGCGGCCAATTCAAGAACATCACTCATAGGAGTAGACACTAGGACAAAAAAGCGGACTACTGATAACCCGGGCGTGGGTCCGGCGGAAGCGCCGCCAGCCCGCGTCACCGCGGCGAAACGAATTCCGGCCGGCTCCCGTGCGCTCGCTAGGATTGAGCCCATGAGTTCGAACGTGACCGCGGTCAGCTACGGCGTCAATTTGTCCCTTCCCGAAGTCGAGCAGTTGCGCCGCTCGCTGGCCGACGCCGGGTTGGCCATCGGCACCGAAACCACCACCGGCGACGGACGGTTCTCCGTCTACGCCGCCGACTGCACCCTGCCCCTCCCCCTGACCGAGGCCGGGCTGGCCGGCATCCGGCAAAGCGTAGCCGCGGCCGGCATCGAGGGCATCAACACGGCGGTCGTTCCCGCAGCCCTGCGGGAGGCTCCCCGAAAGTTCTTGATCATGGACGTGGACTCCACCTTGATCCGGCAGGAGGTCATTGAGCTGCTGGCGGCCTATGCGGGCAAGCGGGAGGAAGTGACAGCCGTGACCGAGGCTGCCATGCGCGGCGAACTGGACTTCGCCCAGAGCCTGCACGCCCGGGTGGCTGTGCTCGCCGGGCTGCCCGCCGACGTCGTCGATTCCGTCCGCGCCGAGGTGACCCTGAGCGACGGCGCCGCTGAACTGGTGGCGGCCTTCAAAGCGGCCGGACATGCGGTGGCCGTGGTCTCGGGCGGCTTCAACCAGATCCTGCGGCCGATTGCCGAGGGCCTGGGGCTGGACTACTGGATCGCCAACGAGCTGGAGATCGTCGACGGCGCACTGACCGGCAAGGTGCTGGGCGACGTGGTGGACCGCGCCGCGAAGGAAAAGTACCTGCGCGAGTGGGCCGCCGCGGAGGGCATCCCGATGGAACACACCATCGCGGTGGGCGACGGCGCCAATGACCTGGACATGCTTGGCGCCGCGGGCATCGGAGTAGCGTTCAACGCCAAGCCGGCCGTCCGCGCGGTCGCCGACGCCGCCGTGGACATGCCGTATCTCGACGCAGTCCGGCACATCGCCGGGGTGTGAGGCCCGCTAACGCGAGATGACACTTGACGGCAGTGTCCGTGAGGAACACTGCCGCCAAGTGTCATCTCGGTGGCGGCTAGTTGGTGCCGGCGCCGCTTGACTTGTCTGACTTGTCGAAGTAATCGGCGCCGCCGACGTATTCGGTGTGGCCTGTCTCGACGTCGGCGGTGGCCATCTTGGCGACCTCGGCAGCGAATTCCTTGACCGAGTAGAGCTTGCCGGCCTCGGCGCGGCGGGCCTCGATTGCGCCCGGGTTGGAGCGGTCCAGCAGCGTGGCGGTGACGGTGCCTTCAATCATGTCGCCGGAGACCACGACCAGCGAGATGCCCTTGTCGGCCAGGCTCGGAACGAATTCCCGGAGGGCGTCCTCGCCGGCGCGCTTGCTGCGGGCGACCGGTTCGTATTCGGGCATGGTGGGCACGGTTTCGATGAAATGCGCCTGGTGGCTGGTCACGAAGACCACGCGCGAGCCCTCCGACATCAGCGGGACGGCAGCATTGAGCATGTTCACCTGGGCGTCGCGGTTCAGCTTGAGCGCGTAACCCTCTTCCATGCCGGACTCCATCCCGCCGGAAGCGTTCAGGACCAGGAGATCCAGTGAGCCGAAGTTCTCCATTGCGGCGCTGGCGAGGGCCTGGACGCCTTCCTGCGTGGTCAGGTCCGCGCCCACGGCTGCGGCCCGGCCGCCCGCGGCCTCGATCTCGGAGACAACCTTGTTGGCGCGCGGCGCCTTCTGGCGGTAGTTGACGACGACGGCGGCACCCTCGGCGGCGAGGAATTTAGCCACCTCCGCGCCGATGCCACGCGATGAACCGGTCACGATTGCGGTCTTGTTGTCCAGCAGTCCCATTCGAGCTCCTTTGTTCCAAACATCCAAATACGTTGGGGTCTGTTGTCCATCATGCCAGCGGGCCACAGCATTTCGGTTGTCCGGGATCAACAAAGAAGCCGCGCGGGCCTAGTGCGGGTGGGCTGCCGGGAAGTGGTGCGCGGTGCGGGCGGAGGGCATGCCCGGGCGCTGTTGCGGCAGGCCTCAGGGGCGTAGGCTCGCGCCCATGGGCAGGCGCGGCAAGGACTCGACGCCGGAAGAGGTTTTCAGCGGGTCGCCGCGCGGCCTGGAGCTGTGCCGGGCGGTGGAACGCCTCCTCGAGGAGTCCGTCCCGCCCGGAGAGGCGCCTCCCGCGGCTACCCTGGCCGGAGCTGCGCCGGCCGGGATCAGGGCTACCACCAGTCAGGTTGCCTTCAGCGGGCGCCGCCGCGACTTTGCCTACGTGTGGTGGCCCGGGCGCTATGTCCGATCCGAGGTCCCGGCCGTACTGTCGATTGCCCTCCACGAACGCCTCGACTCGCCGCGGTTCAAGTCCGTGGTGCAGACTTCACCGGACCTGTGGATGCACCATCTGGAGCTTTGCGCCGAGGAGGACCTGGACCTCGAGGCTGCGGGATGGCTGCTGCGGGCCCGGGACGAAGCTGGATGACCAGCTTGCCCCGGGCCCGGCCGGATCAGCTTCGGTCGATCCTGATTTTCTTGGTCGGCTCGCCGGGCGCCGCTACCGGGGCCGGCGCCCGCACTTCAAGGACGCCGTCCTTGTAGGTGGCCGTGATGTCCTCTTCCTTGGCTCCGGCCGGCAGCGCGATGCTGCGCAGGAACGAGCCATAGCGGAACTCCGAGCGGTAGCCGGACTTGCTCTTGTGCTCGGACTTTTCCTCGCGCTCAGCCCGGATGTGCAGCATGCCTTCGCTGACCGACACGTCGACGTCTTTGTCGGGATCGATGCCGGGAACCTCCGCCCGCACCACCAGGGTGCTGCCGTCCTGGAACTGCTCGACCTTGATGGTCGACGCCATCGTCAGGTCGCCGTCGAGGAAGCGGCGGACAGGCTCCAACATGTCCGAAGGCGCCCACTTGCTGAGATCAGCCATAATAATCCTCCTGGATCCACGCCCCTGCCTTGGCGGTCAGGGGCTGTGGCTCCAGTACACGCCCCCGGCGGGGGCGCCGCATAGGGCCAAAGGCCCGGCGCCTAGTGGCCCATGCCGAGGCCGCCGTCGACCGGGATCACTGCGCCGGAGATGTAGGCGGCCTCGTCACTGGAGATCCAGCGCACGACGTCGGCGACCTCCGAGGCTTCGGCGAAACGGCCCGCGGGGACCTTGGACAGGTAATCCTTCTGCGTTGCTTCGGGCAGCTCGGCCGTCATGTCCGTGTTGATGAAGCCCGGGGCGACCACGTTGGCCGTGATTCCGCGTGCCCCGAGCTCGCGGGTGAGCGAGCGGGCAATGCCGACGAGACCGGCCTTGGACGCCGAGTAGTTGATCTGGCCCGGGGCCCCGTACAGGCCGGAGACGGAGGAGATGAGCACCACGCGGCCTTTGCGTGCCCGGATCATGCCCTTGGAAGCGCGCTTGATGACCCTGAAGGCACCCGTGAGATTAGTGTCGATGACCGAGGTGAAATCGTCCTCGCTCATCCGCATCAAAAGCGTGTCCTTGGTGATGCCGGCGTTGGCGACGAGGACCTCCACGGGGCCGTGGGCTGCCTCGACCTCGGTGAACGCCGCGTCAACGGAGGCCTCGTCGGTGACGTCCGCCTTGACGCCGAGAATGCCTTCCGGGAGCTTGGCCTCGCTGCGGTAGGTGACCGCCACCTTGTCGCCATTCGCGAGGAAGGACTCGGCGATGGCCAGGCCGATGCCCCGGTTGCCGCCGGTGATGAGGACGCTGCGGCCGGTGGAGGTTGCTTCAGACATATTGGGCTCCGGGTTTCTGCGGCTCACTGGCGCCGCGTCGGGGGGCTGGATTTTCCTGCCTCCGATCTTAGCCTCCGGCGCACCACCCCAGCCGCGCGGCAGTCGGCTGTTTGGGCGCCCCAGCCGATGGTGAGAGAATCGAAGGAAGCCTATGGAGCGTGATCTGACAGCCGTGACAAACAAGAACCGACCCGGTGAACGGACGTCCGGGGAGGACTCCGGCGACACCGAGGTCCACAGCATCACCGACGCCGCCACGGCGCACTCTGAAGAGATGCGTCAGCGGATGATCAAGTATGCCGTCGCGATGGGCATCCGTATGGTGTGCCTGGTCCTAGTGTTCGTGGTGGACGGCTGGTTCAAGATCCTCCCTGTCATCGGAGCCGTGTTCCTGCCGTGGTTCGCGGTGGTAATCGCCAACGGCAGTGACCACGCCGAAGTGCACAGCGAATCGTTGATCGACTACGTGCCGATGGGCGAACTTGACGCGCCGCGCTCCGAGGAATCGCCGCACCAGGGGCAGGCGGCGGCAGACGACGCGCCCATCACCCTGCTCCAGGGTGAGCTGATTGACGACGACGAAGACCACGGACGGGCAGCTTCATGAACATCTTTGACCTGGCCGGCTCCTCGGCCGAGCCTGCCACCGCGCTGTGCTCCCGCAAGGCGTGCCGCGCCCACGCCGAGTGGCAGCTGCTGTGGAACAACCCCAAGATCCACACGCCGGAGCGGCGAAAGATCTGGCTCGCCTGCCCGGAGCACCGCGACTGGCTGGAGGACTACCTGCAAATGCGGGGGCTGTGGAAGGAAACTCTTCCGCTGGACGGCGGCGAAGCCGCCAATACGGCAGCCGACGGCGCGCCGTCGGCGGTCGGCCAGGGCGGGGTCGGCTGAATGTACCGTTTCCTCTTCTCCAGCAAGTGGCTGGGCTACCTGCTGCTGGCCGCAATCTTCGCCACCGCCTGCGTGCTGCTGGGCCGCTGGCAGATGGACCGCCGGGCGGAGACCCTCGCGGAAATCAACCGCGTCGTCTCGAATTATTCGGCCACCCCGATCCCCTTTGCAGACGCCCGGGACGAGTTCGTAAAGCTCGACGCCGACCGCGAATGGACGCAGGTGGAGCTGCACGGCCGCTACGACGTCGGCGGGCAGCGGATTGTCCGCAACCGTCCGCTCAATGGCCAACCCGGCTACGAGGTGGTGGTCCCCCTCAAGCTGGACTCCGGCGACACGGTCGTGATTGACCGCGGCTGGCTCCCCATCGGCAACAAGACCCCCGGCAGCCCCGACTCGGTGCCTGCCCCGCCCACGGGAAACGTCACGGTGGTTGCCCGGCTCAAGCATTCCGAACCCGAGCTCCAGCGCGGCGCCCCGGACGGGCAGCTCGCGTCGATCGACCTGCCCGCCTATTCGTCCCAGCTCGGCTACCCCCTTCTCACCGGCGCCTACGGCCAACTCGCCTCTGAGACTCCTCCGGTAGCGGACATGCCCGTCGGCTTCCCCAAGCCCTCCACCGACGAGGGCACGCACCTGTCCTACTCGCTGCAGTGGTTCGCCTTCGGTGTCTTGATGTTCGTCGGCTTCGGCTACGCGGCGCGCCAGCAGGCGCGGAACGCAGCCATTGACGCCGAGGACGCGGAAGAGCGCGCAGCCGAGGACGGGTACCTGCACGCGAGCAACCCGGGCCCCCGCCGTCGTCCAGTCCCCCGGAAGCGGAAGACCGCCACCGCAGAGGAAGAGGAAGACGCCATCCTGGACGCCCAAGGATTCTGAAGGAGCGCTGAGTGGACTCCGACGCCGTAGCGAACGTCCGCCGCGCCCTGCACGCGGCAGGGGCCGCGGATACCGTGGCCGTCTTCGCTTCCGCCGTGCCCACCGCCGCAGCGGCGGCCGACACGCTGGGCTGCGACGTCGCGGCGATCGCCAACAGCCTCGTGTTTGAGCTCGACGGCGCTCCCTTGCTTATCCTGGCCAGCGGTGCCGCCAGGGTGGACGTCCGCAAGGTGGCGGCCCGCCTCGGGTCAGGGAAGATCCGTCGCGCGGATCCCGACTTCGTCCTGCTCCACACCGGCCAGCGCGTCGGCGGAGTGGCCCCGGTCGGCCACCCCGCCAAGATCAGGACCCTCCTGGACGAATCCCTGAGAAGCCACGAATTGCTCTGGGCCGGCGCCGGGGACCACAACGCAATGTTTTCGATCACCTACCAAGAACTCCACCGCATCACCAACGCAGAAGTAATGCCCGTCCGCTAGCGAAGGTGGACCGGCTCCAAACCCAACGGTGACGCCCAAGTAAACGCCGACCGCGAATGATTTTCGTAAGGTGCATCTAAGTGTGGACCACGGCGGCTGTGCAACCGCTAGCGGAACGGCGCGGCTGATTTGCGTAGCGTGCGTCTAAGCGAGGAACGAGCGAGCACGCGGCAAATCGGGCGGGCCGAGCCGCGAAGGTGACCAGAGAGCCGGAAGCAGAAACTACGCCAGCGTGATCAAATCGAGGTAGTCCTCGTTCCAAAGGTCCTCGACACCGTCGGGCAGCAGCACGACGCGCTCGGGGTTAAGCGCCTCGACAGCTCCTTCGTCGTGGCTCACCAGCACAACCGCGCCGGTGTAGTTGCGCAGCGCGCCAAGGATCTCGGAGCGGCTCGCCGGGTCGAGGTTGTTGGTCGGTTCGTCGAGGAGCAGCACGTTGGCGCTCGATGCAACGATGGTGGCCAGCGCGAGGCGGGTCTTCTCGCCGCCGGAGAGCACACCGGCGGGCTTGTCGACGTCGTCGCCGGAGAACAGGAACGAACCCAGGATTCCGCGGACCTCGGAATCGTTCATGTCCGGCGCTGCCGAGCGCATGTTCTGCAGCACGGTGCGGTCGACGTCGAGCGTCTCATGCTCCTGGGCGTAGTAGCCGACCTTCAGGCCGTGGCCGGGGATGACTTCGCCGGTGTCGGGCTTGTCCACGCCGGCGAGCATGCGCAGCAGCGTGGTCTTGCCGGCGCCGTTGAGGCCCAGGATGACCACCTTGGAGCCGCGGTCGATTGCGAGGTCGACGTCGGTGAAGATTTCCAGCGAGCCGTAGGACTTGCTGAGGCCGTCGGCGGTGAGCGGGGTCTTGCCGCACGGCGAGGGATCCGGGAAGCGCAGGGCGGCCACGCGGTCGTTCTCGCGAACCGCCTCGAGGCCGCCGAGCAGCCGTTCGGCGCGCTTGGCCATGTTCTGCGCCGCGACGGCCTTGGTGGCCTTGGCGCGCATCTTGTTGGCCTGGTCCATCAGGACCTGGGCCTTCTTTTCGGCGTTCGCGCGTTCGCGCTTGCGGGCCCGCTCGTCGGTTTCGCGCTGGGTCAGGTAGCGCTTCCAGTCCATGTTGTAGAAGTCGATCTGGGCGCGGTTGGCGTCCAGCAGAAAGACCTTGTTCACCGTGGCTTCAAGCAGTTCAGTGTCGTGGCTGATCACGATCAGGCCGCCCTGGTGGTTCTTGAGGAACTCCCGGAGCCAGGCGATGGAATCGGCGTCGAGGTGGTTGGTGGGTTCGTCGAGCAGCATCGTCTCGGCGTCGGAGTACAGGATGCGGGCCAGCTCCACGCGGCGGCGCTGGCCGCCGGAGAGGGTCTTGAGCGGCTGGTTGAGCAGCCGGTCCGGCAGGGCGAGGTTCGAGCAGATCGCTGCGGCCTCAGCCTCGGCCGCGTATCCGCCGGCCGCCAGGAACTCGGATTCCAGCCGGTCGTAGCGGTTCATGGCCTTGCGCTGGACGTTGGCGTCCTCGCTGGCCATCTCCTCGTGTGCCACGCGGAGCTTGCCGACGGCGATGTCGAGGCCGCGGGCGGACAGGATGCGGTCCCGGGCCAGCTGCTCCATGTCCGGCGTGCGGGGATCCTGCGGGAGGTAGCCGATCTCGCCGCTGCGAGTGACCTTCCCGGCGGCAGGCAGGCCCTCACCGGCCAGGACGCGGGTCAGCGTGGTCTTGCCTGCACCGTTACGGCCCACCAGGCCGATCTTGTCTCCCTTGTCGATCCGGAAGCTCACCTGGTCCATAAGCAGACGGGCGCCGGCGCGCAGTTCGAGATCCTGGACGGTAATCAATGCAGCTAAGGCCTTTCACAACAGGGAACGCCGCGGCACAACGGATGGCATCTGGACGGGGCCGGGGCAGTGTGGCCGAGAAAACGGCCTCTACCAGTCTACCGGCACCTCCTCCGCCGGGTGACATCGGGGAACGCGGCGGAGGACGGCGGCCTGCGTCAGCCGTCGCCAGCGGCCTTTGGCGAGGTTGTCCAGCAAGGGGGCCCGCGCTTAGTGGAAGGCCTACAAAATGCTGGGGTTGCCGCGGCCGTATCGTCGAAAGCAGGACCCCGGCCAGACGACCCGACAGGAACCATCATGAGCAACACCGACAATGCCGTCAGCAACACGAACGAGGCGGCTCGCCACGGCGGCGGCACGTCGCCGGCTGTTCCGGCCGCCCCGGCTGCCCCAGCCGGCCCGGCCGAGCAAGAGGCGCTGGGCGCCCCGAGCCGGTACCGGCGACGCCGCTGGGATGCGACCGATCTTGCCTTGATCGCCGTTTTTGCAGCGATCGTCGCGGGTTCCGCCCTCATTGCGGCGATCCCGGTAGGCGGTCTTGGTGTGCCGATCACCCTGCAGACACTCGCCGTCATGCTCACCGGACTCGTGCTCGGCCCGGGCCGCGCCTTCGCTGCCGTGGGTCTTTACCTCCTACTGGGCTTCGCCGGGCTGCCCATCTTCAGCGGCGGCCGCAGCGGGCTGGGGGTCCTGGCGGGACCGTCGGCGGGTTACATTTTCGGCTTCCTGCTGGCGGCCACGGCGGTCGGCGCACTCACCGCCGTCGTCCTCCGACGGACGGCGCCACACGCCGCGAAGACCCGGGCTGTCCTGCTTTTCGGTGCGGCCATGCTCAGCAGCATCGTCTTCGTCCATGGCCTGGGCATCCTCGGCATGATGCTCAATGCCAAGCTCAGTCTCTCCGCGGCTTTCCTCGCCGACCTGGCCTTTTACCCGGGCGATGTCATCAAGAACATCCTCGCGGTCACGGTCGCCCTGGCGCTGCACAAAGCGTTCCCTGACCTGCTGATCCGCCGGGTCCGCGACACAGGTGGAAGCGCAAACGAAAATGCAGCCGGACCCGCCGACGGTCACGCGTGAGTATTGTCTTCGACCGGGCGGCAGTCAGGGTTGCGGTCGACGGCCGCGCGGAGCCCAAGACCCTGCTTCACCCGCTGTCGTTGACATTGGCGGAACGCCGCATCGGCGTCATTGGGGCGAACGGCTCGGGCAAATCCACCCTGCTCCGGATGATCAACGGCCTCGTCGCCCCGAGTGACGGCACGGTGGCCGTGTTCGGTTCAGACACGGTCCGGGACGTGCGCGCCGTACGCCGCCGCGTCGGCTTCGTCTTTACCGACCCGCTCTCGCAACTGGTCATGCCGACCGGACGTGAGGACGTGGAACTGTCCCTGCGCCGCTCGGTGCGGAACGCCGGCGAGCGGCGCGCCCTGGCCGAGGCCTGCCTGGCGCGGCTCGGGATGTTGCGGCTGGCGGACCAGAGCATCTACGAACTTTCCGGGGGCGAGCGGCAGCTCGTCGCCCTTGCCGCGGTACTGGCCGTGGATCCGGAGGTCCTGGTCCTGGACGAGCCGTCCACCCTGCTGGACCTGCGGAACCGCGAACTGCTGCGCCGCACACTGTCCGGACTGGATCAGCAGATCATCCTCTCGACCCATGACCTCGAGCTCGCCCTCGATCTGGACCGCGTGCTGGTGGTGGACGGCGGCAAGATTGTGTTCGACGGCGGGGCTGCCGACGCCGTCGCGCACTACCGCAGGCTGTGCGCAGCACATCCAGCTCCCGTTCCGCCCGCCACCGGGGAGACGACGCGGCCATGAGGGGCCACGGCTTCCTGCTGGCCAATTACGTGCCCGGCTCCTCCCCGGTGCACCGTGCCCCGCTGTGGCTGAAGTTCCTGTTGGTGCTGGCGTGCGGGATGGGATCTTTCCTGGTGGCCGACTGGGCCGCTGCAGCTGCCGCCCTCGCTGTGCTGAGCGGGGTGTTCCTGCTCAGTGGAGCGGGTGTCCGCAGGCTGTTCCAGGCCGTGCGGCCCCTCCTGCCCGTACTGGCCATGATCGGGGTGTTCCAGTGGTGGCAGCTCGGCGGCCCCGTTGCGGCTCGCATCGTCCTGAATATCCTCGTCTGCGTGGTCGCGGCGTCGATTTTGACCGCCACCACCCCGGTTCAGGCCCTCTTGGACGGCGTGGCGTCCCTGGCCCGGCCATTCAGGCGGCTTGGCGCCGATCCCGAGCGGTTCGCGCTGACGATTGCCGTGATGCTGCGCACCATCCCATTCATTGCAGGCGCCTATGCCGATGTCCGGGATTCCGCGCGGGCACGCGGCCTGGACCGGAACCCGCGTGCCCTGGTGCTGCCGGTATTCATTACGTCGGTGGCCTTCGCCCGGCAGACCGGCGACGCCCTGGCGGCCCGCGGCCTAGGCGACGCGGATGATCGCGACCAAGACGACTGAAGGGGCTGCGGCCTGGGTTGGCGCCGGACATGCCCATTCCTACGCACGCGGAGTGGGCATATCAGCACTATGTCCAACGCTGGAGCCAGCAAGTGGGCATGTCCAACGCCGGGGGCTAGCCGAAGGAGCGGTACTCGAACAGCGCCGCGGTCCCCATCCCTCCGGCGATGCTGATCATGGCCAGGGCCAGCATGCCGTCCACCCGCTCCCTGCGGGCCTGGGCCAGCAGCCTGGTCACCAGCACCGCACCGGAGGCTCCGTAGGCGTGCCCCAGGGCGAGGGCTCCGCCGTCGAGGTTTGCCCGCTGCGGGTCGATGCCCAACTGATCGAGGCACGCCAGGGTCTGTGAGGCGAACGCCTCGTTGAATTCGACCAGCCCGAGATCCCCGGGACCGACGCCGTTGTTGGCAAGCAGTCGCTTGGCCGCGGCGGCCGCCCCCACGCCCAGCAGGCCCGGGTGCACGCCGGCGGTCTCCGTCCCGAGCACCAGCAGGCCGTCGCGGGCCCCAAGCTCGCGCGCCTGCGCCAGTGACGTGATCACGACGGCGGCCGCACCGTCCGCGTCGACGCAGGAGTTGCCCGCGGTCACAGTCCCGCCGGGAACGAACGCGGCCGGAAACCGCGCGAGCAGCGCTGGGGCCAGGGAACGGCGCGGGCCGTCGTCGGACACCGCCTCACCTCCATCCGGCGCCAACGAAACGGTCTCACCCGCGAAGGCGCCGGCCGCGGCGGCATCGAGTGCGCGACGGTGGCTGCGCAGGGCGAAGTCGTCCTGGCGCAGCCGCGGGATGCCGTAGCGGACGGCGACGTTCTCGGCCGCGACTCCCATATCCGGGTCGCCGAGGCTGTCCGGTGCGAATTGGGCCCGGCTGAAGAACTGCGGTTCGCCGTCCGCGCCGCGCCTGGCCCGGAGCGGCGCGGTGCTGATGCTCTCCACCCCGCCGGCCAGGTACACGCCTCCCCCGCCGAAACCGTTCCCGAAGCCATTCCCGAAACCGCCGCCTGACGCGACAAGCCGCGATGCCAGCACAATCGCATCCAGGCCCGAGCCGCATTGCCGATCCACCGTCAGGCCGGGGACGCCCACGTCCAGCCCTGCTTCGAGGGCCGCCAGCCGGGCGACGTTTCCGCCACCGCCCACCGCGTTCCCCACCACGACGTCCGCGACCTGGTCCGGTCCAACACCCGAGTCGGCCAGCAGGCGGCGCAGGACCGGCGCCAGCAGCTCGTGCGCCTGGAGGTTCTTCAGGGCTCCGTGGGCGCGGCAGATGGGTGTGCGCAGCGCCGCGATGATGACGGGTTGCCGGTCCTCCGGCAGGTGTCCGGCGCGGCCCGGGCTGATAGGAGAAGCCGGGGCAGGCAGCGACTGCTCAGCCAAGGCGACGGATTCGTGGATCGTTGAAGGCAATCCATTCAAGCAGCAGCGGCCGGCTGGGCTTGCCGCGGTCGGTGAGCGGCAGCTCCGCCAGCAGGTAATAGTCCAACGGTCTCTTGCTCCGGGCCAGGACGCCCTCGACGCCGGCCTTGAGCTGGGTGCCTGTCATTCCGCCATGGGAGGGCAGCACTGCGGCCACGACCCGTTGGCCGCGAAGGTCGTCCGGCTGCCCCGCCGCGATGGCGGCGGCGACTCCTGGCACGGAGGCCAGGGCGAGTTCCACCTCGTGCGGGTACACGTTGGTGCCGGACGTGACGATCATGTCCGAACGGCGGCCCAGTAAATGCAGGGTTCCCTCGGACAGGTAACCCCGGTCGCCCACGGTGTACCAGCCGTCAAAGCACTGCAGCGCCGCGCCGTCGTCGCCCCACAAGTACCCGTCGCTGACCATGCCGCTGCGGACACAGACATTGCCGTCGCCCCCTTCCGGAACCGGGGCGCCGGCGTCGTCGAGGATCTTGAGCTCGACGCCGGGAAACGGCTCGCCGATGCCGGTGCCACCCTCGGTTCCGGCAGCGGCTGGGGCAACGCCTGGCCGCAGTCCGGCGCCGGCGACGAAACTTAGCTCAGCGGCGCCGTAGTACTCGAAGATTGTCGCGTTCGGCGCCCAGCGGCGAGCCGCCTCCAAGGTCCTCGCGTCGAGCTTGGAGCCGGCGCAGATAATGCTCCGCAGGCCCGAGGCGTCCACCCCTCCGGCCAGGCCGCGCTCACTGAGCAGCCGCAACATGGTGGGAACCAGGATCAGCCGGGTGATCCCGTCGTGGCTGACCGCGGTGTGCGCGTCGCCGACGTCGAACTGCTCAAGGGTGTGGAATTCGGAGCCGGCATAAAGGCATTCGGCGAGTGCATAGAGGTTGAGGCTGGCGGCCAGGGGGCCGGGGGCGAGGGTTTTGTCGCCGGGCTGCAAGGCGAAGAACTCGACCGACGAGTCAAAGGAGCGCTGCCAGGAGCGGCGCGAGCGGCTGAATGCCTTAGGCACCGCCGTGGTCCCGGAGGTGAGTCCGATCAGGAACGGTGACTCCGGAGGCCCGTCGGCGAGCTCGTTGCCCAGATCCGTGCCGCCGGCAGGGACTGCTTCCGCAATCCGGACGGTCAAGTCGTCCAGCAGCTGTTGCGGCCAGGTGTTGTCCAGCACGGCGCAGCGCCGGCCGCCCGCCACGGCTGCTGAGAAGGCGGCCGCAAAATCCGTGGAATTGCGCTCGGCCAGTACCGAGACGGCCGGCGTCACCGGGACGAGGACGGCTGCCGCGTTCCGCAGTTCGGACCAGCTCAGGCGTTTTCCGGCCACGACGACGGCGGTGTCGTCGGGGCGCTCATCGGCCCAACGCTGGAGTCTGTCGAGAAAAGGCATCAACCCAACTTTACCGGGCAGCGGGCTGCGGTGGCCGGGAGGGGATAATGTGACAGCATGAGTTTCAATGACAACGTGCAGCTGGACCCGTCGCAGGTCCAGAGCCGCGGCGGCATGGGCCGTGGCACCAAAATAGGCGGCGGGATTGGCGGCGGCATTGTGCTGCTGCTGGCCGCGCTGTTCGGCATCAACCCGCAGTTGCTGGAGGGCCTGGCTGGCAGCACCCAGGACCAGCAGTCGCAGAGCCAGTCCACTGCGCCGGCGTGCAAGACCGGTGCCGACGCCGACGCCCGTCTGGAGTGCCGCATCGTGGGCACGGTCAACAGCTTGAACGCGTTCTGGCCGGCCTACCTGGCCAAGTACGGCGAGAAGTACCCGCAACCGCAGACGGTCCTTTTCCGCAATGCCACCAGCACCGGCTGCGGCAATGCCACCTCGGAAGTCGGCCCCTTCTACTGCCCTGCTGACCAGACGGCGTACTTCGATCCGGGCTTCTTCCAGGAGCTTGTGGACCGCTTCGGCTCCTCGGGCGGCCCGTTGGCGCAGGAATACGTGGTGGCCCATGAGTTCGGGCACCATATCCAGAACGTCCTCGGCACCATCGACCGCGCCCAGCAGGATCCCCAGGGTCCGCAGTCCGGCGCCGTGCGGGTGGAACTCCAGGCCGACTGCTACGCCGGCCTCTGGGCCCGCTACGCGACCACCACCAAGGACCCGAAGAGCGGCCAGCCGTTCCTGGAACCGCTCAAGACCCAGGACCTGCAGGACGCACTGTCCGCCGCCGCGTCCGTGGGCGACGACCGGATCCAGAAGGCCGCCACCGGCCGGGTCTCTCCCGAGTCCTGGACCCACGGCTCCAGCGCGCAGCGGCAGAAGTGGTTCTACCAGGGCTACAAGACCGGCGACATCAACCAGTGCGACACCTTCAAGGTCGCAACCCCGTAGCGACTAAACAATCGACTGCTCCGTAACGGCCCTTATGATCCCTCAAAAGGGCCGTTTCGGAGCACTCGGTGGCATCAGAAGAGGAACCCACCCCGCCGGATGACCGCATGGCTGCCCTGGCCGGCGACTTGCAAGCCATCAGGCTCTAAGCGGTCAGCCTATTTGCCGAGGAAGGCGCGGTAGCTGCTCAGGGTCCCGGGGCCGGAATAGCCCAGATCGGACGGAGAGACGGCCGACGCCCCGTTCGCGGAGATCACCTGGATGGCCAGGTTGACGTCGGGGTCCCCATTAGCTGCGTCCACGACGGCTGGCAGCGCATCCCGGAGGACGCCCACCAGGACCTCCCGGTCCGAGCTGTCGGAATGCAGGAAGACATCCCCGCTGCGGCCCATGCCGCCCGAAGACTTGTAGCTGGCATCCACGGAGGCCACGTGGGCTACCGGTTCGGCTGCCGCTTTGTACTTCGCGGAGTAGTCCGAGTCCGCAGTCCCCGCCCCGGCGCCGCAGCCGGCCACGCCCAGAATCAGCAGACCCGAGGCCAGCGCGGTGGCGACCGTCTTCATGGCGCTGCTGAAATTGATTCCGGCAACAGTGCGTCGGCTCCGGAATTTCACGGATTCCGAGAAAAACGACCGGATGGCGTACTGCCGCCGCCGGAGGTGGCGCCGAGGCCCCTTCGTCCCTGGTGCAGGCGTGAACGGTCCTGCCGCCACGGGGAAGGCCGAAGGAAAGCGGCGGTGGGGATGCTCATGCTGCGAGCCTATCTGTTAGCCAGCCCAGCTGCCGTCCAATGCCACCGGCCGGTCTCGCCTTCAAGCTCGCTACCCCGTAGCGACTAACCCATCGACTGCTCCGTAACGGCCCTTATGAGCCCTCATAAGGGCGGTTATGGAGCAACCGATAAAACGACGACGGCGGACCCACCTCATGGAGGTGGGCCCGCCGTCGTTTTGGTGCGGTGGGAATCTAGATGTTGAAGCCCAGGGCGCGCATCTGGTCGCGGCCGTCTTCGGTGATCCGCTCCGGACCCCAAGGCGGCATCCAGACCCAGTTCAGCCGCCAGTCGTCGACAATGCCGTCCAGGGCCTTGCCCACCTGCTCCTCGATCACGTCGGTCAGCGGGCAGGCAGCCGTGGTGAGGGTCATGTCGATCAGCAGGGCGCCGTCGTCGTCCGAGTACTTCAGGCCGTACAGCAGGCCCAGGTCAACAATGTTCACGCCCAGTTCCGGGTCGATCACATCCTTGAGTGCCTCTTCGACATCCTCGAGGCCCGTGCGGGCCGTATTGATTTCGGTCATGGCGTAGTCCTAACTAGGCCTGTGCTGCGGCTTCGGCGGCAGCGATGGTGGCGGCTCCGGCGCCCTGGACGTAACGGTCGTAGCCTTCTTCTTCGAGGCGGTCCGCCAGCTCCGGGCCGCCCTCTTCGACAACCTTGCCGTCAACGAACACGTGCACGAACTCCGGCTTGATGTAGCGCAGGATCCGGGTGTAGTGGGTGATCAGCAGGGTGCCCATGTTGCCTTCCGCGTGGGCGCGGTTGACACCCTCGGAGACAACCTTCAGTGCGTCGACGTCGAGGCCGGAGTCGGTCTCGTCGAGGATGGCGAACTTCGGCTTGAAGAGCTCCAGCTGGAGGATCTCCACGCGCTTCTTCTCGCCGCCGGAGAAGCCCTCGTTGACGTTGCGCTGGGTGAAGTCCGCGTCGATGCGCAGCTGCGCCATGGCGGCCTTGACGTCCTTGGTCCAGGTGCGCAGCTTCGGGGCTTCGCCGTCGATCGCGGTCTTGGCGGTGCGCAGGAAGTTGGTCATGCTGACGCCGGGGACCTCGACCGGGTACTGCATGGCCAGGAAGAGGCCGGCGCGGGCGCGCTCGTCGACGCTCATCGCGAGGACGTCTTCACCGTCGAGCGTGATGGTGCCGCTCGTGACGTTGTAGCGCGGGTGTCCGGCGATGGTGGAAGCCAGGGTGGACTTGCCCGAGCCGTTGGGGCCCATGATGGCGTGGGTCTGGCCGGTCTTGATGGTCAGGCTGACGCCCTTCAGGATTTCCTTGGTGCCCTGCTCGGTGTCAATGCTGACGTGCAGGTCCTTGATCTCAAGAGTAGACATGTGTCTTGTTCTCCTCTGCACCCGCCTCGGCGGCGGTGCGTTTTCTCGTCGATAAGTTTTGTTAGTGCTGGCTGCCGGCCGGGGCGAGCCTGGCTCGCCCCGGCCTTCAGCCGAAGTTCGGGGCCTCGGCGCCGTTCAGGATGGTGCTGACGTCCACGTAGACGTTGTCATCCTGGATGGTGACGGCGAAGACCGGGACTGGATCATAGGCGGGCAGCTGCAGCGGCTGGCCGCTGCGCAGGTCGAACTGGGAGCCGTGGCCCCAGCATTCGATCTTGCAACCTTCCACTTCGCCTTCGGAGAGCGAGATGTCCGCGTGCGAGCAGGTGTCGCCGATGGCGTGGATCTCCCCCATCGAGTCCTTCACGACCGCTACCGGGTAGTCGTCGATCAGGATGCGCAGCGCCTGCTTTACCTGGATCTCGCTGGTGTTGCAGACCAGCTCGCCCTTTGGCTGTTCCGTCATAATGGCAGTCCGTATCCCCTAGTGCTGCGCACTAGTTATCCGTTGCGGCGAGCTCGCGCTCGACGGCGGCGGTGAGGCGTTCCTCGATGGCGGGAACCTTGATCTGCTGGATGATCTCGTTCAGGAAGCCGCGGACCACCAGTCGGCGGGCCACCTTTTCCGGAATACCGCGGGCCATCAGATAGAACAGGTGCTCATCGTCGAAACGGCCGGTGGCGCTGGCGTGGCCTGCGCCGGCGATCAGGCCGGTTTCAATCTCGAGGTTCGGCACGGAGTCCGCGCGGGCGCCGTCGGTGAGGACCAGGTTGCGGTTGGCCTCGTAGGTGTCGGTGCCTTCTGCTTCCTTGCGGATCAGGACGTCACCCACCCAGACGGTGTGCGCGTTGCGGCCCTGCAGGGCGCCCTTGTAGAGCACATTGGACTTGCAGTTCGCGACGGCGTGGTCAACGAAGAGGCGCTGCTCAAGGTGCTGGCCAGCGTCGGCGAAGTACAGTCCGAACAGCTCCGCTTCGGCGCCTGGGGCGGTGAAGCGGGCCGACGGCGTGACGCGGACCAGGTCCCCGCCGAGGCTGACGACGATGTGCTTGAACTTGGCGTCGCGGCCGAGCTTTGCCTGCTGCGAGGAGGCGTGCACGGCGTCGTCGTTCCATTCCTGGAGCGAGATGACGGTCAGCTGCGCGCCGTCCTCAACCAGGATTTCGATGTTTTCCGAAACGACGGCGGTGCCCTGGTGGTCCAGGACGACGACGGCCTTGGAGAACTTCTCTGCGACGATCACGACGTGCTGCGCGGACGCCCCGGTGCCCTGGCCGGTCAGGACCACGCTGACTTCGCCTTCGGCCTGGACCTCGGCGGGCACCGTGATGACGGTGGCCTCGGTGAAGTTCTCCCAGGCGTTGGCGGAGACCCGGTCCTCCGGGATGGCAGCCGAGCCGATGCGGGCATCGTCGCGGCCGACGGTCTCGACCCGGACGCTGTCCGGGCCAGTGACGGCCACGGCCGGTGCCGTGCCGTTGAGGACGTCGGTGTGCAGGCCGCGGAGGCGCTTGAGCGGGGTGAACCGCCAGTCTTCCTCCATGCCGGTGAGCGGCTTGAAATCCGCCAGCTTGTAGGAGGTGAGCCGGCCGGCGCGTGAGCTGTCCGGAACGCCGACGCCGCCGCCGTGCGAGTGGCGCTTGACGGCCTCGCCGCCCAGGGGCGACTTGGACTCCGCGGCGTTCAGCGGTGAGAGGCTTTCGCCTTCCTCGGTGAAACCGTTGATGAACGGCTGGGCTGAGGGCGCGCCGATGCGTGCCTTTTCGGTAGTGATGTCAGTCATTAACCGACCGATCCTTCCATCTGCAGTTCAATCAGGCGGTTCAGCTCGAGGGCGTATTCCATCGGCAGTTCGCGGGCAATCGGTTCGATGAAGCCGCGGACGATCATCGCCATGGCTTCGTCTTCGCGCATGCCGCGGGACATCAGGTAGAAGAGCTGCTCTTCACTGACGCGCGAGACCGTGGCCTCGTGGCCCATGGTGACGTCGTCCTCGCGGATGTCGATGTACGGGTAGGTGTCCGAGCGGCTGATGGTGTCCACCAGCAGCGCGTCGCAACGGACCGTGTTGGCCGAGTGCTTGGCGCCCTCGCGGACCTGGACCAGGCCGCGGTAGGCGGCCCGGCCGCCGCCGCGTGCCACGGACTTGGAGATGATCGAGCTCTTGGTGTTGGGTGCGATGTGGACCATCTTGGAACCGGTGTCCTGGTGCTGGCCCTCACCGGCGAACGCGATCGAGAGGGTCTCGCCCTTGGCGCCTTCGCCCACGAGGTAGACGGCCGGGTACTTCATGGTGACCTTGGAACCGATGTTGCCGTCGATCCACTCCATCGTGGCGCCCTCTTCGCAGATGGCGCGCTTGGTGACCAGGTTGTACACGTTGTTGGACCAGTTCTGGATGGTCGTGTAGCGGACGCGGGCGCCCTTCTTCACGACGATCTCCACGACGGCGGAGTGCAGCGAGTCCGAGGTGTAGATCGGCGCCGTGCAGCCCTCGATGTAGTGAACGTAGGAATCCTCGTCCGCGATGATCAGGGTGCGCTCGAACTGGCCCATGTTTTCCGTGTTGATGCGGAAGTAGGCCTGCAGCGGGATGTCCACGTGCACGCCCTTGGGCACGTACACGAAGGAACCGCCGGACCAGACGGCCGTGTTCAGCGAGGCGAACTTGTTGTCGCCCACCGGGATGATGGTGCCGAAGTACTCCTGGAAGATCTCCGGGTGTTCGCGCAGGGCGGTGTCCGTGTCCAGGAAGATGACGCCCTGGGCTTCCAGGTCCTCGCGGATCTGGTGGTAGACAACCTCGGACTCGTACTGCGCGGCGACGCCGGAAACCAGGCGGCTGCGCTCGGCTTCCGGGATGCCCAGCTTCTCGTAGGTGTTCCGGATGTCCTCAGGCAGGTCCTCCCAGCTGGCGGCCTGCTTCTCCGTGGAGCGCACGAAGTACTTGATGTTGTCGAAGTCGATGCCCGACAGGTCCGCACCCCAGGTGGGCATGGGCTTGCGGTCGAAGTACTTCAGACCCTTGAGGCGCAGGTCCAGCATCCACTCGGGTTCGTTCTTCTTGGCCGAGATGTCACGGACAACGTCCTCATCGATACCACGGCGGGCGTTGGCGCCGACGTCGGTCTTGTCGGCCCAGCCGTACTCGTAGGTGCCGATTCCGTGGAGCTCGGGATTCTTTTCCAGAATCTCCGAGATCACAGTGGATTCAGCAACCTTCTTCTCTGATAGTTGGTCCGTCATCACGGCCTTTCTTGCAGATGGTTGGATACTTCGTCCGGGTTGCCCGGGCCCGCGGGGCTGGGAGCCCCGACGGCGGCCGGACGGCCCGTAGGTATGTGGGTGGTGCAGACATGCCCGCCGCGTGCCAGCGTGGAGAGCCGGCGCACGTCGACGCCGACCAGCCGGGAGAACAGTTCAGTCTCCACATCGCAGAACACGGGGAACTGTGCAGCGAGCTGCTGGATGGGGCAGTGTCCCTGGCAGAGCTGAACACTGGAAAGGGCGGCCGGCAGCGGTGCCTTGGCCTCGATCGACTGCGCCGAGGCGACAAATCCGTCGCGGCTCAGGGCCTCAGACAACGCCTGGGCGCGGGCCGTGATGTCGGCACCCGCGCGCTCGATTTCCGGCGCGTAGCGGCGTTCCATCTCGGCGAAACGCTCGACGGCGAACTCCCGTACCGCGTCGTCGCCGGCCATTTCGCCGAGCCGGCGCAGCGCGGAACTGGCGATGTCGAGGTAGTCATTGCCCAGTGTCGACTGGCCCTGCGAGCTGAGCACGTAGCGTCGAGCGGGACGTCCGGCGCCGGCGCCCGCACGGGAGGCGCGCTTGACCTCGATCACGCCGTGGCGGGAGAGGTGGTCCAGGTGGCGGCGGACCGCTGCCGGAGTGAAACCCAGCAGCTCGCCAAGCTCCGCGGCGCTGATCGGGCCGTGTTCCAGCACTGCCGCCAGGACACGGTCCCGGGTGCGTTCCTCCGCGTCGGCGGCGGTTGCCGCCGGCACTGCTGCGCGGACTGACGAGCCCTCGGAAGGCCCGGCTGACTCCGCGCGCGTGGCAGGCACGGCAGAAGTAGTTGGACTCATGGAATACACAACACAATCATGTCGTAATTTACTCCCCCGATCCAGTAAGGCATGGCTTTCCTGGCACCGGCTGCCGATCGGGGCACGCCCTACTACATCACGTAGAATGCTTTGGTGCGATCTCCCGAATCTCCCGCCCTGACAATCAGCGGGCTCATCAAGGATGTTGGCCCACTGCCCAGCCTCGACGGCAAAATGCTGCGTGTGGTCAGCGGAGTCTCCCTTGTTGCCGAGCGAGGCCAGGTGACCGCCCTGCTGGGCGCGAACGGAGCCGGCAAAACAACGACCATCGAATGCGCCCAGGGCCTGCAGAAGCGGACCGGCGGCAGCATCAGCCTGCTCGGCCAAGACCCGGACACGGCCGGGGCCGAGCTGCGCGCCCGCGTCGGCGTCATGCTCCAGGACGGCGGCCTGCCGCCGTCGGCCCGCCCGATCCCGCTGCTCAGGCATATCGCCGGCATGTACCAGGACCCGTGGCCGGTGGACGAGCTCGTGGCGCGCCTGGGCATTGACGCTTTCAGCCGGACCTCCGTGCGGCGCCTCTCCGGCGGCCAGAAACAACGCCTGGCCCTGGCCGCAGCCCTGGTGGGCCGGCCCGAGGTGCTCTTCCTCGATGAGCCCAGCGCCGGCCTGGACCCGCAGTCCCGCCAGTTGGTCTTCGAGCTGATCGCCGAACTGCGGGACCGCGGAATGGCCATCGTCCTCACGACCCACCTCATGGACGACGCCCAGCGCCTGGCCGACTACGTGTACATCATCGAAGCCGGCCGGAATGTCGCCGAAGGCACGGTCGCGCAACTGCTGCAGCACGAACTGGCTGCCGCCGGCGAACAGCACATTAGGACGCTGCACTTCGAGGCCGAGCCCGGGCTGGACCTGGCCGGCGTCCTGCCGGCCGACGTCGAAATCCGGGAAACACGCGCCGGGAGCTACAGCGCCACCGGTGCGCTGACGCCCGCCGACCTCGCCGCCGTCACGGCATGGTGGGCGGAACGAGGCATCATGCCCGCCTCGATGAGCCTGGCTGCCCGCAGCCTCGAGGACGTCTTCCTCGACATCTCCGGAAGGGAGACCCGATGAGCTCCGCCCCCGCCACCGTCGGCGTACCGCTGGGCAGTGCGCCCGCTCCCCTGTTGCGCCGGATTCTGCTGCAGGGCAAGTACGAGACCGTGACCATGCTCCGCAACGGCGAGCAACTGATCCTGGCGATCATCCTGCCGCTGCTGGCCCTCGTGGGCCTGACCGTCACTCCCCTGCTGGACGGCCTTGGTTCGAGCCGGGTGAACGTCGCGGTGCCGGGCATCCTGGCCCTGTGCGCCATGTCCACCGCCTTCACCGGGCAGGGAATTTCCACCGGCTTCGACCGGCGCTACGGTGTGCTGCGTTTCCTCTCCACCACACCGCTGGGCCGCACGGGCCTGATCCTGGGCAAGGTGCTCGCCGTGCTTGCGGTGCTGCTGCTGCAGGTGCTGGTGGTCTCCGCAGTCGCCCTGCCGCTGGGCTGGCGGCCTTCGGTGCCGGGACTGCTGCCCGGGCTGGTGCTGCTGGTCCTTGGCGCGGCAGCCTTCACCGCCCTGGGCCTGCTCGTGGCGGGCACGGTCCGGCCCGAGGCCACCCTGGCGATCACCAACCTGCTGTGGATCCTGCTCGGCGCCCTTGGCGGCATCGTTATTCCGGCCGAACGCCTCCCGGCCCTCGCGCAGGCGATCGTGCACTTCCTTCCCTCCGGCGCGCTGGGCCAGGCGCTGCGGGACGCTTTCCTGCACGGCAGCGTCAATTTTGCCGCCGTCTTTGTCCTGCTGCTCTGGACGGCGATCGCCGGCTTCGCAGCAACCCGTTGGTTCAAGTGGAATTGAGAAAACTGTGAGTACGGCGTCCCGCCCTTCCCGGATCGTGTCCAGGATTTCCTCCCGGCTGCCCGTCACCGTCGACAAGACGGTCCGCCGGCTGGCCGTGCTGTCCCTGATCGGCCAGATCGTGCTGGTGGTGACCGGCGGAGCGGTCCGCCTCACTGCCTCCGGCCTGGGCTGCCCCACCTGGCCGCGCTGCACCGACGGCTCGCTGGTGAATACCCCGGAAATGGGTATCCACGGCATCATCGAATTCGGCAACAGGACCCTGACCTTCGCCCTGGCCGCCGTCGCCGTCGCGATGCTGGTTTTCCTGTGGAACCTGCGCAAGGAACGCCGTGACCTCTTCGGGTTGGCCCTCGGCCTGTTGGCGAGCATCCCGGCCCAGGCCGTGATTGGCGGCATCACCGTGCTCACCCAGTTGAACCCCTGGGTGGTGGGCCTGCACTTCCTCGTCTCGATGGCGCTGGTGGTCCTCGCGACCCTGCTCGTCAACCGGGCCTACGGCAGGACCGGAAAGTTCCGCACGCGTGAGCTCCCCGTGCTGCCGGGCGCCGCCCGTCCGGTGCTGACCGCCACAGCCCTGATCTCCGCCGTCGCTGTGTGCCTCGGCGTCGTGGTCACCGGTGCCGGCCCGCACGCCGGCGACGCGAATGCGCCGCGCAACAACCTGGACTGGGACCTGTTCTCACACATCCACGCCGTCCCCGCCTACCTGGTAACCGCCGGGGCCCTGTTCGGCGTCTTCCTGGTGGTCCGCGGCCGCATCACGGGCCTGTTCCGCAGCGCCGTGTTCATGCTCCTTGGCGTCACCGTGCTGCAGGCGGTCATCGGCTTCACTCAGTACTACAACGGCATCCCCGCGCTGCTGGTCGGCGCCCACATGCTCGGCGCGGCCCTGCTGATGGCCGCGTCCACCAATGCGGCGGACATCGCCCGCAGCAGCCCGGTTAACTAGCCCAGTCAACTAGGCCGGGCAGGAACCCCGACTAGCGGCGCCGCCCGCGCCCCAAAAAGAAGAACCCCGGTCCGTTTGGACCGGGGTTCTCTTGTCATGCCCGGGCGGAACGCCCCGTGGCCGGCTGCCTAGCCGCCGACGATGGCGGATCCGATGAACGGGTCGACAGCCAGTGCGATGAAGAGCAGGGTGAGGTAGCTGATCGATCCGTGGAAGACCTTCATGGCGCCCTTGTTGGAGACGTCCCCGGCCTGCGCGCGCTTGTAGAGGGCGTGCGACTCGTACAGGAACCAGGCACCGGCAGCCACTGCGGTGACGGTGTAAACCCAGCCGGCCCCGCCGACCGGGATCAGCAGCAGCGAGCAGGCAACCATGGCCCACGCGTAGAGCACCACCTGCACCGACACAACCTTGGCGCCGGCGATTGCGCCCAGCATCGGCACGTTGGCGTTGCGGTAGTCCTCGCCGTAGCGCATGGACAGCGGCCAGTAGTGCGGCGGCGTCCACAGGAAAATCACCATGAAGAGGACGACGGCGGGCCATTCCACCGTGTTGGTCACGGCGGCCCAGGCGATCAGCACCGGGAAGCAGCCCGCGGCGCCGCCCCAGACGATGTTCTGCGCGGTACGGCGCTTGAGGATCATGGTGTAGATCACCACATAGAACACGATGGCGCCGAGCCCCAGCCAGGCCGAAAGCGGGTTGGCGCCGAACCAGAGGATCGCGATCGCGGCTGCACCGAGGAGCCAGGAGAACACGAGGGCTTCGCGCGGCGTGACCTCGCCGGTAACCAGCGGCCGGTTCTCCGTCCGGTGCATCAGTTTGTCGATGTCCCGGTCGATGTAGCAGTTGAAGGAACCGGCGCTGCCGGCGGCAAAGGCTCCGCCCACGAGTGTCGCCAGGATCAGGCCCAGGGACGGGAATCCGCGCTCGGCGTAAATCATGGTGGGCAGGGTGCTGACCAGCAGGAGTTCGATGACCCGGGGTTTCGTGA
The DNA here is from genome assembly GCF_056399345.1 of Arthrobacter sp. 01N442. Classification (NCBI taxonomy): domain Bacteria; kingdom Bacillati; phylum Actinomycetota; class Actinomycetes; order Micrococcales; family Micrococcaceae; genus Arthrobacter; species Arthrobacter sp. 01N442. Next base: position 261,131 of record NZ_JBFTRD010000001.1, read on the forward strand.
GCGCCAGGTAGGCCTTGGCTTTGCGGCCGAAACCGATTCGGCCCGGGGCCGGGGAGGCGTTTAGCGGCGTATCTGTTGTGCTCACGGTGGCAGTCACTCTGTTCTGTCTGGCTGTTCAGTCCGGCTGGTCGTCGCAGTACGTCCTAGATCCGGCGCACTGCGTTCGGAGGGGGTCCACGCGCAGTGCACAGGCATGTCCTCGCCCCCGTTGGTAGCCACGCACCATCATACCGTGGCAGCACCGGCGTCCCGGTACTCCCGGAAGCCGCTGGAATCCGCCCGGTGTCCTGCCGGAATTCCGGCAGGTTAACGCGGCCTCACAGCCGCTGCGGCACGCGGTGATTCATATAAGCCCAAAATCAGGTCCAATTCGTGAGATGTACGCTGCCCGGCAGGTGGAATGGGGCTAAGCTGTCAGACAGATCAGCACGCACGGGCGGCTGCCCTCCAACGGCGCTCCCTGCCTCTGCGCATGCGACTGAATGATAGATCAACGTTTCGATGGTGAACGGCTGGTACGAACCGCAGCGGGCACCGAACTGTGCCCCGGCGGACAGCTCCCAGAGGGAAAACCCGTACCGCCGGCCGTCAGCACAGAGAGGGGCCCGGTTTTCGTGCCACATTTGGAAGAGCAAGAACTGTCATGGACTCATCTGGACCAGCGTGCCGTGGACACCGTCCGCATACTTGCGGCGGATGCGGTGGAGAAGGTCGGCAACGGCCACCCAGGCACGGCCATGAGCCTCGCGCCGGCCGCCTACCTGCTCTTCCAGAAGTTGATGCGCCACGATCCGGCGAACCCGGAGTGGCTGGGCCGCGACCGGTTCATCCTCTCCCCCGGCCACACGTCCCTGACGCTCTACATCCAGCTCTTCCTCTCCGGCTACGGCCTGGAGCTGAAGGACCTTGAGTCGCTGCGCACCTGGGGTTCGCTGACCCCGGGCCACCCGGAGTACAAGCACACCAAGGGCGTGGAGATCACCACCGGCCCGCTCGGCCAGGGTCTGGCATCCGCCGTCGGCTTCGCGTACTCGCAGCGCCGTATGCGCGGACTGTTCGACGCGGACGCCGCCGAGGGCACCAGCCCGTTCGATCACACCATCTGGGTGATCGCCTCCGACGGCGACCTGCAGGAAGGCGTCACGTCTGAAGCCTCCTCGCTCGCCGGCCACCAGGAGCTGGGGAACCTCGTGGTGATTTACGACGAGAACCACATCAGCATCGAGGACGACACTGACGTGGCGTTCACCGAGGACGTCCTGGCCCGCTACGAGGCCTACGGCTGGCACACCCAGCGCGTCGACTGGACCCGCACCGGCGAGTACAAGGAGGACGTGGCCGAACTGCACGCCGCCCTGCTCGCCGCGAAGGCCGAGACGGGCAAGCCCTCCATCATCTCGCTGCGCACCATCATCGGCTGGCCGGCGCCGAAGAAGCAGAACACCGGCAAGATCCACGGCTCGGCCCTGGGCGCCGAGGAAGTCGCGGGCCTGAAGAAGGTCCTCGGCTTCGACCCGGAGCGCAGCTTCCAGGTCGACGACGAGATCCTGGCCCACACCCGCGAGGCGCAGGCCCGCGGCGCCGCGGCCCGGACCGAGTGGCAGGAATCCTTCGACGCCTGGCAGTCGGCCAACCCCGAGGCGGCCGCCCTGCTCGAGCGCGTCGAAGCGCGGAAGCTCCCGGCCGAACTCGACGCCGCCCTTCCGGTCTTCGAGGCCGGCAAGGACGTCTCCACCCGCGCCGCGTCCGGCAAGGTCCTGAACGCCATCGGCCCGGTCATGCCCGAACTCTGGGGCGGCTCCGCCGACCTCGCCGAGTCCAACAACACCACCATCGAAGGCTCGCCCTCGTTCATCCCCGCGTCCCGGCAGACCGAGGCGTGGAAGGGCAACCCCTACGGCCGGGTGCTGCACTTCGGCATCCGCGAGCACGCCGCCGCGTCGATCGTGAACGGCATCAGCCTCGCCGGGGCCACCCGGGCGTTCTCCGGCACGTTCCTGATCTTCTCGGACTACCAGCGCCCCGCGATCCGGCTGGGCGCCCTGATGGGTGTCCCGTCCCTCTACGTCTGGACGCACGACTCGATCGGCCTCGGCGAGGACGGCCCGACCCACCAGCCGGTGGAGCAGCTCGCCTCGCTCCGGGCGATCCCGGGCCTGGACGTGGTCCGCCCCGGCGACGCCAACGAGGTCGCCGCGGCCTGGAAGGTCATGCTCGAAAACCACGAGAACCCGGCCGGCATCGTGCTGACCCGGCAGAACATCCCCACCTACGCCCGCGGCACCGGCGACGCCGAGGGAGACACCTTCGCCTCGACCGCCGGCGTGGCGCGCGGCGGCTATGTCCTCGCCGAAGCTTCCGCCAACGGCCAGAGCACCGACGCGCAGGTCATCCTGATCGGCACCGGTTCCGAGGTCCAGCTCGCCGTTGAGGCCCGCGAGGCCCTGCAGGCCGAAGGCATCCCCACCCGGGTTGTCTCCATGCCGTGCGTGGAATGGTTCAACAAGCAGGACGCCGCTTACCGCGACGCCGTGCTCCCCGCCGGCGTCAAGGCCCGCGTCTCGGTCGAAGCCGGGCTCGCCCTGGGCTGGAAGGAATTCGTCGGCGACGCCGGCCGCTCCATCAGCCTCGAGCACTTCGGCGCCTCGGCCGACTACAAGCGGCTCTTCCAGGAATTCGGAATCACCGCCGAAGCCGTGGCCGCCGCCGCCAAGGAATCCCTCGCCGGCCTCACGGCCTGAGACCCAACTTCACGCTTTCCGGGCCGCCGCCGCCGAATCGACGGCGGCGGCCCCAGACTTCAGGAGTCACACATGAACACCACCCCCACGCAACAGCTTTCCGACGCCGGCGTTTCCATCTGGCTCGATGACCTCTCCCGCGGCCGCCTCGCCACCGGCACGCTGCGCAAGCTGATCGAAGAGAAGAACGTCGTCGGCGTCACCACCAACCCGAGCATCTTCCACGCCGCCATCACGGCCGGCACCGACTACGACGCCAAGATCAAGGAAATGGCTGCCGCCGGCGCCAGCGTCGAGGAGACCGTCTTCGCGATCACCACCACGGACGTCGCCGACGCCTGCGAGCTGTTCGCCCCGGTGGCCGCAGCCACGAACGGCGTCGACGGCCGCGTCTCGATCGAGGTAGACCCGCGCCTCGCCTGGGACACCGCCGGCACCATCACCGAAGCCAAGGAACTCTACGGCCAGGTCAACAAGGACAACGTCCTGATCAAGATCCCCGCCACGCTCGAAGGCCTTGAGGCGATCACCGCCACGCTGGCCAGCGGCATCAGCGTCAACGTGACGCTTATCTTCTCGCTCGAGCGCTACCGCGCCGTGATCAACGCCTTCCAGAGCGGACTCGAGCAGGCCAAGGAAAACGGCCACGACCTGTCCAAGATCCACTCGGTGGCGTCCTTCTTCGTCTCCCGCGTGGACACGGAAATCGACAAGCGACTGGACGCGATCGGCACCGATGAAGCCAAGGCACTCAAGGGCAAGGCCGGCCTGGCCAACGCCCGCCTGGCGTACCAGGTCTACCAGGAGCTGTTCTCCACCGAGCGCTGGGCCCTGCTTGCCGAAGCCGGCGCGCGGCCGCAGCGCCCGCTCTGGGCGTCCACCGGCGTCAAGGATCCGGCCTACCCGGACACCCTGTACGTGACCGAACTCGTCGCCCCCGGCGTCGTCAACACCATGCCGGAAAAGACCTTGGACGCCACCTACGACCACGGCGCCATCACCGGAGACACGATCACCCGCGGCTACGACGATGCGAACGCGACCCTCAACGCCCTCGATGCCCTCGGCATTTCCTACAACGAAGTCGTCGCCCTGCTCGAGTCCGAAGGCCTCGACAAGTTTGTGGCAAGCTGGAAGGAACTGCTGGCCGACGTCGAGGTCGCCCTCGCCGCTGCACGGAAGGACGCATAGTCCCCCATGACCACTCTCAGCTACGACGCCACGGGCGCCGCCCGCCAGGCCCATGAACAGCACCTGCCCGCCCTGCTGGAGGAACGGGTCGCCACCCGGATCTTCGCCAAGGATGCCACCCTGTGGGGTCCGGACGCCGAAGCCGAGGCCGCGGTCCGGCTCGGCTGGGTGGAAGCCGCCACCGTTTCCCAGCCGCTGGTAGCCGATATCCTGGCCCTCCGGGACGCCCTCCGCGCCGAGGGTGTGACCCGGATTGTCCTGTGCGGCATGGGTGGTTCCTCGCTGGCCCCCGAGGTCATCGCCGGAACTGCCGGCGTCGAGCTGACGGTGCTGGACAGCACCGACCCCGAGCAGGTTGCCGCCGCCCTCGCCGACCGCCTCGCGGAGACGGCCATCGTGGTCTCCTCGAAGTCGGGTTCCACGCTGGAGACCGACTCTCAGCGCCGCGTCTTCGAGCATGCCTTCACCGAGGCGGGCCTGGACGCGAAGAGCCGGATCGTCATCGTCACGGACCCGGGCTCCCCGCTGGACAAGGCCTCCCGCGAGGCCGGCTACCGGGCGGTCTTCAACGCCGACCCCAATGTCGGCGGCCGCTACTCCGCGCTGACCGCCTTCGGGCTGGTGCCGTGCGGACTCGCCGGCGTGGACATCCAGGCCTTCCTGGACGAAGCCGAGGAAACGGCCGAGATCCTCAACGACGACAGCGAGGAGAACATCGGCCTCGCCCTCGGCGCCGCGCTGGGCGGCACCAACCCGCTGCGCGACAAGATCGTCATCGCCGAGGACGGCTCCGGGATCGCAGGGTTCGCCGACTGGGCGGAACAGCTCATTGCCGAATCCACCGGCAAGCTCGGCACCGGCGTGCTGCCGGTCGTCGCGGACCCGGACGCGCCGGAGGTCACCGGCGGCGCCGCTGACGTGCTGGTGGTCCGGCTGGTGGCAGCCGACGCCGACGTCGAACTCGGCGACAACGAGGCTGCCATCGCCGGCGGCCTCGCCGCGCAAATGATGACCTGGGAATTCGCCACCGCCGTCGCGGGGCGGCTGCTCGGTATCAACCCCTTCGACCAGCCCGACGTTGAAGCCGCCAAGGTGGCCGCGCGCGGACTGCTGGACGCCCAGCCCGAACCCACACCGGCCAACTTCACCGACGGCGCGATCGAGGTCCGCGGCGGCGATTGGCTGGGCGGCTCGGGTACCGCGGCCGAAGCGGTCAGCGCGTTGCTGGGCCAGCTCGGCCAGGACGGCTACCTCAGCGTCCAGGCCTACTTCGACCGGCTCAACTACGCTCCGCTGGAGGGCATCCGGGACGAACTCGCCGCCCTCAGCGGCCGCCCTGTCACCTTCGGCTGGGGCCCGAGGTTCCTGCACTCCACCGGTCAGTTCCACAAGGGCGGACCGGCCATCGGAGTGTTCCTGCAAATCACGGCAGCGTCCGCCACGGATCTCGGCATCCCGGACCGTCCGTTCACCTTTGGCGAGCTCATCTCGGCGCAGGCCGCCGGTGACGCGCAGGTCCTTGGCGAACATGGTCGGCCGGTGCTCCGGCTCCACCTCACGGACCGTGCCGCCGGCGTCCGCCAGCTGCAGCAGCTCGTTTCCTCGCTGGCCGGCCCTTCAACCGCCGGCAGCACCGCGTCCTCCACCGAAAGCTAAGGCACCACAGCAACCATGCCACTCTCGCAAAACGGCGGCCCTAAGCCCGCGGGCCGGGGGCGCAATCCGCTCCGCGACCCGCGGGACCGCCGACTGAACCGCATCGCCGGCCCCTCCTCACTGGTGCTCTTCGGCGTTACCGGTGACCTCGCCCGCAAGAAACTCATGCCGGCCGTCTATGACCTGGCCAACCGCGGGCTCCTGCCCCCGAGCTTCGCGCTCGTCGGCTTCGCCCGGCGGCAGTGGGAGAACGAGGACTTTGCCGCCGAGGTTAAGGAATCGGTCAAGAACTACGCCCGGACACCGTTCGACGAAACGGTGTGGAAGCAGCTCTCCGAGGGCATCCGCTTCGTTCAGGGCGAGTTCGACGACGACGACGCATTCGAACGGCTGAGCGAGACCATCGACGAGCTCGACGAACAGCGCGGAACCCGGGGCAACCACGCTTTCTACCTGTCGATCCCGCCGAAGGCTTTCGAACTCGTCTGCCGGCAGCTCTCCAAGCACGGCCTCGCGCAGGCGGAGGGCGACAAGTGGCGCCGCGTCGTGATCGAGAAGCCGTTCGGGCACGACCTGGAGTCCGCCCGCCAGCTCAACGACATTGTTGAGTCGGTCTTCCCGCCGGACGCCGTATTCCGGATCGACCACTACCTCGGTAAGGAAACGGTCCAGAACATCCTGGCGCTGCGCTTCGCGAACCAGCTGTTCGAACCGTTGTGGAACGCCAACTACGTGGACCACGTCCAGATCACCATGGCGGAAGATATCGGCACGGGCGGCCGGGCCGGTTACTACGACGGCGTGGGCGCTGCCCGCGACGTCATCCAGAACCACCTGCTGCAGCTGCTGGCGTTGACCGCCATGGAAGAGCCGATCTCCTTCAACGCGGACGACCTCCGCGCCGAAAAGGAAAAGGTCCTCGCTGCCGTCCGGCTGCCGGAGGACCTCTCCATGCACTCGGCGCGCGGCCAGTTCGCCGGCGGCTGGCAGGGCGGCGAGCAGGTCCAGGGCTACCTGGAGGAGGAAGGCATCCCCGCCGACTCCACCACCGAGACGTTCGCCGCCATCCGGGTGGACATCAACACCCGGCGTTGGAGCGGGGTTCCGTTCTACCTGCGGGCCGGCAAGCGGCTGGGACGCCGGGTGACGGAGATCGCCGTCGTCTTCAAGCGCGCTCCCAACCTGCTCTTCCGCGACCACGGTGAGGACGACTTCGGCCAGAACGCGGTGGTCATCCGGGTGCAGCCCGATGAGGGCGCCACGATCCGCTTCGGTTCCAAGGTTCCCGGCACCCAGATGGAAGTCCGCGACGTAACGATGGACTTCGGCTACGGCCACTCGTTCACGGAGTCCAGTCCCGAGGCCTACGAACGGCTCATCCTGGACGTGCTGCTGGGCGAGCCCCCGCTGTTCCCGCGGCACCAGGAAGTGGAGCTCTCCTGGAAGATCCTGGACCCGTTCGAGGACTACTGGGCGAGCCTGAAGGAACAGCCGGAGCCCTACGCCCCGGGAAGCTGGGGTCCCGCCTCCGCCGATGAACTGCTCGCCCGCGACGGACGCACCTGGAGAAGGCCATGATTGTAGATCTTCCCGACACAACAACCTCCAAGATCTCGAAGAAGATCATGGCGCTGCGCGAGCAGGGCGGTGTGATCGCCCTGGGCCGCGTGCTGACCCTCGTGGTGGTGACCAAGTCCGGCCTCGAAGAGGAAGCCATCGAGGCCGCCAACGAAGCCAGCCGGGAGCACCCCTGCCGGATCATCGTCCTGGCCGACGCCGGCGCCTCCGCGCCTACCAGGCTGGACGCCCAGATCCGTGTGGGCGGCGACGCCGGCGCTTCCGAGGTCATCCTGCTCCGCGGCTACGGCGAACTGGCGGAGGAGAGCGAGTCCCTGGTGGCCGCGCTGCTCCTTCCGGACGCCCCGATCGTGGCCTGGTGGCCGCACGGCGCGCCCCGGAATGCCTGCGAGACGTCCATCGGACGGATCGCGCACCGCCGCATCACCGACTCCGCGAATGAGCCGGACCCGCTGGCTGCCCTGGACAACCTCCGCAGCACCTACAAAGCCGGCGACACGGACCTGGCCTGGACCCGCCTGACCAACTGGCGGATCCAGTTGGCCGCCGTCCTCGACCAGGTGGATTCGTCACCGGTCACCGCCGTCGCCGTCGAGGGCGCCTCCGACTCCCCCAGCACCATCCTGCTCGCGGCGTGGCTGACACTGGCGCTGGACGCTCCGGTGACGATCGTTGCCGATCCGGCCGGCACGGGGATCCGGCGGGTGCGGTTGTCCCGCACCGGGGGCGACGTGCAGCTGTTCCGGCCCGGGCTGACCGTGGCCGAACTGACCCAGCCGGGCCAGCCGGCGCAGCGCATTTCCCTGCCGCGCCGCAGCCTCAAGGACTGCCTGGCCGAGGAGCTCCGGCGCCTGGACCCGGACGAAGTCTTCGGCGAAGTGATTACTATTGGACTGCCCCGTACCAACCTAAGGAGTGTCCGTCCCAGTGAGCGCTGACCCCAGAGTAAGCATCCATCCTGACTCGACCGTCCTGATGGCGGCGATCGCGGCACGCCTGATCACCAAGCTCGTCGACATCCAGGACAAGCACGGCGAGGCCACTGTGGTGCTTACCGGCGGGACGATGGGGATCGGCTCGCTCCGGGCCGTTGCCGAGTCGCCGGCCGCCCCGGCCGTGGACTGGTCCAAGGTGAACTTCTGGTGGGGCGATGAGCGCTTCGTCGGCGCCGACGACGCCGACCGGAACGCCCGCCAGGCGCACGAGGCACTTCTTTCGCACATCGACGTCGACCCCGCGCGGGTCCACGTCCCCGGCTCGTCGGATGACTTCGGCACCCCCGAGGAGGCGGCGGCGGACTACGCCCGGCGGCTCGCCGAGGCGGCCGCGGCCGAGCACGCAGCCGACATGTCCGATGACCGTCCGGAGGAGCCCGCCAGCCTGCCGCGGCTGGACATTGTGCTGCTGGGCGTCGGCCCGGACGCCCATGTGGCCTCGCTGTTCCCCGAGCAGGCCGGGATCCGGGAGAAGGAGCTGACCGTCGTCGGCGTCCGCAACTCCCCCAAGCCGCCGCCGGCCCGGCTGTCACTCACGCTGCCGACGATCAACACCGCCAACGAGGTGTGGATGGTGGTGGCCGGCGATGACAAGGCCGGCGCGGTGGGACTGGCCCTGGCCGGTGCCAACCCTGTGCAGGTGCCGGCGGCAGGACCGCGGGGTCGGTTCCAGACGCTGTGGCTGATCGACGAGGACGCAGCCTCACGCGTCCCCGAGCAGCTCGTCCGGAAGGGCGCGTCGGGCGCGTAGCCGTTCCAGCGCTCCAGCCAGCACGTCTTCGGCGTCTTGGCTGGAGCGCCGTTCTTTAACGTATTCGAGGTGGCTCTTGAACCCCTCGACGGGCTCGTCCTCCAGCGCGAACCGGGCTTCGTCCCGGGTGGCTGGAGCGCCGCAGCGGCGGCAGTCCCACACCCCGGGGATTTGCTCCTCCGGAAGCTTGGCGAAGACGAGGGCGGTTTCGTGGCCCTTCGCGCAGCGGTAGGTGACACAGACCCGGGGTGGCGCCGCGCCGCCGTCGAGGGGCTCGTGACGGGCCGGGGCTCCGGCGATGGCACCGACGCGGATACCCCTAAATCCGGAAGCAGAATGCAGCATCGGGAACTCCTGGCTACTCGCTGGTGGATTGGCTCTTGCCAGCGACAGTGTAGTTCGGAGTTCCCGATGCGAGGGAGGGCCGCAAGGCCCCTATGGAGTTTTGGAAAAGCCGGGTATTAGGAGGCGGCGCCGGTGCTGAAGCGCATCAGCAGACCGAGGGCGATGATGACGACGCCCCAGGTGACTCCGAGGATGATCGTGAAGCGGTTGAGGTTCCGCTCGGCCACGCCCGAGGAGCTGAGTCCGGAGCTCATGCCGCCGCCGAACATATCGGACAGACCGCCGCCGCGTCCCTTGTGAAGCAGGATGAGCAGGGTCAGCAGCAGGCTGGTGATGCCCAGCAGCACCTGGAGAATGACATGAAGAACGTCCACGACGGCCTTTCAGAAGATGGGGATTGCGGGGGCCAAAGCTGTGTCCGGACTAATCCGTCAGCAGGTGACTCTCGAACCTGACAATATTAGCAAACTCGGCAGCGTCAAGGCTGGCACCGCCGACCAGCAATCCGTCGACGTCGCGTTCCTTGAGGATCGAGGCGGCGTTGTTGGCCTTGACCGAACCGCCGTAAAGCAGCCGCGTCTTGGCCGCGACCGAGGCGTCGAAGAGGGTGGCCAGCTCGGCGCGGATCGCAGCGCACATTTCCTGGGCGTCCTCCGGGCCGGCGACTTCACCGGTGCCGATGGCCCAGACGGGTTCGTAGGCAACCACCAGCTCTGCTGCCTGCTCGGCGGTGAGGCCTTCGACGCCGGCGCGGAGCTGGGCCAGCGTGTGCTCCACGTGCGTGCCCGCCTGGCGGACTTCGAGCCCTTCGCCGACGCAGAGCACCGGGGTGATGCCGTGGCGGAAGGCCGCCTTGGTCTTGGCGTTAAGGACCGCGTCGGACTCATTGTGGATGGTGCGGCGTTCGCTGTGTCCCACCAGCACGTACCGGCAGCCGAGCTTGGCGAGGAATTGCCCGGAGATGTCGCCGGTGTAGGCGCCGGAGTCGAACTGCGACAGGTCCTGGCCGCCGTAGGCGACGTCCAGTTCGTCGCCCTGGACGAGGGTCTGCACGCCGCGGAGATCGGTGAACGGCGGGAACACGGCGACCTCCACCCGGCTGTAGTCGTGCTTGGCATCGGACAGGGTCCAGGCCAGCTTCTGCAGGAGGGTGATGCCCTGAACGTGGTCCATGTTCATCTTCCAGTTGCCCGCGATGAAGGGCTTGCGGTCGAACTTGCCGTTGGTTGACGTTGTCACGTGATCTCCAAAAGATTCGTAGCAGTGAAAGAGCCGGCAGGGCGCCCGTTTTGCGGGCGGGCGCCCTGCCGGCTGGTGGTTCTAGCGGTCCAGCACGCTCAGGCCGGGAAGGTCCTTGCCTTCGAGGTATTCCAGGCTGGCGCCGCCGCCGGTGGAAATGTGCCCGAACTGGTCGTCGGCGAAGCCGAGGGTACGCACCGCCGCGGCCGAGTCACCGCCGCCAACAACCGTGAACGCGGAGGTCTCGGTGAGCGCCTGGGCCACGGCCCGGGTGCCGCCGGCGAAGGCGGGGAACTCGAAGACGCCCATCGGACCGTTCCAGAACACCGTTTTGGCGCCCTTGATCCGTTCGGCGAACGCGGCTGCCGAATCCGGTCCAATGTCCAGGCCAATGCCGGAGCTGCCGAAGCGGCTGGACTCGATGGCGTCCGCTGCTACCGTCTCGTGCTCGGCGTCGGCGGCGAACTTGCTGGCCACCACCACGTCGGTGGGGACAACGAACTCGGTGCCTGCGTCAGCGGCGCGCTTGAGGTAGTCCTGGACGACGGGGATCTGGTCCTCTTCGAGCAGGCTGCCGGCGACCTTGTGGCCGGCAGCGGCGAGGAAGGTGAACAGCATGCCGCCACCTACCAAAATGGTGTCCGCCTTGCCGATCAGGTTCGCGATCACGGCGAGCTTGTCCGAGACCTTGGAGCCGCCGAGCACGACGACGTAGGGCCGCTGGGTGTCGGTGGTCAGCTTGCGCAGCACCTCCACCTCGGTGCGGACCAGGTCGCCCTGGTACGACGGGAGCCGGGTGGCGACGTCGTACACGCTGGCGTGCTTGCGGTGCACGGCACCGAAGGCATCGTCGACAAAGGCGCCGTGGTCGCCGGTCAGGGCGACCAGTTCGTCTGCGAAGGCGCCGCGTTCGGCGTCGTCCTTGGACGTTTCGCGGGCGTCGAAGCGCACGTTTTCAAGGACCAGGGCTTCGCCGTCCTGCAGTGCTGCAGCGGCCGTCCGGGCGGCTCCGCCGACTGTGTCGTCCGCGAGGGATACCTTGAAGGACGCGAGTTCGGCCAGGCGCGCCACGGCGGGCTTGAGCGAGTACTTCTCCTCCGGGGCGCCCTTGGGGCGGCCGAGGTGTGCCGTGACCAGCACGCGGGCACCGGCGTCCGTCAGCTTCGACAGCACTGGCAGGGAGGCCTTGATCCGGCCGTCGTCAGTGACTGTAGAGCCGTCGAGCGGCACGTTCAGGTCACTTCTGACCAGAACGTACCGCCCGCGGACACCATCAGCGATCAGTTCGTCGAGGGTGTGGAATGTCATGGGTCTTACCCTAGCCCAGCTTCGACGCGACGAGCTCCGTGAGGTCGACGAGGCGGTTGGAGTAGCCCCACTCGTTGTCATACCAGGAAACAACCTTGACCTGGTTGCCGATCACCTTGGTGAGGCCGGAGTCGAAGATGGACGACGCCGGGTCCCCGACGATGTCCGAGGACACGATCGGCTCGTCGGTGTAGGTCAGCAGGCCCTTGAGCTCCTCCGACTCGGAGGCGGCCTTGAGGGCGGCGTTCACTTCCTCGACGGTGGTCTCGCGGGAGACGGTCACGGTGAGGTCGGTGGCGGAGCCGGTGGGGACGGGGACGCGGATGGCGTAGCCGTCGAGCTTGCCCTTGAGCTCCGGCAGGACCAGGCCGATCGCCTTGGCGGCGCCCGTGGAGGTCGGGACCATGTTGATGGCGGCGGCGCGGGCGCGGCGGAGGTCTTTGTGCGGGCCGTCCTGCAGGTTCTGGTCCGCGGTGTAGGCGTGGATGGTGGTCATCAGGCCACGCTCGATGCCGAACGCGTCGTTGACGACCTTGGCCAGCGGGCCGAGGCAGTTGGTGGTGCAGGAGGCGTTGGAGATGATGTTGTGCGCGGCGTTGTCGTAGAGGCCGTCGTTGACGCCCATCACGATCGTGATGTCCTCGTCGGAGGCGGGGGCGGAGATCAGGACCTTCTTGGCGCCGGCGTCGATGTGCTTCTGCGCATCAGCGGCCTTGGTGAAGAAACCGGTGGACTCGATCACGATGTCGACACCCAGCTCGCCCCACGGCAGCTTGGCGGGGTCGCGCTCGGCGAGGACCTTGACGGTCTTGCCGTCGACGACGATGTTGCCGTCCTTGACCTCGATGCTTTCGGCCAAGCGGCCGCCGACCGAGTCGTACTTGAAGAGGTGTGCGAGGGCTTCCGGGCTGGTGAGGTCGTTGACTGCAACGATCTCGAGGTCTGCTCCCTGGGCCAGGGCGGCGCGGAAGTAGTTGCGGCCGATGCGGCCGAAGCCGTTGATACCAATACGTGTCGTCACGTTTTCAGTCTCCTTGGTGCTCTATCAAGCACGACTAGTTGAGTAGGCGTTCAAGCCAACTAACAGATCCCGCACGCCATTGGGCAGAGATGATTACCAGATCGGAGGGCGACCAGCCACGTTGCTGAAGGCTAACCGCCTTCCGTGATCCATCTTACGTTTAAGTTGGCCCGCCCCCGCAAGTGCGGGGGCGGGCTGTCCACGTTTCGGGACCAACGGCCCGAAATGTGAGCTTTGTTACATCCAGGTTACTGCTTGGCGGCCTTCCGGCCGGGCAGTCCCTAGAGGGTGATGAGGCCCGTGGCGTTCTTGCGGGCGGCGTCGAAGCGCTTGGCGACGTCGGCCCAGTTCACGATGTTCCAGAAAGCCTTGACGTAGTCGGCCTTGACGTTGACGTAGTCCAGGTAGAAGGCGTGCTCCCACATGTCGAGCATCAGCAGCGGGGTGGTGCCCAGCGCGACGTTGCCCTGCTGATCGTAGAGCTGCTCGATGACGAGGTTGCCGCCGATGGGCTCGTAGGCCAGGAAGCCCCAGCCGGAGCCCTGCAGGCCCAGGGCCGCGGCGCTGAACTGGGCGCGGAAGGCGTCGAAGGAGCCGAAGGCGTCGTCGATCGCGGCCGCGAGTTCGCCCTCGGGCTTGTCGCCGCCGTCCGGGGAAAGGTTCTTCCAGAACACGGAGTGGTTGATGTGGCCGCCGGTGTGGAACGCGAGGTCCTTGGAGAGGCGGTTGATGTTGGCGAAGTCGCCCTTTTCGCGTGCCTCGGCCAGCTGGGCCAGCGCGTTGTTGGCGCCGGCAACGTAGGTGGCGTGGTGTTTGCTGTGGTGCAGCTCCATGATCTTCGCGGAGATGTGGGGCTCCAGCGCAGCGTAGTCGTAGTCAAGTTCGGGCAGTACGTACTCGGTCACAAAATCCTCCAATGTCGTGGACGGGTTCGTCCGGTTTTGCTAACTCTCGGATTGTGCATCCGGATGGTTGGACACCCGGAAGTCTATGGATGCGGATCCAGTGGGCATAGCCCCCGGTCCGGCTGAGGTATTCCCGGCGCCGGCTACTCGTCCAGCATTTCCGGCGTCACGTTCGCTTCGGTGCCGGGGATGCCGAGGTCCTGGGCCCGCTTGTCCGCCATCGCCAGGAGGCGGCGGATCCGGCCGGCGATGGCGTCTTTGGTCATCACCGGGTCGGCGAGCCGGCCGAGTTCGTCCAGGCTGGCCTGCTTGTGGGCGACGCGGAGTTCGCCGGCATATTTGAGGTGGTCCGGGACGTCGTCGCCGAGGATCTCCAGGGCCCGGTCCACCCGGGCGCCGGCGGCTACGGCGGCCTGCGCCGAGCGGCGCAGGTTGGCGTCGTCGAAGTTGGCCAGCCGGTTGGCGGTGGCGCGGACCTCCTTGCGCATCCGCCGCTCCTCCCAGACCATGAGCGCATCGTGTGCGCCCATCCGGGTCAGCAGCGCCGCGATGGTGTCGCCGTCGCGGATTACCACGCGGTCCACTCCCCTGACTTCACGGGCCTTGGCCTGGATGCCGAGGCGGCGCGCGGCGCCGACCAGCGCGAGGGCTGATTCGGGGCCGGGGCAGGTGACTTCCATCGCGGACGAGCGGCCCGGCTCGGTGAGCGAGCCGTGGGCCAGGAACGCGCCGCGCCAGACGGCCTCGGCGTCGGCGGCGGAGCCGTTGACCACCACGGAGGGCAGGCCCCGGACGGGGCGGCCGCGCGCATCCAGCAGGCCGGTTTGCCGGGCGAGGGCTTCCCCGTCGCGGACCACCCGCACCACGTAGCGGCTGCCGCGGCGCAGTCCGCCGCCGGAGACGACGATGATCTCGCTTTGGTGCCCGTAGACCTCGGCGATCGCCGCGCGGAGCCGGCGGGCGGTCGAGGCGAGGTCCACCTCGGCCTCGATCACGATGCGTCCGGAGATGATGTGCAGTCCCCCCGCGAAGCGGAGCATGGCGGACACTTCAGCCTTGCGGACCGAGGACTTCTTGATGTCCAGCCGGGAAAGTTCTTCCTTGACTGATGCTGTCAGTGCCATGGCACCTTTCCTACCTGTTCCCGAAAATGTCGTGGTACGCCGTTGCCAGGCGCAGCGGGTCGTGGATCGGCCGGCGGCTCGACGCCCCTACTTTACCCAAGACCACCTCTGCTCCGAGCATCCCGGCCGCCTGCTTGAAATCCGTGAGGTCCGGTACCGAGGCGGGGTCGGCGAGGATGACGTCGACGCTGAAGTCCGGCGCGTAGTCGCGCAGCACGCGCAGGTGGTCCGCGGCGGACATGCCGAGGGTCTCCTTGGTGTCCGTGGCGAGGTTCATCGTGAGGCAGCGCCGCGCCTCGGTCTTGCACAACGCGTCGCGCATCTCTGGCAGCAGCAGGTGCGGCAGCACCGAGGTGTACCAGGAGCCGGGCCCGAGGACCACCCAGTCGGCGAGCTCAATGGCGGTCAGTGCCTCGACGCAGGCCGGGGCCGATTCGGGCAGCAGCCGCACGGCTTCGAGGGTTCCCGCCACGGCGCACTTGGCCTGCCCGCTGACGGTCTGCAGTTCGGTCGTGCCGTCCGGCAAGCCGACCCGCACCTCACCTTCGATGGTGAGCGGGGTGGTGGACATCGGCAGGACCTGGCCCCGGGCGCCGAGCAGCGCTCCTGCCCATTGCAGTCCGACGACGGCGTCGCCCAGCAGTTCCCACAGCGTGACGATCAGCAGGTTGCCCATGGCGTGTTCGTCGAGCGAACCGCCGGGGCCCTTGCCGGGTTTGAAGCGGTGCTGCATGACATCGCGCCAGGTCCGGCCCCAGTCCGTGTCGTCGCAGAGCGCGGACAGGGCCATCCGGAGGTCCCCCGGGGGCAGCACGCCGTACTCGTCGCGCAGCCGCCCGGAGGAGCCGCCGTCGTCCGCGACAGTGACGATGGCGGTCAGTTCCGAGGTGAGCAGGCGCAGGGCCGAGAGCGAGGCGGAGAGGCCGTGGCCGCCGCCGAGGGCGACCACGGAGGGGCCTTTGTCCTGCTGGCCGGCGGAGGCCGCGCTGGCGGCCGGCACCAGGGGCAGCGGCCCGGTGAGGAGCGCCATTACTCGCGGCCCAGATCCCGGTGGGTGGTGGTGACGGTGACTCGGGGGTACTGTGCCAGCCGCCGCGACAGTTCCACTGCCACCGCGACGGAACGGTGCTTGCCGCCGGTGCACCCGACGGCGATGGTCGCGTAGTGCTTGTTCTCGCGCCGGTAGCCGTCCAGGACGGGTTCGAGCGCAAGTACGTAGCGTTCCACGAAGTTGCTGACGCCCTCCGCCTCGAGCACGTAGTCGCTGACGTCCTTGTCCAGGCCGGTGTGCGGGCGCAGCTGCGGCACCCAGTGCGGGTTCGGGATGAATCGGGCGTCGGCGACGAAGTTGGCGTCCACCGGCAGCCCGTATTTGAAGCCGAAGCTCATCACGTTCAGCCGCAGCGCCACCGGGCCGGTTTCGCTGAACAGTTCGGTGATGGCGGTCGCGAGGCCGTGGACGTTGAGCGTCGAGGTGTCCAGCACGATGTCCGCGGATTCGCGGAGTTCGTGCAACAAGTCGCGTTCCGCGGCGATACCGTCGAGGATCCTGCCGCCGCCCTGCAGCGGGTGCGGGCGCCGGCCCTGCTCGAAGCGGCGGACCAGGACGTCGTCGCTGGCGTCCAGGAACAGCACCCGGAACGTGACCCCACTGGCCTCAAGGTTGCGCAGCGCGGTGCGGATGTCCGCGAAGAGGTCCTTGCTGCGGACGTCCACGACGACGGCGAGTTTGGAAATGGAGCCCGGCGCGTGGGAGACCAGCTCCGCGAGCGTCCCGAGCATCTGCGGCGGCAGGTTGTCCACGACGTACCAGCCGTGGTCCTCGAGGGCGTCGGAGGCGGTGCTCCGGCCGGCGCCGGACATCCCGGTCACCACGAGCAGTTCCGCCTCGATCGGCTTGACGGGGGTCAAGCCGTCCGCCTCCATGCCGGATCCTGCCGTTGACTCTGTCATCCGTGGTGCCCCATCTCTGCTGTTTGCTCTGCCATCAGGGCACCGCGCGCAGCAGTTTCGTGCCGGCTGCGCGCCGTACCTCAGCTCCTTACCCTAGCTAAGATTGCCGGCCCTAGCTAAGTTTCGAGGATTTCGCCGGTCGTCATGTTGATGGCGGGAGCAGCGGGCTCTTCCGCGCCGTCCTCGGCGTTGAAATGCCGCACGATGGCGCCGGCGAGGGCCGGCCCGACCCCCTTGGCTGCGGTCAGCTCCTCCACCGTCGCGGCCTTGATGCTTTTCACCGAGCCGAACTGGTTCAGGAGCGCCTTGCGCTTCGAGTCGCCAAGGCCGGGCACGCCGTCGAGGGCGGAGACGGTCATCGCCTTGCCGCGCTTTTGCCGGTGGAAGGAAATGGCGAAGCGGTGCGCCTCGTCGCGGATCCGCTGCAGCAGGTAGAGCCCGGCCGAGGCGCGCGGCAGGATGACCGGGAAGTCGCTGTCCGGCAGCCAGACCTCTTCGAGCCGCTTGGCGAGTCCCACCACGTAGACGTCCTGGATGCCGAGCTCTGCCAGGGCCTTCGCTGCGGCGTTGACCTGGGGCTTGCCGCCGTCGACGACGACGAGGTTGGGCGGGTAGGCGAACTTCGTCCGCGGCGCCGGCGTCGTGGTGTCCGATACGGGGGTGTCGGCCACGGCGGCCGCCTGGGCGGCGGCCAGGGGGCTTGAATTGTCGGCCGTCTTCTCGGCCTGTTCCTGCAGATAGTTCCGGAAGCGGCGCGTCAGGACGTCATGCATCGCGGCCGTGTCGTCGTTGGCAGCCGCTCCGGTGACCGAGAATTTCCGGTAGTCGGATTTCTTCGGCAGTCCGTCTTCGACCACCACCATGGAGCCGACCACGTTGGTGCCCTGGATGTGCGAGATGTCGAAGCATTCGATCCGCATCAGCGCGTCCGGAAGATCCAGGGCCTCCTGCAGTTCCTGCAGCGCCTGGGAACGCATGGTGATGTCGCCGGCCCGGCGTGACTTATGGAGCTTGAGGGCGTGTTCGGCGTTGTCCCGGACCGTGGATAGCAGGGTGGCCTTGTCCCCGCGCTGCGGGACGCGGATGTCCACCCGGGCGCCGCGCAGGCCGCTGAGCCATTGGGCGAGCTCGGCGGCGTTGCTGGGCTCGGCCGGAACCAGCACCTCGCGGGGCATCCGGCCCTGGCTTTCGCCTTCTTCGCCGTAGACCTGCTGGAGCAGGTGTTCGACAAGGTCGGGCGTGGTGGAGTCCTCGACCTTTTCCACCACCCAGCCGCGCTGGCCGCGGATCCGGCCGCCGCGGACGTGGAAGACCTGCACGGCGGCTTCGAGCTCGTCCTCGTGCAGGGCGAACACGTCGGCGTCGGTGTCTTCGGCCAGAACGACGGCGTTGCGCTCGAAGACTTTCTTCAGCGCGATGATGTCATCGCGTACCCGGGCGGCGCGTTCGTAGTCGAGTTCGGCGACGGCGGCGGCCATGTCCTTCTCCAGCCGGGAGACGAAGCGTTTGGCTTCGCCGCCCATGAAGGCGCAGAAGTCTTCGGCCAAGGCGCGGTGGTCCTCCGCGGAGATGCGGCCGACGCAGGGCGCGGCGCACTTGTCGATGTAGCCGAGGAGGCACGGCCGGCCGCTGGCTTCGGCGCGTTTGAGGACGCCGGGGCTGCAGCTGCGGACCGGGAAGACCCGCAGCAGGGTGTCCATGGTGTCGCGGATGGCGCCGGCTGTGTACGGGCCGAAGTACCGGGTGCCCTTGCGCCGTTCGCCGCGCAGGACCTGTACCCGGGGGTACTTCTCCCCCATGGTGACGGCCAGGTAGGGGTAGGACTTGTCGTCGCGGAACATGACGTTGAACCGCGGCTTGAATTCTTTGATCCAGGTGTATTCGAGCTGCAGGGATTCCAGCTCGCTGCCGACGACGGTCCATTCCACGCTGCTGGCGGTGTGCACCATCGCGTAGGTCTTGGGCAGCAGGCCTGCGGGGTTGGCAAAGTAGGAGTTCAGCCGGGAGCGGAGGTTCTTGGCCTTGCCGACGTAAATGACCCGGCCGTGCGGGTCGCGGAACCGGTATACACCCGGGTTGGTCGGGATCTCCCCCGTCTGGGGGCGGTAACTAGCTGGATTTGCCACTAGTCCATTCTACTGAGCCGGCCGGTACGGATCCGACCGTACCGGCCCGCGGCGCGCCCGGGCGGCACGCCCGGACTACTCGACGCTCTTGCTCTGGTTGTACGTGGTGGCCCTCTGCTGCCCGCTGAGTTCCGCGATGGCGTCCATGATCCGGTCGGTGACCTGGCGCCGCGCCGGCAGCGAGTGATCCGGGCCGGTCTTGTCGAAGTAGAGCGGCTCGCCCACCTTCATGGTGAAGTGCTGCGGGGTGATCTTGTTGCTGTCCGCGGGCTGCAGGTTTTCGGTGCCGATCAGTCCCACCGGGATCACCGGGGCGCCCGTGGTCAGGGCCAGCCAGCCGACGCCGGTGCGGCCGCGGTACAGGATGCCGTCGCGGGAGCGGGTGCCCTCCGGGTAGATGCCCACGCCCTTGCCGGCGTCGAGGATCTCCAGCAGCGTCTTCAAGGCCTGCACGCTGGCTGCCTGCTCGCCGCGCTCCACCGGGATGGAACCCACGGCCTCGAAGAAAGACTTCATGACCTTGCCCTTGATGCCGCCGGTGGTGAAATACTCCGCCTTCGCGAAGAACGCCACGGGCCGCGGCATGAGGGCCTGGACAATCACACTGTCCAGGAAGGAGAGGTGGTTCGGCGCCACGATGAACGGGCCGCTCTTCGGCACGTTCTCGAGTCCGACGACCGTGGGGCGGCAGGTCGAACTGACCAGCCCCCGCGTGGTCCAGCGGATCGCGTCAAACATTGCCATCGGTGTGCACCTCGTTCAGGGTCTGCAGGGTGTCGGCACGGACGGCGTCCAGCCTGACAATAGTTTCGTGGAGGGCGGAGGTGCTGTGCACCACCGCCGCTGCGCCCGCATCGCGGAGTTCGCCGTCGAGCGCAAAACCCCAGCCTACCCCGATGCATTCCAGGCCGTTGGCCGCCGCTCCGGCGACATCCTGCGCCCGGTCCCCCACCATGACGGCGTCCCCGGTTCCAAGATCTGCCAGCGCGGCCGCGATGATCCCGGCCTTTCCGGCCGGTCCGGAGGCGACGGCGGACTCGTCGGCCGCGGAACCGCGGATGGCGCGGAACAGTCCGGCGAGGCCGTGGTGTTCCAGGACGATTCGGGCAAGGTGCTCGGGCTTTTGGGTGGCGACGGCAATCGGCCGCCCCGCGTGGACGTAGGACTCAAGCCGTGCACGGACACCCTCGTAGACGCGGCCCTGCGCGATGCCGGTGGAGAGGTAGTGGGCGCGGTAGATCCGGATCGCGTCGTCCAGCAACTCAACCGGGACGCCGGCGATGTCCACGAGCGAATGGCTGAGCTTGGGACCGATCATCGCGTTCAGCCGTTCACGCCCGGGCACGGCAAGCCCGAGTTCCCTCAGGGCCACGGCAACCCCTCCGGAGATGCCGTCGGCCGGATCGACAAGAGTGCCGTCCAGGTCAAAGATCACGGGCACGGTTGTCTGGGTCACCGGCTTAGTTTCTCACGGCGGCACGTATGCCAAAAACCCGCATACCCCTAGGGGAATACATCGGGCCGGTTGGGGCTGACGCCTCCGCGGGTGATTCCCGCGGAGGCTAGCCGGCGGCCCGGGTCAGCCGAGGATGTCGGCCAGGAACGCCGCCGTGTGGCTGTCCTTGGACTTGGCGACCTGCTCCGGCGTGCCGGAGGCGACGATCCGGCCGCCGCCGGAACCGCCGTCGGGTCCCAGGTCCACGATCCAGTCCGCGCTCTTGATGACGTCGAGGTTGTGCTCGATCGTGATCACGGTGTTGCCCTTTTCTACCAGGCCCTGCAGGACCATCAGCAGCTTGCGGATGTCCTCGAAGTGGAGCCCGGTGGTGGGTTCGTCGAGGACGTAGACGCTGCGGCCGTTGGAGCGCTTCTGCAGCTCCGCAGCCAGCTTGACGCGCTGCGCCTCGCCGCCGGAGAGCGTCGTGGCAGGCTGGCCGAGCCGGACGTAACCGAGGCCGACGTCGACCAGGGTCTTCAGGTGCCGGGCAATCGGCGAGAACGCGGCGAAGAACTCGGCGCCCTCTTCGATCGGCATGTTCAGCACGTCCGCGATGGTCTTGCCCTTGTAGTGCACCTCAAGGGTTTCGCGGTTGTAGCGCGCACCGTGGCAGACCTCGCAGGGCACGTACACGTCCGGCAGGAAGTTCATCTCGATCTTCAGCGTGCCGTCGCCGGAGCAGGCCTCGCAGCGCCCGCCCTTGACGTTGAAGGAGAAGCGCCCGGGCATGTAGCCGCGGACTTTCGCTTCGGTGGTCTCGGCGAAGAGCTTCCGGATGTGGTCGAAGACGCCCGTGTAGGTGGCCGGGTTGGAGCGCGGGGTGCGGCCGATGGGGCTCTGGTCCACGTGCACCACCTTGTCGAGGTGCTCAAGGCCCTGCACGGTCTTGTGCCGGCCGGCGACCTGCTTGGCGCCGTTGAGCTTGTTGGCGAGCACCTTGTAGAGGATCTCGTTGACCAGGGTGGACTTGCCGGAGCCGCTGACGCCGGTGACGGCAGTGAAGAGGCCCAGCGGGAAGGCCGCGTCCACGTTCGTGAGGTTGTTTTCCTTGGCGCCGACGACCTTCAGCTCGCGCTTCTTGTCGTACTTGCGGCGCTTCTTCGGCACCTCGATGGACTTGCGCCCGGAGAGGTAGTCGCCGGTCAGGGACTCGGTGTTCTTCAACAGGTCCTGGTAGGAGCCGGAGTGGACCACCTTGCCGCCGTGCTCGCCGGCGCCGGGTCCGATGTCCACCACCCAGTCGGCCTCGTGGATGGTGTCCTCGTCGTGCTCGACCACGATCAGCGTGTTGCCGAGGTCGCGGAGCCGGGTGAGGGTCTCGATCAGGCGCCGGTTGTCGCGCTGGTGCAGGCCGATGGAGGGCTCGTCGAGGACGTACAGCACGCCGACCAGCCCGGAGCCGATCTGGGTGGCCAGGCGGATGCGCTGGGCTTCGCCGCCGGACAGGGTGCCGGAGGGCCGTTCCAGGTTCAGGTACTCGAGGCCGACGTCGAGCAGGAAGGTCAGGCGCGCCTGGATCTCCTTGAGGACCTGGTGCGCGATCTGGGCCTCACGGCCGCTGAGGACCAGGGTGTCGAGGAAGTGCGCGCATTCGCGCATCGGCAGCGCGGCGACCTCGGCAATCGATTTGCCGTTGATCAGGACCGACAGCGACGCCGGGTTCAGCCGGGCACCGTTGCAGGCGGGGCACGGAACCTGGCGCATGTACTCCTCGTAGCGGTCCCGCGCCGAGTCTGAATCCGTCTCCGTGTGCTTGCGGTGCACGTACTGCACGACGCCCTCGAAGCCGGTGCTGTACTTGCGTTCCCGGCCGAAGCGGTTGCGGTACTGCACCACAACCTTGTGGTCCTTGCCGTGCAGCACGGTCTGCCGGGCCTCATTGGAGAGCTTCTCCCACGGCGTCGTCATCTTGAAGCCGATTTCCTTGGCCAGGCCGCCGAGCAGCCGGTTCCAGTACTCGGTAGTGGCGGTGCCGAGCGACCACGGGGCGATGGCGCCCTCGGAGAGCGAGAGCTCCGGGTTGGGGATGAGGAGTTCCTCATCAACCTCGAGCTTGGTGCCGATGCCGCTGCAGGCGGAGCAGGCGCCGAAGGGGTTGTTGAAGGAGAACGAGCGGGGTTCGATCTCATCGATCGCCAGCGGATGCTCGTTGGGGCAGGCGAGGTGCTCGGAGAAGGCCCGGATCCGCTCCGGGTCGTCCGCCTCGAGGTCAACGAATTCGGCCAGCACGCGGCCCTCGGCGAGCCCCAGGGCGGTCTCGACCGAGTCGGTGAGTCGCTGGCTGATACCCTCCTTGACCACCAGGCGGTCCACGACCACCTCGATGGTGTGCTTGAACTGTTTGCCAAGCTTGGGCGGATCGCTGAGCTGGATCAGCTTGTCGTCCACCCTGGCCCGCGAGTAGCCCTTCGCCGTGAGTTCCTTGAACAGTTCGACAAATTCGCCCTTGCGGCCGCGGACCACCGGCGCCAGCACCTGGAACCGGGTGCCCTCAGGCAGCTCCAGGAGCTGGTCAACGATCTGCTGCGGGGTCTGCTTGGTGACCGGCTCGCCACAGACGGGGCAGTGCGGGCGTCCCACCCGGGCCCAGAGCAGGCGCATGTAGTCGTAGATCTCGGTGATGGTACCCACGGTGGAACGGGGGTTCTTGCTGGTGGACTTCTGGTCGATCGACACGGCCGGCGAGAGGCCCTCGATGAAGTCGACGTCGGGCTTGTCCACCTGGCCCAGGAACTGGCGGGCGTAGGCGGAGAGCGACTCCACGTAGCGCCGCTGCCCCTCGGCGAAGATGGTGTCGAAGGCGAGCGAGGACTTTCCGGAGCCGGACAGGCCGGTGAAGACAATCATCGCGTCCCGCGGCAGGTCGAGGTCGACATTGCGCAGGTTATGTTCGCGCGCGCCCTTCACGACGAGTCGGGACAGGTCCGGGCGGGCCAGCTCCACGGCCGAGGAGGCCGGGCTGGACGAGCGGGAGCCGCCCGCTTTTCCGGACTTCACCGGAACGGCGGCAGGCTGGACATCAACGGCAGGTTCTTCAGCTACGGCTTTAGGCACGCCTCCAATGCTAATCGAAAACTTCTTCGAATATCTATTCGGGCGTCGGGTGTGCTATTGGCGGTCGTACGCTGCGGCGAGCAGTTGAACGGCCTCGGCGAAGCTGGCGCCCTGCGCTTTGGCCGCCGCCGCGTACTCCGAAGCGGCAGCGGTGAGGGAGCCCCAGGCCTCGTCCCGGGCGCAGACGACGGTTCCGTTCCGGCCGCGGGTGGCGACGACGCCGGCCGCCTCAAGTTCCTTGTAGGCGCGCGCCACGGTGTGCGGCGCGACCCCCAGTTCGCCGGCGAGGCTGCGGACGGCGGGCAGGCGGGTGCCCGGCGCCAGGGTGCCGTTGTCCGCCTGCTCGATGATATTCAGCCGGAGCTGTTCGAAGAGCGGCACCGAGCTGCCGGTGTTGGGCTTCCAACTGCCCGGGAACTGCGCCGCGGCACGTTCGGCGGAGCTCACAGTTCGGGCTCCAGGACAGCCTCGGCCTGTTCGCGGCCGGCGAACTGGGCCCGGTAGAGCGCGGCGTAGAAACCGCCCCCGGCCATTAGTTCCTGGTGGTTGCCCTGCTCAACTATCCGTCCGTGGTCCATGACCAGAATTAGATCAGCGTCCCGGACCGTGGACAAGCGGTGGGCGACGACGAAGCTGGTGCGGCCCTGCCGAAGCTTGGCCATGGCGTTCCGGATCTGCACTTCCGTGCGGCTGTCCACCGAGCTCGTGGCCTCATCGAGGATCAGGACGCTGCGTCCGGCCAGCTGAGCACGCGCGATCGAGATAAGTTGGCGCTGGCCGCGGCTCAGGGAGTCGCCGTCGTTGCCGAGCATGGTGGCGTAGCCGGCCGGGAGTGCGCGGACGAACTGGTCCACATGGCTGGACTGCGCCGCGGCCATGATCTCGCCGTCGCTGGCGCCGGGCCGGCCGTACTCGATGTTCTCCCTGATGCTGCCCGTGAACAGCCAGGCGTCCTGCGTCACGGTGCCGAAGACCGACCGCAACGTGTCGCGCGGCATGTCGGCAATGTCGATTCCGTCCACCGTGATCCGTCCGGAGTCCAGCTCGTAGAACCGCATCAGGAGGTTCACCACCGTGGTCTTGCCGGCCCCGGTGGGTCCCACGATCGCCACTGTCTGGCCCGGCTCGGCAGTGAAGGAAAGGTCCTCCACGACGGGCTTGCCGGGGCTGTAGCCGAAGGTCGCGCCCTCGAAGGTGACCCGGCCCGCGGGCGCCGGCGGCTCGGCGCCAGCGGCGCGCTCATTGACGGCGCGGACGGCCGCGGCACGCGCCGCTCCGGCGGCAGGTTCCGCAGCATCCGACGGGATTTCGGGCGCGTCCAGCAGCGCGAAGACGCGCTCGGCGGAGGCCACGCAGGACTGCATCAGGTTTAGCATCCCGCCGATCTGGCCCATCGGCTGGCTGAAGAGCCTGCTGAACTGGATGAAGGCCTGGACACCGCCGATCGTCATGCTGCCGGCGGCCACCTGGAGCGCGCCGATCACGGCGACAGCGATGTAGTTGAGGTTGGAGACGAAGATCATCAGGGGCTGCACGACGCCGGAGAGATACTGCGCGCTGGACGCCGCCCGGAAGAGCCGCTGGTTGCTCCCGGCGAAAATCTCCGCGGCGTTCTCCTGGCGGCCAAAGACCTTGATCACCTCGTGCCCGGTGAAGAATTCCTCCAGGTGCGCGTTGAGTTCGCCGGTGCCGGCCCACTGCTCGGTGAAATGCGCCTGCGACCTCCGCGCCACGAGCACGGTGATCAGGGTGGAGAGCGGGACCGAGGCCAGGGCGATCACTGCCAGTAGCGGGGACAGCCATAACATCAGGGCCAAGGCGCCGGAGAGCATCAGCACCGACATGATCAGCTGGTTGAGCAGCTGATTGAGCGCCTGCGAGACGTTGTCGACGTCGTTGGTGGCCCGGCTGAGCACGTCGCCGCGGTGCTGGTCGTCGAAATGGCTGGATGGAAGCACGTGGAGCTTTCGTTCCACGGAGGCCCGGAGCCCGTAGCTCAGCCGCTGCACGGCCGTGGCGGTAAGGGCGCCCTGGATCCAGCTGAACAGGGAGGCGCCAAGGTACATCAACGCGACTTCGAGCAGCAGCCGGCCGAGCCTCTGTTCATCGAAGGGACCCCCGACGACGCTTGCCACCACGACGTCGGTGGCGTCGCCGAGGTATTTGGGTGCCGCCACGTTCAGCGCCGCGAAGGCGCAGGTGGCGGCGATGACACCGGCCATGCGGCGGCGCACCGGCTTCAGGAGGCCCAGGAGCCTCCCGGCGGTCCGCCATTTAGCGGCAGCCGTCCGTGCCGGGGCGGCGAAGTCCGCGCTCACGGGGTCTCCTCCAGGACCAGCTGGGAGGCGGCAATCTCCTGGTAGGTACGCGACGACTCCATCAGCTCCCGATGGGTGCCTTGGGCCACGAGCCGGCCCTCCTCCAGCACAAGGATCAGGTCAGCCTCCTCGATCGTGGACACGCGTTCCGCCACGACCAGCACCGTGGCCTCCCGCAGCGCCGGCTCCAGGGCGGCGCGAAGCCTCTCGTCGGTGCCGTAGTCGAGGGCGGAGAAACTGTCGTCGAAAAGGTAGACGGGAGCGGGCCGAAGCAGCGCCCGGGCGATGCACAGACGCTGGCGCTGGCCGCCCGAGAAGTTGGTGCCGCCCTGGCTGACCGGCGAGTCGAGGCCGCCGGGGAGCTCGCTGACGAAATCTTCGGCCTGTGCCGTCTGCAGGGCCCGCCAGAGTTCCGCGTCGCTCGCGTCCGGGCGGCCCATTCGCAGGTTATCCGCGAGGGTCCCGGAGAAGAGGTAGGAGTGCTGCGGCACCATGGAAATCAGGCAGCGCAGCTCCGCCAACGGAAGCGAGCGGATCCCGCGGCCCCCGATGCTGATGCTGCCCGCCGTCGGGTCGAGGAGGCGCGGCAACAGGTTCAGCAGCGTGGTCTTGCCGCTGCCGGTGGCGCCGATGACCGCCGTCGTGGTTCCGGGAGCGGCGCTGAACGTGACCCCGCTGAGGACGGGGGCTTCGGCACCCGGGTAGGCGAAGGCGACGTCGCGGAACTCGACCGTGCCTTCGGGCACCGGGCCGGCGTGGTCCGGGCCGTGGACCGGTGGGGCCGCCGGGTCCGGCTCTGGCGGCTGGGCGGCCGGATCCGGACCGCCGATGGCGGGCTCGGTATCGAGAACCGCCTGGATGCGCTCGGCGCAGACGGCAGCGCGGGGCGCCGTGGTGAAGACGTACATCGCCATCATGATGGCGATCAGGATTTGCAGGATGTAGGCGACGAAGGCCGTCAGAGCGCCCAGGCGCATGTCTCCGGACTGGATCCGGTGGCCGCCAAACCAGACCACCGCGACGGAGGACAGGTTCACCACCACCATGATCATCGGGTTCATGCCGGCCACCAGCAGGGCCGAGTCCAGATTGTTCCGGGTGAGGTCCCGGTTTGCGGCGTCGAAACGCCGGATCTCGTGCTCCTGCCGGACGAAGCCCCGGATGACGTTGGCGCCGATGATCTGTTCCCGCAGCACCCGGCTGATCCGGTCGATAAGTTCCTGGCCCCGCCGGTACAGCGGAATCAGCCGGCGCACGATCAGCAGCATGAGCCCGGCCAGCACCGGAATCACCGCGGCGACGATCCCGGAGAGTGGAAGGTCCTGGCGGGCCGCAAGCACGATGCCGCCGATGAAGCTGGCGGGCGCAGCGACGAGCATGATGAAAACCAGGACGGTGAGGTTCTGGATCTGCGTGACGTCATTGGTGGCCCGGGTGACAAGGCTCGGCGCCCCGAACGCGCCGACCTCCTGGGAGGAAAAGGTCTGGACCTTGGCGAACAGCTCCTCGCGAAGCTCGCGGCCCACGCGCATGGCCACGACGGCGCCGAGGTAGCCGGCGGCGATGGCGGTTCCGACCTGGAGAATGGCGACGGCCGCCATCCAGCCCCCCAGCCGCAGGATTACACGCGTGTCGCCGGCCACGATCCCGTCGTCGATGATGGCCGCATTCAGGGTGGGAAGCATCAGGTTGGCGGTGGTCTGCAGCAGCTGCAGGCAGATGATGGCCAGGACGGTCATCCTGTGGGCGACAAGCAAGCGCCCCATCAGGCGAAGTAGCACCGAACCTCCATCGCTAGAACAGGGCTCGGACTAGGACCAGAACGCGGCCGCCCCCAGACCGCCTTGTCATTGTAAGCCCGATCACACTCCGATTGTTGTCATACGGCGTGTCACATTCGTCAAATGGCTCGGGTGGCGGACGAATTGCCCTCCCGCACCGCCCGGCGGCGACCGGGATCTACCCCGCTCAACCGCGCTTGCGAG
The DNA here is from genome assembly GCF_056399345.1 of Arthrobacter sp. 01N442. Classification (NCBI taxonomy): domain Bacteria; kingdom Bacillati; phylum Actinomycetota; class Actinomycetes; order Micrococcales; family Micrococcaceae; genus Arthrobacter; species Arthrobacter sp. 01N442. The sequence continues at coordinate 288,919 of NZ_JBFTRD010000001.1, forward strand.
CCACGGCGAAGATCCTCCGGAAGGGGAAAACCGTCCCGTGCGCACCGGGCGGATAAGCCTCCCTCAGCAGCCGCGCATACTCCCGCTCGAAGCGGCCCGCCTCCTCCGCCGTGAGCGCGGCCAGCACCGGGCGCAGGCCGGTCCCACGCACCCATTCGAGCACCGGGTCGGCCCCCGGCAGGAGCTGGAGGTAGGTGGTCTCCCAGGCGTCGGCGTCGCACCCCGCATCAAGCATCAGCTCCAGATACTCGGCGGGTTCGGCCACGACGTCGTCGTGGCGCAGCACGCCTGCCAGCCGGCCGGACCACTCGTCCGAGCCAGCAAGGCTCCGCATCAGGGTGTGTGAGGGTGAGCTGAAGTTGCCCGGGACCTGAAGCGCGAACCACGCCCCCGGACGCAATGCCGCGAGCCAGCGGGTCAGCAATTCCCGATGCCCGGGCACCCACTGCAGGGCCGCGTTCGTGACGACGACGTCGGTGTCCGGCGTCGGCATCCAGTCGGCAATGTCCGCCAGGCCAAACGCAAGGTTGTCTGCCCCCGCCCCGATGGCCTCCGCCTTCTCGAGCATCTCGGCGGAGGAGTCCAGCCCCTGCACGGCAGCGCCCGGCCAGCGCGCCGCCAGTGTGGCGGTCAGGCTGCCAGGTCCGCAGCCAAGGTCGACGACGTTCCGCGGAGCCTCGGCATGGATGCGGGCGGTCAGGTCGAAAAACGGCCGGTCCCTATAGTCCCCGAATTGCACGTACTTGGCTGGATCCCACTTCACGCGTTCCTCCGCTTCCCCATGGCTCTGTCAGCGGAAGCCTAGCCCTCCGGAGGCGTGTCGGCCCGGCGGCGCGGCGCAAACGGCTCAGCGCGCGGCGTCGGTAGCCGCTGCCGTATCCGCCGGGTAGAAGGGAGCAAGGTTTTCCTCGATCCAGCGGCCGAGCTCTGCCAGGGTCTGGCCGGTGATGCCATGGCCACCGGGATCACGGCGCCCGCGGGCGGCCGCCCCGGATTCCGTGTGGAGGTACCGCCATGTGCGCTCCAGCAGCTCCGCCGGGATGACCCGGTCCTGATCGCCCTGGGCGACGAAGACCGGAACGCCCGCCAAGCCGGCCGGGGCCACGGGAACGCCCGCTTCGAACGGGAGGGTGCCATAAAGGATGGCCGCGCCGGCATAACGCTGGGGATCGGCGAGCAGCAGGCCGCCGGCAAAGGCCGCACCGCCGCTGAAACCGACCAGCACAACGGGCCGGCCGGCAGGGGCTGCCGCGTCAAGCCATGCCCGGAACCAGGCCATTGTTTCGGTCAGCGACTCCGCAACCGGGCGGCCGATGCCGCGGTTGGCGAACCAGGCGTAACCGCCGCCCTCGGCAATCGGCGCCCGGACGGCGGCGTAGGCGGGACCGGCCGGCAGCTGCTCGGCGAGGCCGATGATGCCAAGCTCATTGGAACCGCGTCCATGCAGGAGCACCACCAAGGGCGCCGCCGGGTCGGTCGTACCAGCAGACGCCACCACGGGGGCACTGTGTGCGGCGGGCATTACTTGGTGACCTTCAGGCCGGTGTCCCAGTTGAAGTCGGCGAACTCGGGGTTTGCCTGGAGGGTCATCAGCACGAACTGGAAGCCTTCCAGTTCGCGGGCGCGCTTGAGCGGACCGACCACGATCGGCCGCAGCCCGGCATCGCCGACGAAGCTGCTGACCGCCCCGTTGGCGTTGGCGTCGTCTCCGGCAATGAAGACATCCAGGGGCTGGCCGGCGGATTCACCGGCCAGCAGGGTTCCGGCGAAGGTGGTGTTGAAGGCCTTGACCACATTGGCGCCGGAGGGGGCAAGCGCGGCAATTTCCTCCGCGGCGGAAGTCCCGGGATCCACGACGAGGGAGTCGAAGGTCTCAAAGTTCACCGGATTGGTGATGTCCACGAGCGTCTTGCCCGCGAGGCTCCCGCCGTAGCTGGCGACCACCGACTTGGCGGCATCGAAGGGGACGGCCAGGAGGACGATGTCCCCCTGGGGTGCATCGGCGGTGGTGCCGAAGCGTGCACCGTTGCCCAGGTCCCCGGCCAGCGCCTGGGCCTTGGCGGCGTCCTGGCCGAGGATCTCCACGCTGCGGCCTGCCGCGTGGGCGCGGGTGGCGATGCCCCGGGCCATGTTTCCGTTGCCGATGATGGTGATGTCGATCATGGGATTCTTCTTTCCAATGAGGCGGGTCAAGAGGTTGTTCATCAGTTTCTGTTCTGCTGGGAAATAGGTGGTTAGTTGAAGCTACAACTAACGTACGCCGACTTAATTGAAAGTTCAAGTGTTGACCCTTCCGAGTAGCCCACCGGCAGCGCCCCGGGCCACTAAGCTGGAAGGCAATGAAACTTGTTGATCAGCTCCCCGCCCCGGCCGCCCGCGTTCCCGGCAGGCACGGGCTCGATCCGGACGAGCTCTACACCCGGTTTGTCGAATGGACCGAGAGCCGCGGGCTGGCCCTGTACGCAGCGCAGGACGAGGCGGTCATGGAGCTCGCCGCCGGCGCCAACGTGATCCTGGCGACGCCCACCGGGTCCGGCAAGTCGCTGGTGGCCATCGCAGCGCACTTCCAGGCGATGGCGCGCGGGGCCCGCAGCTACTACACAGCGCCGATCAAGGCCCTCGTCTCGGAGAAATTCTTCGCCCTGTGCGAGATCTTCGGGGCAGAGAACGTCGGCATGATCACCGGCGATTCCGGCGTCAACCAGGACGCGCCGATCATCTGCTGCACCGCGGAAATCCTCGCCAACGTGGCCCTGCGCGAGGGCTCGGACGCGGACCTTGGGGCCGTCATCATGGACGAGTTCCACTTCTACTCCGATCCGCAACGCGGCTGGGCCTGGCAGGTGCCGCTGCTGGAACTTCCGCAGGCGCAGTTCCTGCTGATGTCCGCCACCCTGGGCGACGTCAGCCGCTTCGAGGAGGGCATCACCCAACTGACCGGGCGCCCGACGACGACCGTCAGTTCCGCGGAACGGCCTATCCCGTTGCACTTCTATTACCAGCAGACACCCGTGCACGAGACCCTGGAGGAGTTGCTCTCCACCAAGCAGGTGCCCGTCTATGTGGTGCACTTCAGCCAGCTGGAGGCGATCGACCGCGCCCAGAACCTGATGAGCATCAATGTCTGCACCCGGGAGGAAAAGGACAAGATCGCCGAGTTGATCGCCGGGTTCCGTTTCGCCGCGGGCTTCGGCAAGACCCTCAACCGGCTGGTCCGGCACGGCATCGGCGTGCACCACGCCGGGATGCTGCCCAAGTACCGCCGGCTCGTGGAGCAACTCGCCCAGGCCGGCCTGCTCAAGGTCATCTGCGGCACGGACACCCTCGGCGTCGGGATCAACGTCCCCATCCGCACGGTCCTGCTGACGGCGCTGAGCAAGTACGACGGCGTCCGCACCCGCCTGTTGAATTCGCGCGAGTTCCACCAGATCGCGGGCCGGGCGGGCCGGGCCGGGTATGACACCGCCGGCACGGTGGTGGTCCAGGCCCCCGAGCATGTGATCGAAAACGTCAAGGCGATGGCCAAGGCCACGGCGAAGTTCGGCGACGACCAGAAGAAGCTCCGCCAGGTGGTCAAGAAGAAGCCGCCGGAAGGCTTCGTTTCCTGGGGCGAACCCACCTACAAGCGGCTGGTTGATTCGGTGCCGGACCCGCTGAGCTCCAGCTTCACCGTCACGCACGCGATGCTGATGAACCTGATGGAACGCCCGGGCGATCCGTTCAAGGCCGCCCGCCGACTGCTGACGGAAAACCACGAGACGCGTGCCGCGCAGCTGCAGCTGATGAAGAAGGCACTGGGCATCTACCGCGAACTGCTGGCCGCCGGTGTCGTCGAACGCATCCCGCCCGCGGAGCAGGGCCCGGACGGCCGCAGCGTCCGGCTCACAGTCCACCTTCAGGCGAACTTCGCCCTAAACCAGCCGCTCTCCCCCTTCGCCCTGGCAGCGCTCGAACTGCTGGATCCGGAGTCGCCGTCGTACGCCCTCGACGTCGTCTCGGTGATCGAGTCGACGTTGGAGAAGCCGCGGCAGATCCTCTCCGCCCAGCAGAAGAAGGCCCGCGGGGAAGCCATCGCCGCGATGAAGGCCGACGGGATCGAGTATGACCAGCGGATGGCCATGCTCGAGGAAGTCACCTACCCGCAGCCGCTCGCGGAGATCCTCGGCGAGGCGTTCGATGTGTACCGCAAGGCCGCTCCGTGGATCGGCGACTTCGAACTCGCCCCCAAATCCGTGATCCGGGACATGTACGAACGCGCGATGAACTTCGGTGAGTTCGTCCAGTTCTACGGCCTGGCCCGCTCCGAGGGCATCGTGCTGCGCTACCTGGCCGACGGCTTCAAGGCCCTGCGCCAGACCGTGCCGCAGGACGCGCTGCGTGAGGACCTTGAGGACCTCATCGCCTGGCTCGGCGAGTTGGTCCGCCAGGTCGACTCGAGCCTGCTGGACGAATGGGAGGAACTTACCTCCGGCGCCGCCCCGACCCCGCATGATGCCCCGCCGCCCCCGCCGCCGTCGCTGACCTCCAATATCCGTGCCTTCCGGGTCATGGTCCGCAACGAGATGTTCCGGCGGGTGGAGCTCTTCGCGGATGAGGCCGCTACCGCGTTGGGCGAACTCGACGGCGGTTCCGGCTGGGACGCGGAGCGCTGGGAGGACGCACTGGACGACTACTTCGAAGAGCACCAGGACATCGGGACCGGCCCGGACGCGCGCGGGCCGGGCCTGCTGATTATCACCGAGGAACCGGGCGTCTGGAAGGTCCGGCAGATCTTCGACGACCCGGCCGGCAACCACGACTGGGGCATCTCTGCCGAGGTAGACCTGGCCGCTTCGGACGAAACCGGCACCGCCGTCTTACGCGTGACGGACGTGAACCGCCTGTAGCCGCTAGTAAACTGGCGACCATGAGTGTAATCCGCCCGGCCACGCCCCACGACGTCCCCGCCATCCTGCAGATGATCCACGACCTGGCCATCTACGAGAAGGAACCGGACGCCGTCCGCAACACCCCGGAGATGCTCACGGAGGTGCTGTTCGGAGAGAACCCCCGCGTGTACGCCACCATGGCCGAGAACGAGGCCGGCGACGTCCAGGGCTTCGCACTGTGGTTCCTGAACTACTCCACCTGGGAAGGCGTGCACGGGATCTACCTCGAGGATCTCTACGTCATGCCCGAGGCCCGCGGCGCCGGACACGGGAAGGCGCTGCTGCAGCACCTGGCGGCCACCGCCGTCGACCGCGGTTACGCCCGGGTTGAGTGGAGCGTGCTGGACTGGAACGAGCCCTCGATCGCCTTCTACAAGAACCTCGGCGCCGCCCCGATGGAGGCGTGGTCCACCTTCCGGCTCACCGGAGACGCCCTGGACGCGTTCGCGGGCGCCCGGACGGCCGATGCCCGTGGCTGACACGGCTGAGCTGGGGACCGCTGCCGTCCCCCACATCGTCAAGGCGCGGCACGACTACCGCGGCATGCGCACCGCGGAGCACTACTTCGAGGTGCCACTGGACCATTTCGGCGGCGACGGGGAATCCATCACCGTCTTCGCCCGGGAATACGTCTCCGCAGACCACAGCGAGGAGGCCGCCGCCGAACTCCCGTGGCTGCTGTACCTGCAGGGCGGTCCGGGCGGGCGCGGCAACCGTTTCCCCGCCCTGGGCGGCTGGAGCAAGGCCGCGGCCCGGGATTTCCGGATCCTGATGCTGGACCAGCGCGGCACCGGACTCTCCTCCCCCATCGACCGCAAGACCCTGCCGCTGCGCGGCAGTGACCGGGAACAGGCCGAATACCTGGCGCACTTCCGGGCCGACTCGATCGTGGCCGACGCCGAAGCGATCCGGCGGACCCTCGGCGCCGCGCCCTGGACCATCTACGGGCAGAGCTACGGCGGCTTCTGCGCGCTGAGCTACCTGTCGTTCGCGCCCGAGGGGCTGCGCGAGGCGCTGATCACCGGCGGCCTCGCTCCCCTGTCCGGCCCCGCGGACCGCGTCTACCAGGCAACTTTCCGGCGCGTCGCGGCCCGCAACGCCGAGTACTTCGGCTGGTATCCGCAGGACCGGGAACTGGTCAGCCGCATCGCCCGGCACCTCCGCGAGCACGAGGAACTCCTGCCCGACGGCAGCAGGCTCACCGTGGAACGCTTCCAGATGGTGGGTTCCTACCTGGGCGGCAACACCCGGGTGGACGGCCTGCACCACCTGCTGGAGGATGCCTTCGTCAGCACCCCCGACGGCGACAGGCTCTCCGACGGCTTCCTGGAGCAGGTCCGCGGGCTTGTCTCGCGGGCATCGAATCCGCTCTATGCCCTCATGCATGAGTCCATCTACGGCCAGGGCGAAGCCACCGACTGGGCCGCCCTGCGGGTGCTCCAGTCGTTCCCCGAGTTCCGCCCGGACGCCGCCGACCCGCTGCTGACCGGGGAAATGGTCTACCCCTGGTACTTCGAACAGGATCCCGCCCTGCGCCCACTCCGCGCGGTGGCACAGCTGCTCGCGGAGAAGGACGATTGGAAACCGCTCTACGATCCCGAGCGGCTGGCCCTGAACAATGTGCCGGTGGCCGCCGCCGTGTACAGCGACGACATCTACGTTGACCGGGAGCTGTCGCTGGAGACTGCGGCCGCCGTCCGGGGCCTGGAGGTCTGGGAGTCGGATGAGTTCCACCACGACGGCATCGCCGACGACGGTGAGGCCATCTTCGGCCGGCTGCTTGGCATGATCCGAGGCATGCGGGCCTGAAGCGCCCGCAACCCCGGGGTTCACGGCCCGGGGTTCAGGATGCAGGCCTGGTTTCAGGACGCAGGCCCGGGTTTCAGGCCTCAGGCTCAGGCCGGCGCAGGGGTACGCGGCGCCCGGATGGCTGCCTGCAGGACCACGCCCAGCACCGCGGCGGCCACGACGGCCGCCACAAGGTTCAGGCCCTGATACCCGACGCCGCTCATCACGAGACCGGCGAAGCCCGAGCCCACAGCGCCCGCGACCCCCATCAGCGTGTCCGACACGCCCTGCACCAGGACCCGGTCCCCGGCAGCGACGCTCTCGGCCAGCAGGGTGGAGCCGGCGATCGTGGCCGCGGACCAGCCCAGCCCCAGGAGCACCAGTCCGGTGGTGACCAGGGCGGGCTGGGCCTGGCCGAAGCCCGCCACGCAGACGGCGAGCAGGATCAACCCGTGGCCCGCCAGGATCACCGGCAGCCGGCCCACCCTGTCGGTGAGCCAGCCCATTACGGGTGAAAGGGCGTACATGCCGGCGATGTGCAGCGAAATCGTGAAGCCGATCAGCACGAAGACGTCCGTGCCGGCGGCATGCGCGTGCTCCGCGGCATGGCCGGCCATGGGGCCCTCGGTGAGCAGTTGCAGATGCAGCGGGGTCATGGACATCACGGCGGCCATGCAGCCGTGCGCAGCGACGACGGCGAGCAGCGCCAGCGTGGCCCGCGGCGAGGAACGGACCGCCCGCAGACCGTTCCGCAACGCGTGCTTGCGCCGGGCTGCCACTGTCCCCTTCGCTGGCTCCTCCGCCGGCCCATCCCCCGGCCGCTGCCCTGGCCCCTGGCCCGACTCCTCGCCTGCGGCGCGGAGGCGGGCGGCCAGCAGCAGCGGGTCCGGGCGCAGACCGATGAACAGCAGCACCGCGGCGAGGGCCAGTCCGGCGGTCGAAAACACGAAGGGCCCGGAAATCGGCGGCAGGCCCAGGGCCTGCCCCACCAACGCGCCGGGCTGGATTAGGTTCGGCCCGGCCACGGCGCCGACCGTCACGGCCCACACCACGATTGCGAGCGACCGGCCGCGGTGTTCGGGTTCGGCGAGATCCACGGCGGCGAAGCGGGCCTGGAGGTTGGCCGCCGTGCCCAGGCCCAGCATCGCGGCACCGAGCAGCAACGCCGGGAAGAAGGCGGTGACGGTGGCCAGGATGACCAGCACTGCCCCGGTCATAGCGGACAGCAGGCCGGTCACGAGGGCTGCCCGGCGTCCCCGCCGGCCGGCAAGGCCCGCAAGCGGAAGCGCGGCCAGTGCGGCCGCGAGGGTCATGGTGGTGGTCACCGAGCCGGCCCAGGCGTTGGAGCCGGAGAGCTCGACCGCGAGGAGCGACCCGACGGAAAGGCTGGCACCGCCGCCCACGCCGCTGAGCAGCTGCGCGGCGCTGAGCACGACAACGGTACGGCGCTGCACCCGTTGCGGGTGCAGCGCCGTACCGGCCGCCGTCGTGGCGTTGAAATTTTTCACGTCCCGAGCTTAGCCCGGAGACGGGCTGTCGGGGCGCGTTACTCGGCGTCGGTGAGGCTCTTGCGGGAGTCCTCTTCGAGCCGGGCGTCCAGCTTGGCCTTCGAGGCCTTGGAGCTGACCAGGCTGGCGATGACCGCGATAATGATCGTTCCGACGATCACGCCGAGCGAAACGTAGGTCGGGATTTCCGGGGCCCACTCGATGTGCTTGCCGCCGTTGATGAAGGGCAGTTCGTTGACGTGCATGGCGTGCAGCACCAGCTTGACGCCGATGAAGGCCAGGATGACGGACAGCGCGTGCTTGAGGTAGATCAGCCGGCTCATCAGGCCGCCGAGCAGGAAGTACAACTGGCGCAGGCCCATCAAGGCGAAGATGTTGGCGGTGAACACGATGAAGGCACTCTGGGTGAGGCCGAAGATGGCCGGGATGGAGTCGACGGCGAAGAGCAGGTCGGTCATGCCGATGGTCACGAAGACGATCACCATCGGGGTGAAGACCTTCTTGCCGTCGACCTCAGTGCGGAGCTTGCCGCCGTCGAACTTCTCGGACATCGGCAGGATGCGGCGGATCCGGGCGATCAGCGGGTTTTCCTTGTCTTCCTCGTCCTCGCCCTCGTCCTGGGCCTGCTTCCAGGCGGTCCAGAGCAGGAAGGCACCGAAGATATAGAAAACCCAGCTGAACTGTTCGATCACGATCGCGCCGAGCATGATGAAGATCCCGCGCAGGATCAGGGCAATGATGATGCCGACCATGAGGACTTCCTGCTGGTACTTACGGGGTACCGAGAAGCGCGCCATGATGATGATGAAGACGAACAGGTTGTCGATGCTGAGGCTGTATTCCGTCACCCAGCCGGCGATGAACTGTCCGCCGTACTCCGGGCCCGTGAAAAGGAACATGGCTCCGGCGAAGACGAGCGCCAGGCCGATGTAGAAGGAGACCCACAGGCCTGCTTCCTTCATGGAGGGCTCATGCGGGCGCTTCAGCACCAGGAGCAGATCGATGGTGAGGATGATTCCAAGAACGACGAAGGAGCCGATCTCGAACCAGACGGGAAGTTCGGGCACGAAGATACCTTTCGCAGGGTACGACTAAGCGGTGTAAGTCTCTCCGGCTGAGCTGCCGCACCTGGGCTGTCGCCATCAGGTGCAGATTCGCTGCCCGCTACGCCCGGCAGGGCATCTGTGCCGTGCGTGTTGACGATCGTAGCGCTTGGGATACTCCCCTACGTTTGATCCACTTTACCTCAGGCGTGCCCGGCCGACTGCATCTGGCGCAGCTCCTTCTTCAGTTCTCCGACCTCGTCGCGGAGCCGGGCCGCGAGCTCGAACTGCAGCTCGCCGGCGGCAGCGTGCATCTGCTCGGTCAACTGTTCGATCAGGCCCACCAGGTCCTCGGCAGGGGCCGCGGCGAGGCCGTCGGCACGAACCTTGGAGCCGCCCTTGCCCTTGCCGCGCGCCTTCCCCGCGCTGGCCAGCAGCTCGCGGGTGTCCGCGTCCTCCTTGGCCAGCTGGTCGGTGATGTCGGCGATCTTCTTGCGCAGCGGCTGTGGGTCAATGCCCTTTTCGGTGTTGTATGCCACCTGGATCGCGCGGCGGCGGTTGGTTTCGTCGATGGCCTGCGCCATCGAGTCGGTGATCTTGTCCGCGTACATGTGGACCTGGCCGGAGACGTTTCGGGCCGCACGGCCGATGGTCTGGATCAGCGAGGTCGCCGAGCGGAGGAAGCCCTCCTTGTCCGCGTCCAGAATGCTCACCAGCGAAACTTCGGGCAGGTCCAGGCCTTCGCGGAGCAGGTTGATGCCGACCAGCACGTCGAAGACGCCCATCCGCAGTTCACGGAGCAGCTCCACGCGGCGCAGCGTGTCGACGTCGGAGTGCAGGTACTCGACCTTCACGCCGTGGCCCAGCAGATAGTCGGTGAGGTCCTCGGCCATCCGCTTGGTCAGCGTGGTGACGAGGACGCGTTCATTCTTGGCGGTGCGGGTGCGGATCTCGCCCAGCAGGTCGTCGATCTGGCCCTTGGTGGGTTTGACGATGACCTCGGGATCGATCAGGCCGGTGGGGCGGATGATCTGCTGCACGAAGCCGTCCGCCTTGCCGAGCTCGTACTTGCCCGGGGTTGCCGACAGGTAGACGGTCTGGCCCACGCGCTCCTGGAACTCGTCCCATTTGAGCGGGCGGTTGTCCATGGCGGAGGGAAGCCGGAAGCCGTGGTCCACGAGGTTCCGCTTACGGGACATGTCGCCCTCGTACATGGCGCCGATCTGCGGCACGGTGACGTGGGATTCGTCGATGACCAGCAGGAAGTCGTCCGGGAAGTAGTCGAGGAGGCAGTGCGGCGCCGTGCCGCGGGCGCGGCCGTCGATGTGGGAGGAGTAGTTCTCGATGCCGTTGCAGAACCCCATCTGCTGCATCATTTCCAGGTCGTAGGTGGTGCGCATGCGCAGCCGCTGGGCTTCGACCAGTTTGTTCTGGCTCTCGAGCACCTTGAGGCGGTCCGCCAGCTCGTCCTCGATCCGCTTGATCGCCCGGGCCATCCGTTCCGGACCGGCGACATAGTGCGACGCGGGGAAGACGTACATCTCGGTTTCGTCCCGGATCACCTCGCCGGTCAGCGGGTGCAGGGTGTAAATGTTCTCGATCTCGTCGCCGAAGAACTCGATCCGGATCGCCAGTTCCTCGTACATCGGGATGATTTCCACGGTGTCGCCGCGGACCCGGAACGTGCCGCGGTGGAAATCCATGTCATTGCGGGTGTACTGCATCGAGACGAATTTCCGGAGCAGGTCGTCGCGGTTCATCTGGGCGCCCTTGCGGAGGGTCACCATGCCGGCGATGTATTCCTCCGGGGTGCCGAGGCCGTAGATGCAGGAGACGGTGGCGACCACAATCACGTCGCGCCGGGTCAGCAGGGCGTTCGTCGCGGAGTGCCGGAGCCGTTCGACTTCCTCGTTGACGGAGGAGTCCTTCTCGATGAAGGTGTCGGTCTGGGCCACGTAGGCTTCCGGCTGGTAGTAGTCGTAGTACGAGACGAAGTACTCGACCGCGTTGTTCGGCAGCAGTTCACGGAATTCGTTGGCCAGCTGGGCGGCGAGCGTCTTGTTTTGCACCATCACCAGGGTGGGCCGCTGGACCTGCTCGATCAGCCACGCCGTCGTCGCGCTCTTACCGGTACCGGTGGCGCCGAGAAGCACCACATCCTTCTCGCCATTCTGGATGCGCTCGGTCAGTTCAGCGATCGCGGCGGGCTGGTCTCCGGCCGGTTTGAACTCGCTAATAACCTCGAAGGGCGCCACGACACGGTTGATTTCCTGGGCAAGGCTCATGCTACTAATCTACCGCCGCCCTCCGACAGGAAAGCCGGATTCAGCTTTGGGCGGTACCCGCCGGTCCGGAGGCGGCGTACGACGGCGGCAGCCAACCGGTGCGGCGGGCCCACTCTTCCATCCGCGGAGCGGCGTGGCCGGTGAACCACTCCTCCTTGTCCGCCGCGTAGGCCGCGGTGGACTTGTCCACGCCGTGCCGTCGGGCCGCGCGGCGCTTTTCCGCGAGGTAGTCGGCGCGCGCCCCGGCGTCGTCGCGCAGCCAGTCGCGGAAGCACAGCGCATACCTCCAGCCGGGCGACCCCGCGGCCCGAATGTGCAGGTTCACGGCCCGGCGGGGGTCCGCGCTGCCGTGCACGCGCTTGTCCCAGTCGGCGGGGTCGGGGTGGGCGGGCTTGGGGTTGTCCGGGCCGATGCCGGGCCAGCGCGGGTAGCCCGCCGCCGCCAGCAGCGGCTCGAGGCGGTCCGCCGTCGCCAGGTCACGGACGGTGAGCTGCAAATCCAGCACGTCCTTGGCGTCGAGTCCCGGAACCGCGGTAGAGCCGATGTGGTCCACGGCGAAGACGTCCCGGGGCGCCACTGCCAGCAGGCGGGCCGCGATCCGGGAGGCCTGGGCCGGCCAGTCCGGATTGGCCGGACTGAGCACGGGGCCGCCGGTGCGCGGGGCCACCCGGTGCTTGGTCAGGTTCTCCGCGAACGGGAGCAGCCGGCGCTGCCAGAGCCGGTCCACCGCGTCCCGCAGTTCCTCCTTGGAGCCCGCGTTGTCCAGCACGACGTCGGCCGCCGCCAGCCGGGCGTCCCGGGTGGCCTGGGCGGCCATGCGCGAGCGGGCCTCCTCGACCGTCATCTTCCGGTGCTCCACCATCCGACGTACCCGGACGTCTTCCGGAGCGTCCACCACCACGACGAGATGGAAGTGGGCGCCCTGGCCGGTCTCGACCAGGAGCGGAATATCCTGGACCACGACTGCGCCTTTCGGGGCGCCGGCCGCGAGGGCGGCGGCGCGCTCCCGGACGAGGGGGTGGATGATGCCGTTCAGCACCGCCAGGCGTTCGGGATCACCGAACACGAGGGCGCCCAGGCGGGCTCGGTCCAGGGCGCCGTGGGGATCCAGGATGGCGGAACTGAAGGCTTCCACCACCCGCGCCAGACCGGGTGTCCCGGGCTCGACGACCTCGCGGGCCAACGCGTCGGCGTCGACCACCACGGCGCCCAGTTCACGCAGCCGCGAGGCCACCACTGACTTCCCTGAGGCGATGCCGCCCGTCAAACCGATCTTCAGCACCCCACCAGACTAAACTGAAGCCGTGCCAATCGACGCGGTTTCTCCGAGAGACGGAGCCACCGTGTACACAACACTCGCGGCCGGCGGCAGCTTCCGGCACGAGCTGGAGATCAAACGGTCCCGCTTCATCACGGTGCTCCAGCGCACCGCCGACGAGGACAGCGCCCGGGCGCTCATCTCCGGCCTGCGACGGGAATTCCACGACGCCCGGCACCACTGCTCGGCGTTCATCCTCGGGCCGGACCGCGGCGTGCAGCGCTCCAGCGACGACGGCGAACCCTCCGGCACCGCCGGCATTCCGATGCTGGAAGCGTTGCTGAAACGCGAAACCGCCCCCGGCGTGACCGACCTGAGCGACGTGACCGCCGTCGTCGTCCGCTATTTCGGCGGGATCCTGCTCGGTGCGGGCGGACTGGTCCGGGCCTACTCCGAGTCGGTGTCCGCCGCGCTGGAATTGGCGCCGCTGGTACGCCGCCAGCGGCTGCGGATCTGCGCCGTGCCGGTGCCGCACGCAGCCGCCGGGCGGCTTGAGAACGAGTTACGGTCGGCCGGCTATGTCATGGCCGGCACCAGCTATGATGCGCAGACGACGGTCCTCCGGCTGGCGTTGCCGGACGACCCGGCGGGGCTGGCGGAGGCCGCTGATCGGCTTGCGGCAATTTCGGCCGGAAGCGCCGAACTGCTGCCCGGAGAAACGGAGTGGACCGATGTTGCCATCGACTGATCCGGTGCCGGTGGTGGCGCTGGTCGACGTGACGGATCCCGTGCTGGAGCGGCTCCTGGCAGTCGCCCTGCACGAGGCCGACGCCGATGAAGTCACCCCGCCGCTCGGGACCGCCGAGGGTTGGAACACCGAACGGATCAGCTGGTTCCGCGCCTACCACCGCGCGGCTGCCGCAGGGCTCGACGGCCCGGCGCGGCAGAAAACCTGGGCAATCACGGCTGATGGAGAGTTGGCCGGATCCGTCCGGCTGCAGCGGGTGTCCGCTGCGGGGTCCGTGACGTTCCCGCACGACGGCGGCGCCCTGGAGACCGGGATCTGGCTGGGCCGGAGCTTTCGAGGCCGCGGCATCGGCCGGGAGGCGCTGCGCCTGGTCAAAGCCCAGGCCGCGGCGGCCGGCGCGGACCTGCTGGCGGCGGAAACAACCCCCGGAAATGCAGCAGCCCAGGCCTTGCTGCGTTCCGCGGGTGCCGAGCTCGCCGCCGACGGACAGCGGATCAGCGCGCGGTTCAAGCTGGGCTAGCCGCCGGGTCCGGGTGCGCAGTGGACAACCTCATCCCCCGCGCCCACTGGATCCGGGGATGCGGCCGGTCGTGGCCTGTCGCGGACCCGAGGACAGTGGTTGGATGAAGGGAGCCCTACGCCCGGCGACGACGGCAACAAAGCGGACGGCCCGGGCACGGCGATGAACAAGGAGACTATGCATGGACGATCCCTACAACCTCTCACGATTCCTCGAAGCCCAGGACTCCGCGGGTACCTACCAGCGCGCATTGTCGGAGTTGCGGGCCGGCTCCAAGCAGAGCCACTGGATGTGGTTCATTTTTCCGCAAATCGCCGGGCTGGGGCAGAGCGCGACTTCCCGGAAATACGCCATCTCATCCTTGGATGAAGCTCGGACTTACCTGCACCACCCGGTTCTCGGAAGCCGCCTCCTGGAGTGTTTCCGGGCGGTCGACGCCGTCACCGACCGAAGCGCCGAGCAGATCTGCGGCGGCATCGACGCACGGAAGCTGCATTCGTCGTCGACCCTCTTCCTGCGGGCGGCCCCTGACGAGCCCGCGTTCCGCCACGTCCTGGACAAGTACTTCGGCGGGGATCCGGACCAAGCCACGGACCGGATCCTCGGCACCGCGGCCTGAACATCCGCCGGCAGCATTCTCCAGGCCCGTCCCCCGTCACACATCCAGCCGGCGCGAGGAGCATGTCCCGCGCCCACGCCGGCCACTGGACATGGCCGCACTATGCTCAGCCCCCGCCTCCAGGACTGGGCATGTCCCCACGTCCCGCGCAGCAGCACCCCGCTTAACCCAAAGCGGGCCCCTGCACATGGCAGGGACCCGCTTGGGTTGGCCCGGGGCGACCCGGGCCGGTGGCAATTAGTTGCCGGTCAGCTTCTCGCGCAGAGCGGCAAGGGCTTCGTCCGATGCAAGCGTGCCTGCACCGGTCTCGGCTGCAGCCGGCTCGGAGGAGTAGCTGGTGGTGCCGGAGTCGCTCTCGCCGGACGTTGCAGCGGCAGCGTCGTCGGCAGCGTGCTGGGCAACCTGCTTCTTGTGGGCTTCCCAGCGGGTCTGGGCGTCAGCGTACTGCTGCTCCCAGGCGGCGCGCTGCGTCTCGTAGCCTTCAAGCCACTCGTTGGACTCCGGATCGAAGCCCTCCGGGTACTTGTAGTTGCCCTCTTCGTCGTACTCAGCGGCCATGCCGTAGAGAGCCGGATCGAATTCGGTGGACTCGGCGTCGACGCCCTCGTTGGCCTGCTTGAGGGACAGCGAGATGCGGCGGCGTTCGAGGTCGATGTCGATGACCTTGACGAAGAGCTCGTCGCCAACGGAGACAACCTGCTCGGCCAGCTCAACGTGGCGCACGGCGAGCTCGGAGATGTGGACCAGGCCTTCGATGCCGTCTTCAACGCGGACGAACGCGCCGAACGGAACCAGCTTGGTGACCTTACCCGGAACAACCTGGCCGAGGGCGTGGGTGCGGGCGAAGGTCTGCCACGGATCTTCCTGCGTAGCCTTGAGCGACAGGGAAACGCGCTCGCGGTCCAGGTCGACCTCGAGAACCTCGACGGTGACTTCCTGGCCAACTTCGACAACCTCGGACGGGTGGTCGATGTGCTTCCAGGACAGCTCGGAAACGTGAACCAGGCCGTCTACGCCGCCCAGGTCCACGAAGGCACCGAAGTTGACGATGGAGGAAACGACGCCGGGACGAACCTGGCCCTTTTCCAGCTTGTTGAGGAACGTGGAGCGGACCTCGGACTGGGTCTGCTCGAGCCACGCACGGCGGGACAGCACAACGTTGTTGCGGTTCTTGTCCAGCTCGATGATCTTGGCTTCGATCTGCTGACCGATGTACGGAGCAAGGTCGCGCACACGGCGCATCTCGACCAGGGATGCGGGCAGGAAGCCGCGCAGGCCGATGTCGAGGATAAGACCACCCTTGACAACCTCGATGACGGTACCGGTGACGACGCCGTCTTCTTCCTTGACCTTCTCGATGTCGCCCCAGGCACGCTCGTACTGAGCACGCTTCTTGGAGAGGATCAGACGGCCTTCTTTGTCTTCCTTGGTGAGCACCAGGGCTTCGACCTGATCGCCAACGGAGACAACGTCTCCGGGATCAACGTCGTGCTTGATGGAAAGCTCGCGGGAGGGAATGACACCTTCGGTCTTGTAACCGATGTCGAGCAGAACTTCGTCGCGGTCGACCTTGACGACGGTACCTTCGACGAGGTCTCCGTCGTTGAAGTACTTGATGGTGGCGTCGACTGCTGCGAGGAAGTCCTCAGCGGTACCGATGTCGTTAATTGCGACTACGGGGGTACCTGACTTCTCGGTTGAGGTGATGGTCATGTAGTAGGGGCTCCGTTGTGGATAGTTAGTCGGTCAGGCAAACCGTCCCACCCGCGTCGGCGACACGGGTGAAGAACACGGCAAATCAAAGGCGATCCGCCGGGTCATCCTGATTTTGTGGATTAGGTTGCGCACACGTAGTACACGCCCGTTTAGTCTAGTCGTATACGCCAACCCCGGTCAAAGCGCAACGGAGCCCGCCGTCGCCGCTCTAGAAGTGCGTAAGGCAGTGCGGTGCGCGTTCGACGGCGAGCATCAGCCGCGCCGTCAGCGCCGCCCCCGGGGTGTGTTCGGTGATCCGACCGGCCGACAGCAGTGTCACCGGACAGACCGCGCCCAGGTAGAGGGAGCCAAGGTGCGCGACGTCCAGTGACAGGTCCGGTTCGGCGTCAGGGGCCGGCGTCACCGTTGCCTCGCCGCCGCTGACCGTCAGGACGAACGTCCCGGCCGCGAAGCCGAGGCTGTCGGTGACGCGAAGCACGAGGGTCCCGTCGGCGGAGTAGCGCCGCGCGGCCAGGGCTTTCTCCACGTCCAGGATCCGCAGCCAGAGCATGTCCCGGGCGTCCGAGGCATCGACACAGCGCGGGTCCGTGAGCGCCCACGGCAGCGGATCGTCCACGGGCGCCTCGTCCCAGCTCACGCGTTCGACGAGGTCGATGGCGCCGAGGTATTGCCACAGCTCCAGGTAGGCGGTCCGGGTGGCGGCCACCAGGTCGACGACGTCCATCGTGTACGGGGTGCTGGACCAGCCGCCGAACTTGTAGGACACGTAGCCGTCCACGGCGCCGTCGGCGTCGTAGTGCAGCGCGACCTTGACCTTGGGGTCCTCACCGTCTTCACGGCTGATGGAACCGGAGGTGAACTGCCGGTAGAACTCGTGCCGGCCCACCGAGCCCGGCGTCTGGCGGTGCAGGCGTTCGAAGATCGCCGGAGCCAACTCAAGGAGCACCTTGGGATCAGCCACCTCGACGCTCCCGACGGGCGTGTGCTTCAGGACGAAGCGGGCACTCGTGTCGACCCTGATCGACTGTTCGGACGTTGCGACGCCGAAGCCGAAGCGGCCGTAAATGGACGCTTCCGATGCGGTCAGTGCCGCCATCGCCAGCCCCTCCTGCCGTGCCAGCCCCAGCTCCTCCGCCATCATGCGGCGCAACAGTCCGCGGCGGCGGTGCGAGGTCCGCACCGTAACGGCCGTCACGAGCCGGGTATCCAGCAGCCGGCCGTAGCCAATGTTCAGCGTCTTGGTCATCGTGCCGAACGTTGCCACCGGCACGTCGGCGCCGAGGGCGTGCTCGGACACCGGACCGGTCTGGTACGCGCCGGTCAGTACACGTCCGTCCACGCGCTGCATCTCGAGGCCTTTGTCGACCCGTTCGTCGCTTCGGCGGGCGTCGTGGAAGCCGAAGGCTACGGCCCGCATCCAGGCGACCGACTCCGGATATGCCGCGTCGTCCTTGGCCGCGGGTTGGAAACGCCGGATTTCATACTGCTCTGCCACGTGCTTCTCCCCCTGGAAATTCTTGCAACTTTGAAAGAACTGAACGGCCGGCCCGGCCTAGTGCCCCGCTTCGTACCAGCTGGTGCCGATACCGATCTGGACTTCCAGCGGCACCGACAGCTGGGCCGCGGCGCCCATCTGCTCCGTCACGAGCTTCTCGACCGCCTCGCGTTCACCCTCGGCGACCTCGAGGACCAGTTCATCATGGACCTGCAGCAGCATCCGTGATTTCAGCCCCTGCTCGGCCAGCGCGCCGGAAACGCCAAGCATGGCCCGCTTGATGATGTCCGCCGCGGACCCCTGGATCGGCGAGTTGAGCGCGATGCGTTCGGCGTTTTCACGCAGCTGCCGGTCGGTACTGGTCAGATCCGGGAGGTACCGGCGGCGGCCCTCGATGGTGGCGGTGTACCCGTCGATCCGGGCCTGGTCCACCACGCCGCGCAGGTAGTCGCGGACGGCGCCGAACCGGTCGAAGTAGTCCTTCATCAGGGTCCGCGCCTCGTCGACGGAAATTTCCAGCTGCTTGGACAGGCCGAACGAGGTCAGGCCGTAAGCCAGGCCATAGGACATCGCCTTGACCTTGGAACGCATCGCACTGGTGACCTGGTCGGTGGGCACGTGGAAGATGTTGGAACCGACAAACCGGTGCAGGTCTTCGCCGTCCTTGTAGGCCTGGATCAGCCCGGGGTCGCCCGAGAGGTGGGCCATGATGCGCATTTCGATCTGCGAGTAGTCAGCGGAGAGCAGGCATTCGTAGCCTTCGCTGACGACGAAGATGCCCCGCACGCGGCGGCCTTCCTCGCTGCGGATCGGGATGTTCTGCAGGTTGGGATTGTTGGAGGAGATCCGGCCCGTTGCCGCGACGTTCTGCGCGTAGGTGGTGTGGATCCGGCCGTCTTCCGTGACCGATTTCTTCAACGATTCCAGCATCTGGCGGAGCTTCGAGGACTCCCGATGCGCCATCAGCTGGACCAGGAATTCATGCCCGGTCTTTTCCAGCAGGTTCTTCAGCGAGGCGGCATCCGTGGTGTACCCGGACTTGATCTTCTTCGTCTTCGGCAGGCCCAGCTCGTCGAACAGGACGGTCTGGAGCTGCTTCGGCGAGCCAAGGTTCACCTCGTGGCCGATGGCCGCGAACGCCTGCTCCTGGGCGTTGTCGATCACCTTGGCCAGGTCCGCCAGTTGCTCGTCCATGCGCTGCATGTCGATGGCGATCCCCGCCAGTTCCATGTCGGCGAGGACCCGGCTGACGGGCAGTTCAAGGGTGGTCAGCAGCTCCTGCGCCCCGCGCTCCTTCAGCTCGGTTTCGAAGTAGCGGCTCAGGGCCTGGACGACGGCGGCGACATGGACCAGCGCGCCGGCGGCGGCAGCGTCGTCGCCGTCGAACGCCAGCTCCAGCTGGCCCGCCTTCGCCTCCTCCTTGGAGACGGTGAGGTTCAGGTGGTGCTGGGCCAGCTCGGCGAGCTCGTAGCTGCGGCGGTCGGGCTGGATGAGGTAGCCGGAGATGGAGGTGTCATCCACCACGCCGGCCAGTTCCATGCCGCGGGCGGACAGCGCCTTGAGCGCGCCCTTGAACCCGTGCATGACCTTGGCGGCCGAGGGATCGCGGAGCCAGGCGGCGAGGACGTTCTCGGTTTCGGCGTCCTGGCTGGTGAGGTCCAGGTAGACGGCGGACTCGCCGTGGACGATCGCGACGGCGGCCGCGTCCTCGCCGATGCGGCCCGGGACCAGGTCCACCGCGACGGCGGCGCGGTTGCCCTCCGCGCCGGCCAGGAACGCGCTGAGCTCGGCTGCCGTGGCGGGAACGGTGTAGTCCGGGGTGGCCAGCGTCTCGCGTTCGGCCTCGGTGACCTCGCTGCCGTAGAGGGCGAAGAGCCTGGTGCGGATGGTCTTGAATTCGAGCGTGTCGAAGAGTTCCTCGAGCGCGGCCTGGTCTGGCTTGGGATCGGCCAGGTCCTCCAGTGTGACGGGCAGTTCCAGGTCGGTCCGCAACCGGTTGAGCTTGCGGTTGCGCTTTACGGCGTCGACATTCTCGCGAAGGGCATCGCCGACCTTGCCGCCGATCGAGTCGATGTTCTCCAGTACACCCTCGAGGCCGCCGTAGAGGTTGATCCATTTGGCCGCGGTCTTGGGCCCGACGCCGGGGACGCCGGGAAGGTTGTCGGCCGTTTCGCCCACCAGGGCGGCGAGGTCCGAGTACTGGGCCGGCGACACGAAGTACTTTTCCTGGATGGCGTCCGCGTCCATGCGGGGAATGTCGCTCACGCCCTTCTTGGGGTAGAGCACGAAGACGTTGTCGGTGATGAGCTGGAAGGCATCGCGGTCACCGGAGACCAGGAGCACCTCGAAGCCGGCCGCTTCGCCCTGGGCGGCGAGGGTGGCCAGGATGTCATCCGCCTCCCAGCCCGGGAGCTTGATGGTCTTGATACCCCAGGCGCCCATGACCTTGTCGATCAGGTCGATCTGGCCGCTCATTTCCCGCGGCGTCTCGTTGCGTCCGCCCTTGTAGCCGTCGTACTCGGCCTTGCGGTGGGTGGTGTCGTCGGAGACGTCGAACGCCACAGCCACGTGGGTGGGCTTCTGCGCCTTGATCAGGTTGATCAGCATGGAGGTGAAACCATGCACGGCGTTGGTGTGCTGGCCGGTGGCGGTGGAGAACTTGTCCGCGGGCAGCGCGAAGAAGGCCCGGAAGGCCATGGAGTGCCCGTCGAGCACAAGGAGGCGGGGCTGGTCCGTGATCGGGATGACGGGAGCCTCGGTGGCGGAGACCTCGGGCGTGCTGCGCCGCGGCTTCTTCGCCTTTTCGGCAACGAGCACGGAACCGCCGGCCGACGCAGCAGTGTCTGTCATTCCTGTCGCGGTGCCTGCGGCGGCTTCGGTGGTGCCTGCGGCAGAAGGGGCGGGGGCCGGTTTGGTAGTTTCGCTCACAGGTGCCAGCCTAGTTCCCATGATCGACAATTTCACGCCCGCCCCGTTCGCCGCCGAACTTGAGGCCGCCGGTGTTCCCGCGGAACTGCACGGCTGGTTGGGCCAGATGGGTGTGGGCGCCCTCGTGGTGAAGATGGGGATCCACTTCCTCGAGTTGAGCCCGGAGCGCACGGTCGCGACCATGCCCGTAGAGGGCAACACGCAGGTCGCCGGGATCCTGCACGGCGGCGCGCACGTGGTGCTGGCCGAAACCCTCGGCTCCTTCGCTGCCGCCATGCATGCGGGACCGGGCCGCCAAGCCCTGGGGATCGACGTCGGCGCGACGCACCACCGCTCGATCTCCTCCGGCACCGTGACGGGGACCTGCACGGCCATCCACCTGGGCCGGACCCTCACGACGCACGAAATCATCATGACCGACGAGCAGGGCCGGCGGCTTTCCACTGCGCGGATCACCAACCTGCTTCGCGACGTTAGCGAGTAGCGAGCCCGGCGTCCCTCGGCCGGCCGCCGGGCTGGCGGCGGTCTGACGTCCGTCAGCCGCGGCCGCTGAGGCGGTAGCGGAGTTCGACGATGCCGCGGCCCATGGTCCGCGATGAGAGCAGCTCGAGTGGCGCCGTCGGGCCGGACAGCGGAAGCAGCGGCTTCCCGCCGCCCAGCACAATGGGGATGACCGAGAGGATCAGTTCGTCCAGCAGCCCGGCGTCGACGAACTGGGCGGCCAGGACTCCCCCGCCTACCACCCAGACATTCTTTCCCGCGGCGGCGTCCGTCAAGTCCCCGGCGAATTCGGCCACGGGTCCCCGGACGTAGGTGATGTCCGTGCCCGCGGGGGCGGACAGTTCGTGGTGCGTGAAGATCCAGCACGGGATGCCCGGGTATGGCCAGCCGCTCTCGTGTTGCCGGAGCCAGGCGTAGGTGTCCCCGCCCATCACGATGCAGCCGACGTCGGCCATGAACGCGTCGTAGCTCTCCTTGCCGCCGGCGAAGCCGTCGAACTGGAGCAGCCAGTCGAGGTTGTCGTCCGCGGTGGCGATGAAGCCATCCAGGGAGGCCGCTACGAAGTACTGGAAGCCGGGCATGTGCCCAGCGTAGCCACCGCAGGGGGCTTTTCCCAGAGGCCAAGCGGGCGGCGCGGCGGGGGCCGCCGCCGTCGGCTACTTGGTGAAGTACGGAATGATCAGGTACAGCCCGAAGAGCACCGCGACGCCGCAGAGGCCGAAGCACACGTAGGAAAGCGGCCGGATCCAGCCGGGCTGGGTGGTGCGGGCATCCCCTGCGATGGCGGTGAGCCGCACGCCCAGGGCATACAGGACCACGACGGTCACAGCGGAGACGAGGGTGGCCCCCGCTACCAGGACGAGTTCAAGCCACTTCATTACCGGCCACCCTTGGAGTTGTTGGTACGGCTGACCGCAGCCGCTTTCTTCTTCGCGAACCGGATGGCCTGGCCGGCCTCTTCGACCTCGACGGCGTTGTGGTGGCCGACGTGGGACTTCCGGGAAGCAACGAACATGTAGACCACGGCTGCCGTCCCGGCGACGGCGGCGATAACGAACCCGACCGTGCCGGTGTGCACCAGCAGGGCGGTCAGGGCGCCGACGATTCCGGCGGCCGGGAGGGTGAAGAGCCAGCCTACGACGATCTTCCCTGCAGTGCCCCAGCGCACGGTGGTGCCGCGGCGACCCATGCCCGAGCCAATGACGGAGCCGGAGGCCACGTGGGTGGTGGACAGGGCAAAGCCGAGGTGCGAGGAGGCCAGGATGGCCGCGGCGGTGCTGGTCTCCGCGGCGAAGCCCTGGGCGGGCTTGACGTCGGTGAGGCCCGAGCCCATGGTCCGGATGATCCGCCAGCCGCCGGAGTAGGTGCCGACCGCGATGGCCAGGGCGCAGGCCGCAATGACCCAGAGCTGCGGACCCGAACCGGGGGCCTGGCTACCGGCCGAGATCAGCACCAGAGTGATGATGCCCATGGTCTTCTGCGCATCATTCGTACCGTGCGCGAGGGCCACCAGGCTGGAGGTGAAGATCTGCCCGGTGCGGAAACCGCCACGCTTCTGCGTGAGCTTGCTGCCGGTCTCCGGGTCGTGCCGTGCCGTCAGCGCGTAGGCGAGCCGGGTGCAGACGTAGGCCACGGCGGCGGCGATGACCGGCGCGAAGACGGCGGGCAGGAGGACCTTCTGGAGCACCGAGGTGAAGTTCACCGAGTGCAGGCCGATGCCGGCGATGGCCGCACCGATCAGGCCGCCGAAGAGGGCGTGCGAGGAACTGGAAGGCAGGCCTTTGAGCCAGGTGATCATGTTCCAGAGAATCGCGCCCATCAGGCCGGCGAAGATGATGTCCGGGGTGATTTGGACGCCGTCGGAGCCTTCCCGGATGATGCCGCCGGAAACCGTCTTGGCCACCTCGGTGGAAAGAAACGCGCCCACCAGGTTCAGCACTGCCGCGAGAGCGACGGCGGTCTTCGGCTTGATGGCACCGGTCGCGATGGGCGTCGCCATCGCGTTGGCGGTGTCGTGGAATCCGTTCGTGAAGTCAAAGAAAAGCGCCAGCGCTATTACCAGCGCCACCATTACGGTGATTTCCACCTGTTGCCCAATCTGCAGAGTCGACGGTCAGCAGTTTCATTCCCCGTGGCGGCCTTGCTTCTCACTGTTCACCCGCCGTCAAGCCGGGAGCACCGGTGCGGTTCACCAAAGCTGTCCTGAAACCCTATAGATCGTACGTGCCAATGAGTGCAGGGCAAAACATCGGGGTTTGGCCCGGCTGCGGGGCCGGTGGCGCGGACCGCGCGGTCAGCCATGCGCGCCGCGGCCCGGGCCCGCGTCGAGCACCCCGGCGATCCTGCCTTCGAGTTCGGCCAGGGTCGCATCCGGCAGCACAATCAGCCCGTCCAGTTCACGGCGGGCCCGTTTGTACGCGGACTGCCGTTCGGCCGGGGTGGCCGCCGAGTCGGAGGCGATCCGCAGCAGTTTGCGGGCCGTCGCGAGCCGTTCGCGCTCGGGACCGGTGAAGTTGCTGTCCCTGATCCGGAGGGCTTCGCGCTCGGCGACGTCGAAGGCCAGCTCGAAGCCGCGCACGGCGGCGCGGTATTCCGCCAGCCGGGGCGCCGTCGTGATCTGCCCGGCGTCGGAGGGACGGAGGCCGTCGGCCTCGCGTTTGGCGCGGAGGAAGGCCACGGTGAGCGGCTCACGAACGTCGGTCATGACCGGAAAGTCAATGAGTTTGCCCACGTCCAGTTCGTAGTCCAGCCAGCGGCGGTTGACCGCGTCGTGGGCGTCGATGAGGGCTTGTACTTCGGCGCGGCCGGCCAGCTCCAGGTCCGCCTGTTGGTTCCTGAGCCGGTACAACTCGACTTTCCGGCGGTGCCGGCGTTCTGCGGCTTTACTCCAGGAGCGTGCCCAGTTGGCCAGCAGGGCGCTCAGCGGGAAGACCAGCCACCAGTTGTGGCCGAAGAAATTGAACAGGGAATCCACGGCATCATCCTCCCACCGGCGCCGGGCAGCGGAAAGCCCCCTCCGAAGAGGGGGCTCACGCGGTAAGCGGCAGCCCGGGCCGCTCAGTCCTCGTGCTTGACCTTGTGCACCCGGGTCACCACGGTGGGGCACGGCACGTTCAGCAACACGGCATGGGCTGTGGAACCGAGTACCAGCCGGGAAAAGCCTCCGCGGCCGCGGCTGCCGACCACCAGCAGCCGTGCCTCGCGGGCAATGTCGACGAGGGCCTTCGCCGGGTCGGTGTCGGTTTCGAGCCGCTGGTGGACGACGAGGTCGGGGTATTTGTCCCCGAGGCCGGCGACCGATTCAGCCAGCACAATCCGGTCTTCTTCGACGATCGTCTCCGCCAGTCCGCTTTCGGGGAGCTGGTGCTCCACCCAGCGGGCAGGGCTGCGGAACGCCAGGACCACGGTTAGTTCGTCCCCGCCCCGGTCGGCTTCGGCTGCGGCGAACGCCACGGCCTGGAGCGATTCCTCAGATCCGTCCACGCCGACCACCACGCCGTGGCCGCCGGCGGCGCGCTGGGCCGGGATGACGGCGACAGGGCTGTCCGAGGCTGTCACGATCTGGAGGGCGCGGTCCGTCATTGGGCCGCCGTCCATCCAGTGCTTGTCGTGGCCGCCGACGACGACCATGGACGCTTCCTTGGACACTTCCCGCAGCGCCGATCCGGGGCTTCCGTGCCGCAACTGGATATCAACGTCCACGTCGGGGGCATGGTTTTTCGCGTTGGCCTTGGCCTTCTCCAGCAGCTCCATCCCGGATTCGCGGATCAGCTCGTGGTACTGGAAGTCCGGCGACATCCAACGGTCGTCCACGGCGTGGACGCAGACCACGGCGAGTTTCTGCCGGGCAGCGCGCTCCAGCGCCCACGTCAGCGCGGCCTCGCTGCCCGCCGAACCGTTGATGCCGACGACGATTGGTTTACTCATGCTGAATCCTGCTCTTTTCCATAGCGTGAACGTTGACGTGACCTCTACGGTGGTCCCGGCAGCGCACCCTTCTGTGACCACTGCTGAGACCGCTGCATAGGCCGTTGCTTAGCGGCCGCTGCACCTTGGCATGACTCGCCGGCAGCCCCGGGGCTCTGCCGACAATTCAGTGTGACCCGGCCCCCGGCGCCCGGTTAGGGCCTTAAGCCCCACAACATCCGCCTAGAAGCCGGTCGGTTCGGTCTCGAATTCGGGCTCCCGGGGCGGCCCCTCGTGGTGCACCGGGCGCAGCGCGTCGGTGTGCTCAAGCCAGATCAGTGCGTCGTAGCGCTCCCCCATCCGGGTCGGGACGTAGTTCCCTTGCTCCCGTTCCGGGTGGTAGACCACGCCGATCGCGCGGTGGCCCAGCCAGGTCGCAAGCCATGGTCCGGTCCGGTCGTCGCCGAACTCCAGCACCGCGGGCACGCCCAGGGCCTCGTGCAGGAAATCCTCGTGGCTGCCCGGTCGCGCCGGGGGCACGGGCATGATCCGCTCCGGCGTCCCCCAGGAGTCGGCGGCGATGACCGCACCGCGGTGCGCGGCGAAGCCCACGAGCAGGACACCGTCGAGGGCGTGCCGCTCCCGCAGCAGCTGGCCGACGTTGACCAGGCCGTCCTGCGCCATGTCCGTGGCACGCGCATCGCCCACGTGGGTGTTGTGCTCCCAGATGATGCCCTTGGAGGCTGCGCCCAGGTGCCTGCTCAACCGGTCAATGGTGTCTGCCATGTGGTGGTCCCGGACGTTCCAGGACTGTCGGTCGCCGCGGACCATGATCCGGTAGTAGTGTTCGGCGTTCGCGGCGACCTCGGCGTTTTGGACGGCGTCGAACGCTTCCTCATCGTGGTCTCCCGGGGTGAACACGCGGCTCCGTACTTCGCTGAGCAGTGCCACGACGTCGGCCTCGCAGGAGTTGGGGACCAGCCGGGTGCTCCACGCGTACTGGTGCGGGTCCTCGTGGTGCGGCAGGAAGCACTGCCAGGCGCGCATCGCGGCGGGAACGGCGTCGGGCAGGTGCTCCTCGAGCCAGGCGATGATCTCGCGCAGCGAGTCCCAGAGCGAGTACACGTCCAGGCCGTAAAACCCGACCCGTTCGGGCAGCGGGCGGCGCGAGTTCCAGGTGCGCAGCCAGTCCAGGAAGCCGGCCACTTCCTCGTTCGCCCACATCCAGGTGGGCCAGCGCTGGAAACCGGCGAGGAGCGCATGGACGCCCTGGTCCTGCCCGTGCTGTCCGCGCACCCACTGGTTGATCCGCCAGCAGTCGGGCCAATCCCCTTCCACGCCGATCCAGGTGTAACCCTGCTCCTCGATCAGCCGGCGGCTAAGCGTGGCCCGCCAGGTGTAGAACTCGTGGGTGCCGTGCGAGGCTTCCCCGATCGCCGTGAACCGGCACCCGGCGGCCCGCCGCACCAGCCCGTCAAGGTCCCGTTCGGTGCGGAGGGGACGCGCAAGGGAATGGATCTCGCCCAGGACGGACGACTTGGTGACGCTGCCCGGGTTCACCGCGGGTCCCCAATCTCGATCCGCTCCAGGTGCTCCGGGACCCTGGCCCGCCACCCCAGTTCGCGTTTGATCCGGACCCGCAGCGCGTCCGAGGAGTCGGGCTCGCCGTGCGTGATGTACGTCATCCGCGGCTCCTGCGGCGCGGCCCGCATCCAGTTGATCAGCCCGTCTGTGTCGGCGTGCGCGGACAGGTTCTCCATCTGGATGACTTCGGCCCGGATCTTGACGTCCTCGCCGTAGATCCGGACCTCGCGCTCGCCCGCGGCCAGCGCCGCGCCGCGGGTGCCCCCGGCCTGGTAGCCGCTGAGAATGAGGGCGTTCTTGGGGTCCGGGCCGTAGGCCGCGAGGTGGTGCAGGATCCTGCCGCCGGTGAGCATCCCGCTGGCGGAGATGATGATCATTGGCCCGCCGCGCAAGTTCAGCAGCTTGGAGTCGTCCACGCTGCGGGTGAGCTTGGCGAGGCTGTACATGTTCTTGTATTCGTCCCGGGTGAGCCGGTGTTCCTCGGGGTGCCGCTGATACATGTCGGAGGCGTCGATCGCCATCGGGCTGTTGAGGTACACCGGAATGTCCGGGATGGCGTTCCTGCGCCGGAGCCGGGACAGGTACAGCATGAGCGTCTCGGCCCGTCCGACGGCGAACGCGGCAAACATCACCACCCCGCCGCGTTTGGCGACGCGCGTGATGATCTCCCCAAGCTGCTGCTCCGGATCCAGCGTGGAGTGCTTGCGGTTGCCGTAGGTGGACTCCGTGACAAGCACGTCGACGGCGCCCAGCGGTCGCGGCGGGAACATGAACGGATCATCGGAGCGGCCTAGGTCGCCGGTGAAGTGCACCGACTGGGAGCCGAACCTGACGTGCACCTGCGCCGCGCCCAGGATGTGACCGGCAGGCACGAAGGTCATTTCCATAACGCCGCCAAGATCCAGCGGATCGTCGAAGTCGCGGATCTTGAAGCTGTTCAGCGACTTGACCGCATCCGCTGTGGTGTACAGCGGCAGCGCCGGGCTGTGCCGGGTGGAGCCGCGGTGCGTCGCGTAACGCGCCTCCTCCTCCTGCAGGTAGCCGCTGTCCGGCAGGATCAGCTTGCAGAGCTCGGTGGTCCCGTCGGTGGCATAGACCGGCCCGGCGAAGCCGTCCCGAACCAGCGCCGGGACGTAGCCGGTGTGGTCCAGGTGCGCGTGCGTGAGGACGACGGCGTCGATCGAGCGGGGCGGCACCGGGAACGGCAGGCGGTTGCGTTCGCGGCTGCGCTTGTAGCCCTGGAACAGCCCGCAGTCGACCAGAACCCGGCGGCCGCCGGCTTCGAGCATGTAGCGGGAGCCGGTCACGGTGTCAGTTGCACCGAAAAACCGGAGGGTCGGCTGCTCGTGTTTCATGGTGCTTCCGTTCCCGAGTCCGTCAACCCCACCTTCCGCGCAATCCCGGCCCCCACCTAGGGCCGAAAGTCACGAGCACCCGGCGGCTGGGAGCCACGGCTGGTCCGGCCTGCCTGAGCCGCCCCGGTAGGCTTTTTCCGGCAGGCTCTCCGGGCAGGCCTTCGGGCGGGGAACACAAACCGGACTCCGCCAACCCAGTGGCAAGGACTACGCATGAACAAGAAACCGCTCCCAGCTGCCCCGGTTCCCGGCCTGCCCTGGGCGGACCGTCCGTGGACCAGGCACTACAGCCCGGGCGTACCCGCCGACCTCAAGCTCCCCAAGGGTTCCCTCGTGGACCTGATGGAGGCCTCCGTCCGGCGCTTCGGAGCCAAGACGGCGCTCGAGTTCTTCGGGGCGACCACCAGCTACCGGGAACTCGGGACGCAGATCAGCCGGGCGGCCGCCGGGCTGAAGAAACTCGGTGTGAAGGCCGGTGACCGGGTTGCCCTGGTCCTGCCGAACTGCCCGCAGCACGTGATCGCCTTCCACGCGGCGCTGCGGCTCGGCGCCGTCGTGGTGGAGCACAACCCGCTCTACACGGACCGTGAACTGCGCCACCAGTTCGAGGACCATGGCGCCGCCGTCGCCATCGTCTGGGACAAGGCGGTGGACCGGGTGCTGCAGCTGCCGGCCGACGTTGGGCTGCGCAGCGTCGTCTCTGTCGGGCTGATCCCCGCGATGCCGCTGGCCAAGCGGCTCGCGCTGCGGCTGCCGCTCCCGGCGGCCCGCAAGGCACGGGCCGGCCTGGCCGCCGGCAAACCCGCGCCCCGGGTGCACAACGGCGTGCGGCGCTCTGTCCTGCCGTGGCACGACCTCCTCAAGGCCGGCGAGCTCAAGAAGCGGCACCCGCGCCCCGCACCGGAGGACCTCGCGGTGCTGCAGTACACCAGCGGCACCACCGGTGAACCGAAGGGCGCCATGCTCACGCACGCGAACCTCCAGGCAAACGCCGCCCAGGGGCGGGCTTGGGTCCCCGGCCTCAAGGACGGGCGCGAAACCGTGTACGCGGTGCTGCCCATGTTCCACGCCTACGGACTGACCCTGTGCATGACCTTTGCGCTGAGCATTGGCGCGCGGCTGGTGCTCTTCCCCAAGTTCGACGTCGACCTGGTGCTCAAGGCGTACCGGAAGTCCCCGGCCACCTTCCTGCCCGCCGTCCCGCCGATCTATGAACGGATCGCGGCCGGAGCGGCACGGCAGGGCATCAGCCTCAAGGGAATCCGGTTCTCTATTTCCGGGGCGATGAACCTGCCGGTGGCGACCGTGGAGACGTGGGAAAAGGCTACCGGCGGCTACCTGATCGAAGGGTACGGGCTGACCGAGACCTCGCCGATCTCGATCGGCAACCCGTTCGGCCCGAGCCGCAAGCCGGGCACGGTGGGAGTCCCGTTCCCGCTCACCGACATCCGCGTGGTGGACCCGCAGAACGTCCGGATCGACCGCGCCCCGGGCGAGGCGGGCGAGCTGCTGATCCGCGGCCCCCAAGTTTTCGCCGGGTATTGGAACCGGCCCCAGGAGACAGAGGAGGCCCTGCTGGAGGGCGGCTGGTTCCGCACCGGCGACATCGTCTCGGTGGATAAGGACCACTTCGTCACTATCCGGGACCGGATCAAGGAACTGATCATCACCGGCGGCTTCAACGTCTCACCGACCGAGGTGGAGGACGTCCTCGCCGAGTTCCCCGGCGTCGCGGAGGTCTCCGTGGTTGGGCTGCCCAGGCCCGGCGGCGGGGAGGACGTGGTGGCCGCCGTCGTGCCCGCCGCGGGGAGCCGCCTCGACACGGGGGCACTCCTGCACTTCGCGCGCGGGCACCTGGCGGCCTACAAGGTTCCCCGGCGCGTTGAGATACTGGACGTTCTGCCGCGCTCGCTGATCGGCAAGGTCCTGCGCCGGGAGATCCGGGACAGGCTGGTGGCCGGCCGTTAGGGCGGGTACTTCCCGGCGGGAAGTACCCGCCGGCGGCGGAGGCGGCCCAGCTGCCGGGTCGCTGGGAACCCGGCAGCCAGCGGTCCCATCTCAGGCGTCCTGGTCGCGGCCCCTGGCAGTTGTGCCGCGGCGGACGGTGGCGGTCGGTGACCGGCCGTTGTCCCCCGGACGCTGATGGTGGCACCAGAATGCGGGGACGTCCTTGGAAAAAGCTGGGACCACGACGTCGCGGCGCTTGCGTGAGCTACCGACGGGCCGCCGCCCGTCCCTCGACGCAGATCCCTCGCGGCGCTCCGGGCCTGCTGGTAGGCCCGGTACAGGCCGAAAGGTAGTGTGCTTGAGTAGAGGTGCGCCAGCCTGAACGGGCGGCGTCTGCAGAAGGGAAGTTGACGTGACTCGTAAGGCTCCGCGCATTGAGGAAACTGAGGAAAAGGACCTGGAGGTCGGCGACGGGCCGAAGCACTGGGCCGCCGGGGTCCCGGGTGTCTACCATTCCATGAAGCCTGCCGTTGAGCAGATGGGTCTGAACCGCACGCGCAAGACGGTCATGAAGATGAACCAGAAGGACGGCTTCGACTGCCCGAGCTGCGCGTGGCCGGATCCGCATCACCGCAAGGCCTTCGAATTCTGCGAAAACGGCGCCAAGGCCGTCACCTGGGAAGCGACTCCGGTGGTCATCCCGACGTCGTTCTGGGCGGAGCACTCGGTGAGTGAACTGCGCAACCG
Source organism: Arthrobacter sp. 01N442 (assembly GCF_056399345.1). NCBI lineage: Bacteria > Bacillati > Actinomycetota > Actinomycetes > Micrococcales > Micrococcaceae > Arthrobacter > Arthrobacter sp. 01N442. The sequence continues at coordinate 319,795 of NZ_JBFTRD010000001.1, forward strand.
CTCGGACTACTGGCTTGGCATGCAGGGCCGGCTCACCGAACCGGTTTATAAGCCCAGCGGCGAAGACCACTACAAGCCGATTAGCTGGGATGAGGCCATCCGGATCATCACCGAGAAGCTCAAGGGCCTGGACTCCCCGGACGAGGCCTCCTTCTACACCAGCGGCCGCACCTCCAACGAGGCAGCTTTCCTCTACCAGCTGCTGGTCCGCGGTTACGGCACCAACAACCTGCCGGACTGCTCGAACATGTGCCATGAATCGTCCGGCTGGGCGATGGGCCAGACAATCGGCATCGGCAAGGCCACGGTCAACTTCGACGACTACGCCGACGCGGACTTGATCATCATCATGGGCCAGAACCCGGGCACCAACCACCCGCGCATGCTCACCGAACTGGAGAACTGCAAGCACAACGGCGGCGAGATCGTCGCCGTCAACCCGCTCCCCGAGGCGGGCCTGCACCGGTACAAGAACCCGCAGAAGGTCAAGGGCATCATCGGCCGCGGCACCTCCATCGCCGACCAGTTCATGCACATCCGGATCGGCGGGGACATGGCCCTGCTGCAGGCCGTCTCCAAGCGCGTGCTCGACGCCGAGGCGAAGAACCCCGGCACCGTCCTGGACCACGCCTTCCTCGCCGAGCACTGCGAAGGGCTCGAGGAGCTCAAGGAACACCTGGCCCTCCTCGACGAGCAGGCAGTGCTGGAAGCCACCGGCCTGCGCCCCGAGGAAATCGACGAACTCGCCGCCCGCTACCTGAAGGCCGACAAGGTCATCATCACCTGGGCCATGGGGGTCACGCAGCAGAAGAAGGGCGTGGCCACCATCAAGGAGATCATCAACCTGCTCCTGCTCCGCGGCAACATGGGCAAGCCCGGCGCTGGCGCCTCCCCGATCCGCGGCCATTCCAATGTTCAGGGCGACCGCACCATGGGCATCTGGGAGCAGATGCCGCAGTCCTTCATGGAAGCCCTCGGCGAGGAATTCGACTTCGAACCGCCCCGCGAGCACGGCGTGGACGCCGTCGAGACCATCAACAAGATGCAGGACGGCGAGATCAAGGTGTTCATGGCGATGGGCGGCAACTTTGTCGGCGCCATTTCCGACACCAACGCCGCCGAGGCGGCCGTGGCCGGGACGGAGATGTCCATCCAGGTCTCCACCAAGCTCAACCGCTCGCACGTGGTGACCGGCGCGGAAGCCCTGATCCTCCCCACCATGGGCCGGTCCGAGATCGACATCCAGGAATCCGGCGAGCAGTTCGTCTCCGTGGAGGACACGGTGTGCGCCGTGCACCCCTCGTGGGGCAGCGTGGAGCCCGTCTCGCACCACCTGCTTTCCGAACCGGCGATCCTCAGCCGCCTCGGCAAAGCCCTCGTGGGCGACAAGATCAAGGCGGACTGGGACGGCTACGAGAAGAACTACGACCTGATCCGGGACCACATCTCGCGGGTCGTCGGCGGCTGCAAGGACTACAACACCCGGATCCGCCAGGAAGGCGGCTTCATCCTCGAGAACGGCCCCCGGGACTCCCGCACCTTCCCGACGCCGACCGGCAAGGCCGTGCTCACCGTGAACGAGCTCGAGCACGTGGAGCGGCCGGAGGGCACCCTGATCCTGCAGACCATGCGGTCCCACGACCAGTTCAACACCACCATCTACGGCCATAACGACCGCTACCGCGGGATCAAGAAGGGCCGCCACGTGGTGTTCGTGAATCCGGAGGACCTGAACGAGCTGGGCCTGGCCGACGGGCTTTTCGTGGACATCCACGGGCAGTACCAGGACGGCATCGAGCGGGTGCTGCGCAAGTTCCGCGTCGTCTCCTACCCGACCGCCCGCGGTTGCGCCGCCGCGTACTACCCGGAGGCCAACGTGCTGGTGCCGCTGAACCACACGGCGGAGGGCAGCAACACGCCGATCTCGAAGGCCGTCATCGTCCGGCTCGAGCCGAGCCTTGACCAGACCCCGGACAGCCCGTCCCGGCTGCACATGGCCCCGGGCGTCATGGCGCCGGCCTAAGCGGGGGCAGGCCTAAGCGGGCGCCGGCTTTACCGGGCGCCCCCGACACGCAGAAAGGCCGAGTCCCCCGACTGGGGGACGCGGCCTTCCTACGTTTGGTGCTGCTCCGGAGCTGCCCGGCTTGCTACTGGGCCCGCTTGGCCCAGCCCTTCTCGTCCGGGCCGCCGGACTCGCCGTGCTCGCATAGTTCGATGACCTTGTTGGACGCGGCGTGCACCGCCTCCTGGGTGCTCTTCCGGCCGTTGGTGGATGCCGTACCCGCGGCGTAGCCGACGATGAAGGCGCTGACGGCGTCTGCGTGCGGCCCGACTGCCTTGACGGATTCTTCCGCGACTTCCACGAGCTTCTCGTGGTCGACTTCCAGGTCAAGGATCTGCAGGGCCTGGATCAGGCGGGCGCTCCAGTGCCGCAGCGCGCTGTCTTCTTCTCGGGGCAAGGTCATCTGCTACTCCTCATGCTCGGGTGCTCGGGTCAATCGGCTGTCCCTCAAGGGGTAGCACCGAATCCGGCCAAGGTGCAACGCGACACAGCCTGTACCGCCAAGTCACCGGTCCTCCGATCCTCAGCTCCTCCGATCCTCAGCTCCCCCGACCATCAGCTCCCCCGGCCATCAACTCCACAGGGCAACGTGGAACTTCGAGCCGCGGCGCTCCAGCCCGCGCGAGCCGCCGCGGGCAACCATCGCCGCCGTGGCATCGGCGGTGCCGACGAAGCGCTGCAGGGTCTGGGCCATGCTGGTGGTCCTGTGCTGGTCCAGCGTGCTGGCCCACCACAGGCCGGGCACCGGGGTTCCGGCGACGGGCAGGCGCACCAGCGTGCCGTCGGCGACCTCGGCCTGGACGATGTGGCCCAGGGCCAGCATGGTTCCCTCCCCCGCCCGTGCGGCGGCCAGGGCCTCCGTCTCGCTGCTGAGCCTGATGATCTCCGGGACGACGCCCAGCGAGGCGAGCCAGCGGCCCTCCTCCGCGGTCTCCAGGATGCCCGCGGGACCGGTAAACCAGGGCCTGCCCAGCAGCCGCTCCACGGCGAGCGGGCCGTGCACCCGCCCCAGCGGGTCGGACGGGGCCGCCACGAACACCCGCTGGTAGCGGAGGAACGGAACAGAGTAGAGGCCCGGGACGGGTGCGGAGCTCCCGGGGTGCCCCGGCGGCCTGGCCCCCAGGGCGATGTCATAGGCACGCTCCAACAGAAGCCCGGCCAGGTCGTCGGCCGCCTCGGCGACGACATCCACCGAGGCGCCCGGGACCCGCTTGGTGAACAGGTCCAGCAACCGCCCGGCGGCGTGCTCGGCAAACGGCGCGGTGGCCGCAATTCTCAGCCGTCCGGCGTCGTTCTTGGCGTTGCCGACCTCCCAGCGGGCCTGGTCCGCGAGCCCGACAATATCCTGCGCGTAGTCCGCCAAGGCCCGGCCGCCGGGTGTCAGGGTAATCCCGCCCGAGGCCCGCACGAACAAGGGATCCCCCAGGTCCTGCCGGAGCGCCGCGAGGGCCGCGGAAACGGCGGGCTCGCTGACGCCCAGGGCCGCTGCGGCCGCGTGAAGGGAACCGAGGCGTGCCACCAGCGCGAACGTCCGCAACTGGCTCAACGTCATCGACACGGCTTCATAACCTTTCGCTTATGACGATGTTGACACCCTCCTTGGGGCGGGGCAAGACTGACGCTAAATCGGCGCCGCGCGACGATGCCTGCGCCCTGGAGTGAGGTGGGACTATGCAGATTCCGGCTCCATTCGACTATGTTCGGGCCACCACGGTGGAGAACGCCCTTGAACTTCTGGCACGCCACGGCCCCGAGTCCCGGGTGATTGCCGGCGGCCACAGCCTGCTGCCGATGATGAAGCTCCGGCTGTCGCGGCCCGAATGGCTGATCGACATCAACGACCTCTTCGAGCTTGACTTCATCCTGCGCGACGGCGCGGAGCTGCGCATCGGCGCCCTGACCCGCCACTCCACACTGCTCGAATCGGACGAAATTGCCGGGCTGTTCCCGATCGTCCGGGACGCGGAGCTGGTGATCGCCGACCCGGTGGTCCGCAACCGCGGCACCATCGGCGGTTCGCTGTGCCAGGCCGACCCGGCCGAGGATCTCTCCACGGTGTGCGCCGTCCTCAGCGCCGCGGCCGCGGTCCGCGGCCCCGCCGGCGAGCGCGTCCTGTCCATGCCGGACTTCCACCGCGGCCCGTACCAGACGGCCGTCGGCCCGGACGAGCTGCTGTGCGAAGTCCGCATCCCCATCAAGGCCCGCTCCGGCAGCGCCTACGAGAAGGTGGAGCGGCGCGTGGGCGACTGGGCCGTGGGGGCCGCCGGGGCGTCCGTGACGCTCGCGGAGGACGGCAGCATTGCCGAGGCCGCCGTCGGGCTCACCGCACTGGGCCTGGACCACACGGTTGAGGAAGCCGCCGGGCTGTTGCGCGGCAAGCACCCCTCCGAGGAACTGTTCGCCGACGCCGGCCGACTCGCCGCCGAGGCCTGCGACCCGGTGGCGGACCAGCGCGGACCGGTCGACTACAAACGGCACCTCGCCGACGAACTCACCCGGCGCGTCCTGCGGCGCGCCTGCGCCCGGGCCGCCGGGCAACCCGAGCAGCCGGTCAACCAGCAACAGGAAGGCTGAAGCGCATGCAGATCAGCATGACCGTGAACGGCAACGAAGTAACGTCCGAGATTGAACCGCGCGTGCTCCTGGTCCACTACATCCGCGAGGTGCTCGGACTGACTGGCACCCACTGGGGCTGCGACACCAGCAACTGCGGAACCTGCGTGGTCCTGATGGACGGCCAGCCCGTGAAGTCCTGCACCGTCCTGGCGGCGATGGCCGCCGGACACGACATCCGGACAGTCGAGGGACTCGCCGCCGGGACCACGCTGGACCCGGTGCAACAGGGCTTCATGGAGGAGCACGGGCTGCAGTGCGGCTTCTGCACGCCGGGCATGATGCTCACAGCCCGCGCCCTGCTGGACAAGAACCCGCACCCGGACGAGGGCGAGATCCGCCAGGCCATCTCCGGCCAGATCTGCCGGTGCACGGGCTACGCGACGATCGTCCGCTCGGTGCAGTGGGCTGCGGCCCATCCGGCGGACGGGGCCGACCTGGGCGAAGGAGCCGACGAGGTCCTCGACGGGACCGACACCGTTGTGGCGGACGTCGCCACGGAAACCGAAGACGCAGAGGTGAAGGCATGACCGTCATCCATGAGCGGGAGAACAACCCCGCCGCCGGCGACGCGGACCGTCCGATCGGCTACGGCCGCATCCAGCGCAAGGAAGACCCCCGCTTCGTCCGCGGCAAGGGCCACTACATCGACGACCTCGTCCTGCCCGGCATGCTGCACGGCGCGATCCTGCGTGCCCCGGTGGCGCACGCCCGGCTGGTGTCGATCGACACCACCAACGCCCTGGCGCACCCCAAGGTCCTCGCCGTCATCACCGGCAAGGACCTCGAGGGCCTCAAGCTGGCCTGGGCTCCCACGCTCTCCGCCGACGTGCAGGCGGTTCTCGTGACGGACAAGGTCCGGTTCCAGGGGCAGGAGGTCGCGTTTGTCGTGGCCGAGGACCGTTACGCCGCCCGGGACGCGCTGGAGCTGATCGACGTCGAATACGACATGCTGCCGCCACTGGTCGATGCGCGCAGGGCACTCGACGCCGACGCCCCGCTCATCAGGGACGAAATCGAGGGCCGGACGGACAACAAGATCTTCGATTGGGAGATGGGGGACGCGGCCGAGACCGACGCCGTGTTCGCGGGCGCGGACGTCGTGGTCAGCCAGGAGATGGTGTACCCCCGAGTGCACCCGGCTCCGATGGAGACCTGCGGCGCCGTGGCCGACTTCGACGCCGTCAACGGCAAGCTGACCCTGTACGAGACGACGCAGGCCCCGCACGCGCACCGGACGCTGTTCGCGATCGTGGCCGGCATCCCGGAACACAAGATCCGGATCGTCTCCCCCGACATTGGCGGCGGTTTCGGCAACAAGGTCGGCATCTACCCCGGCTACATCCTCGCGGTGGTCGGCTCCATCGTCACCGGCAAACCGGTCAAGTGGGTGGAGGACCGCTCGGAGAACCTGATGTCCACCTCCTTCGCCCGCGACTACATCATGCAGGGCGAGATCGCCGCGACGAAGGACGGCAAGATCCTGGCCCTGCGCACCAACGTGCTGGCCGACCACGGCGCCTTCAACGCCACCGCCCAGCCCACCAAAAACCCGGCCGGCTTCTTCTCCATCTTCACCGGCAGCTACGACCTGCAGGCCGCCCACTGCAAGGTCACCGGCGTCTACACCAACAAGGCACCCGGCGGCGTGGCCTACGCCTGCTCCTTCCGGGTCACCGAAGCCGTGTACCTCGTGGAGCGGATGGTGGACGTCCTGGCCCGGAAGCTGGAAATGGACCCGGCGGAGCTCAGGCTGAAGAACTTCATCAAACCCGAGCAGTTCCCCTACGCGAACAAGACCGGATGGGTCTACGACTCCGGCAACTACGAGGCGGCGATGCGCAAATCCATGCAGCTGGCCGGCTACGAGGAGCTGCGGCGCGAACAACAGGAGAAACGCGCCAGGGGCGAACTGATGGGCATCGGCATTTCCTTCTTCACCGAGGTTGTCGGCGCCGGGCCGCGCAAGCACTTCGACATCGTCGGCCTGGGCATGGCCGACGGCGCCGAGCTGCGGGTGCACCCCACCGGCAAGGCCGTCGTGCGGCTGTCCGTGCAAAGCCAGGGGCAGGGCCACGAGACCACTTTCGCCCAGATCGTCGCGGAGGAACTCGGCATCCCGCCGGAGAACATCGACGTCGTCCACGGCGACACGGACCAGACACCGTTCGGCCTCGGCACCTACGGGAGCCGCTCGACGCCGGTCAGCGGCGGCGCCGTGGCGCTGGTGGCGCGCAAGGTGCGGGAGAAAGCGAAACTGATCGCCGCGGCCATGCTGGAGACCCGCCCCGAAGACCTGGAATGGGAGAAGGGCCGCTGGTTCGTCAAGGGCGACCCCACAGCCGGGAAGACCATCGAGGACATCGCCATGGCGGCCCACGGCACCATGACCCTGCCCGAAGGCGTCGACGGCAACCTGGATGCGGAGGTCACCTACGACCCGCCCAACCTGACCTTCCCGTTCGGCGCCTACATCTGCGTGGTCGACGTCGACCCTGGCACCGGCCACGTCAAGGTGCGGCGGTTCATCGCGGTGGACGACTGCGGGACCCGGATCAACCCGATGATCATCGAAGGCCAGGTGCACGGCGGCCTGACCGACGGGGTCGGGATGGCCCTGATGGAGATCATCGAGTTCGACCCGGACGGCAACAACCTGGGCGGCTCGTTCATGGACTACCTCATCCCCACGGCCATGGAGGTCCCGGACTGGGAGACCGGCTTCACGGTCACACCGTCCCCGCACCACCCCATCGGCGCCAAGGGGATCGGCGAATCCGCCACGGTCGGCTCACCGCCGGCGATCGTGAACGCCGTGGTCGACGCGCTGGCGCCATTCGGCGTCGTGCACATGGACATGCCGTGCACGCCGGCCCGGGTCTGGGCCGCCATGCAGGGCCGGGCAACGCCGCCGATCTGAGATGACCACCGCCGCAGACTCCATCTCCGCCCGGGCCGGCGAACTCGCCGCCCGCCGCGAGCCGTTCGTGCACGCCACGGTGGTCCGCGCCCAGCATCCCACCAGCGCCCGCGCCGGGGACACCGCCCTGGTGCTGCCCGGCGGGGACATCCAGGGCTTCGTGGGCGGGAACTGCGTCGAGTCCTCGGTCCGGGAATACGGCCTGCAGGTGCTCGCCTCCGGGGAACCCCTGTTGCTGCGCGTGCTGCCCGGCGAACCGTCCAGGCACGCGGAGGACGGCGCCGTGGAGGTGTCCAACCCGTGCCTGAGCGGCGGAGCGATCGAAATCTTCCTCCAGCCGCGCCTCCCCGCGCCCCGGGTCGTGGTGGTGGGGACGACGCCGGTGGCCCAGGCGCTCGCGGCGCTGGGGGCCGGTGTGGGGTTCGACGTCGAACTCGCCGACGGCGGTTCCGCGGAACCCCGCGCGGGCGACGCCGCCCTGATCGTCGCCTCGCACGGCAAGGCCGAGGAGGGTGCCCTCGAGGCCGCGCTGCGTGCCGGAGTCCCCTACGTCGCCCTGGTCGCGAGCGAAACCCGGGGCGCCGCCGTGCTGGACTCGCTCGAGGTCGACGATGTGCTGCGCTCGCGGGTATACACCCCCGCGGGCCTGCAGCTGGGCGCGCGCACCCCCGGGGAAATCGCCGTGTCCATCCTCGCCCAGCTGGTGCAGGAACGGGCCGCGGCCCGGGCGCACGCCCAGGACGCTGCCCAGAACAGCGCGCAAGCCGGAGGGGTTCCTGCGCCGTCGACGCCGCAGCCGGAAACCGCGGTGGACCCGGTGTGCGGCATGTCGGTCCCGGCGGTCGAATCGTCACTGCAGCTCGAGCACAACGGTGTCACCGTCTACTTCTGCTCGCCCGGCTGCCGCGCGGCCTTCCGCAAGGATCCGGAGCGCTATGCCCTCAGCACCTGATTCGACCCTCCCGGCAGGCACCGCGGCCGTCATCCTGGCGGCCGGCGGGTCGGCGCGCCTGGGCCGGCCCAAGCAGCTGCTGCCCTACGGCGACGGCGTGCTGCTGGATGCCGTGCTCGCGACGGCCCGGCGCTGCGGGTTCGCGCAGACCGTGCTGGCGCTCGGCGGATCCGCAGAGGAAGTCCTCGGTGCGGTGGACACCACGGGCTGCGAGGTGGCGCTCAACCCGGACTACGGCCAGGGATGTTCGTCCTCGATCGCCGCCGCGATGGGAGTGCTGCGGCCGGACACCGAGGCGGTGGTCCTGCTGCTGGGCGACCAGCCCGGCGTCCGGACGGAGAGCGTGGCGCCGCTGCTGCGGGCGCTGGGCCGGTCCGACGGCCCGTTGGCCGCCGTGTGCCGCTACGACGACGGCGTGGGCCATCCCCTCGCGTTCAGCCGGCGGCTGCTGCCGGAGCTGGCCTCGTTGCACGGGGACAAGGCCGTGTGGAAGCTGCTGGAGCAGCGGGCGGACGACGTCGTCGAGGTTCCCACGCCGGGCCTCATCCCCCTCGACGTCGACACCGAAGAGGACTACCGGCGGGTGCTGGCCGAGCTGCAGGGGGCCGGATGAACACGGCAGCCCGGCACGGCGCGGAGGACGAGGTGCAGCGGAGGATCCCCGACGTCGCCTCGCTGATGGCGGCCCTGGACCAGCACGACTACCTGGCTGACACCGGGCTGGCCACCGCGCTGTTCCTGGCGGTGCGGCTGCCGCAGCCCATCCTGCTCGAGGGCGAGGCCGGCGTGGGCAAGACGGAGGCAGCCAAGACGCTGGCGCTGCTGCTGGACACCCCGCTGTACCGGCTGCAGTGCTACGAGGGTATCGACGCGGGAGAAGCGCTTTACGAGTGGAACCACCAGCGCCAGCTGCTGGGGATCCGGCTGGCCGAGGCGCGCGATGCCGAGGTCGGCGAGGCTGAACTGTTCGGTCCTCAATACCTCCTGCGCCGGCCGCTGCTGCAGGCCATCGAACACCCGGGGCCGCGTCCGGCCGTGCTGCTGCTGGACGAGATTGACCGCGCCGACGCCGAGTTCGAGGCGTTCACCTTTGAGTTGCTGGCAGAGGCCTCGGTCACTATCCCCGAGCTGGGCACCATCCGCGCCACGCATCCGCCCATCGTCGTGCTGACCTCCAACCGCACCCGTGACCTGCACGACGCGCTGACCCGCCGCTGCCTGTACCACTGGATCGATTACCCGGGCCCGGCCCGGATTGCCGAGATTGTGCGCCGCCGGGTGCCCGCCAGCAGCGGCCCGCTGGCGTTGCAGGCCGCAGCGGTGATCACTCGGCTGCGCAGCCTGGACCTGGCGAAGCCGCCTGGCATCTCCGAGGCCATCGACTGGGTGTCCGCGCTCGCGGTGCTGGGCATCGAGCGGATCGACGCCGCGACGGCCGAACGGACCCTGGGTTCGATCGTGAAGAACCGCGACGACTTGGAACTGGTGGGCTCCCGCGGCGCGGCCTGGCTGGTGGACGGCACCGATGACTGACCCGACGCCAAAATTCCCGCAGGCGGCCACGGCTGAGACGCTAACTGCCGGGCCGCCGACTGCCGGGCCGCCGACTGCCGGGCCGCCGTTCGTCGAGGCTGCTTCCCTGGCCGCGTCCTTCATCACGGCCCTGCGCGGCGCGGGAGTCACGTGCTCGCCGGACCGGGCGGCCAGGCTGGCGGTGGCGCTGCGGCTTGTCCCGCCGACGTATCTGGAGCGGCTGTACTGGACCCTGCGGGTGGTGCTGGTCTCCAGCCGTGAGCAGTTACCGGTGTTCGACGCCGTGTTTGACGCCGTTTTCCGGGGCGGCTTCGACCCCGCCGCCGCGCTGGAGCGCCACGCCGGCCAACCCGTCCCTGTCCCGGCGGCGCCGCCGGCGGACGGCGCCCGGCCCAAGGCCGCCGCCGGCACCGGACGCGAGACCGAGCACCGCTACACAGCCGGGCGGCAGCACCCCGCCGTGGCTTCGGTCCAGGACGACGCCGGAGACCGGCGCGGACCCGAGCGCGAGGCGGTGCTGGCGATGGCCTCCACCGAAGAGCACCTGCACGCGATGAACTTTGCCGAGCTCACCGACGCGGAAGCCGCCGAGATCCGCCGCCTGGCCGGCCGGATCCTGCTTTCGACGCCCGTGCGCTTGAGCCGGCGTACACGCAAGTCGGTGCACAGTAGCGCGCGCCTGGACATCCGGGCCACCGTGCGGGCGGCCCGGCGCTCCGGCTATGACTCCCCCAGGCTCCTTTACGCCCGGCGCCGCCAACTCAGGCGCAAGCTGGTGCTGCTGTGCGATGTCTCCGCGTCGATGGAAGCCTATTCCCGGATCTTCCTCGCGCTGCTGCAGGGAGCAGTCACGACCGCTGGGGCCGAGGCCTTCGTCTTCTCCACCAGGCTGACACGCCTGACCCGGCAACTGGCCCAGCGCGATCCCGACCTGGCACTTGCCCGCGCAGCCGCCACCGCGCCGGACTGGGCCAGCGGCACCAGGATCGCCGCGTGCCTCCGGGACTTCGTCGACGAACACGGCCGCCGCGGCCTAGCGCGCGGAGCCGTGGTGGTGGTTTTCTCCGACGGCTGGGCGCAGGAGGATCCGGAGCAGATCGCGGCCCAGATGGCGAGATTGCGCAGGCTCGCGCACCGGGTGGTCTGGGTGAACCCGCGGAAGGCGGCGCCGCACTACCAGCCGCTGGCCGGCGGCATTGCCGCCGCACTGCCCTACTGCGACGCGTTCGTCAGCGGGCACAGTTATGTGGCACTGGCGGAGCTGGCTGCGGCCATCCGCGGCGACGGCCCGGCCGGTCCGGAAGGACATGCAGTGGGAAGACAAGGGATCGAAAGTCAAGGGAGCAGCTAATGCAGATCGACAGCAGTTTCTCGGTGGTCGCACCGATCGGCAAGGTCTGGGACACGCTGATGGATTTCGAACGGGTGGCCGGCTGCCTTCCGGGTGCCCAGATCCTGAACAAGCTCTCCGACGACGCCTACCAGGTGGGCATGACGGTGAAGCTGGGCCCGGTGAACATGCAGTACAAGGGGCTGCTGAACGTCCGGGAGCGGAACGCCACCGAGCACCGGGCCGTTCTGGGCGGGAAGGCGCAGGAGACCCGCGGCCAGGGCACAGCGGAAGCCAAGGTCACGCTGGCCCTGGCGGAGGAGGGAACCACGACCCGCGGAACCGTCAGTGCCGACCTGGCGCTTTCCGGCAAGGCAGCCGCCATGGGCAAGAGCGTGATCGGCAGCGTTACCGAACAAATGATGGGACTCTTCGCCAGCAACCTGCAGGCCATGCTTGCCGAGCCGGGGGCAGCCGCGGCCCAGGGCCCGGCCGAGGCCCCTGCCGAGGCCCCTGCCGAGCCCGCACCTCCGGCGGCCACCCCACCGGCAATGACCCCACCCGCTGCCCCTGTGCCAGCTGCCGCAGCCCAACCGCCCGCAGCCCCCATACCGCCAGTGACGCCAGCGACGCCAGCGCCGTCGGGCAGTCTCGACGCCTTCAGCCTGGCGAAGGGCATTGCCGCCGACCAGCTCTCCAGCCCCGGCAAGGTCGCGGGCCTGCTCGCCGCAGTGGCGTGCCTGGCGTACTGGGCGGGCCGGCGCTCGGCCTTCCGGATGCTCCGGCTCTGCGGAAGGCTCTAGGAGAAGCCCATGCGGGACGTGCTGGGGGCCATCTTGCCGGACTGGCGGCTGGGCAGGACTGCGGGCCTGGCCACGGTGGTGAACACGTTCAAGTCCGCCCCGCGGCTTCCGGGCGCGTCGATGCTGGTCACCGCCGGCGGCGAGGCCGTCGGGTCGGTGTCGGGCGGCTGCGTGGAGGGCGCGGTGTATGAGCTGGCCACCCAGGTCAAGGACGACGGCGTCCCGGTGCTGGTGCGGTACGGAATCAGCGACGACGACGCCTTCGCCGTCGGCCTCACTTGCGGCGGCATCATCGACATCTTCGTGGAGCCGGTCTCCCAACAGCGCTTCGCCGAGCTCGACGGCGTGCGGCAGGACATCGGCGACGAAAAGCGGGTGGGCGTCGCCACGGTGATCGAACACCCGGACAGCAACTGGCTCGGACGGCACCTGGTGGTGCGGCCGGACGGCTTCGAGGGCAACCTGGGCTCCGAACGCGCCAACCTCGCCGTCGGCGACGACTGTCAGGGCTACTTGGCCGCGGGCCGGACCGGCATCCTGAACTACGGCCCGGACGGGGAACGGCTCGACAGTGGAATGCGCATCTTTTTCACCAGCTACGCCCCGCCGCCGCGGATGCTCGTCTTCGGGGCCATCGACTTCGCCTCCGCGCTGGCAAGGCTGGGAACCTTCCTGGGCTACCGGGTGACGGTGTGCGACGCACGCCCCGTCTTCGCCACCCCGGCCCGGTTTCCCGAGGCCGCCGAGGTGATCAGCGAGTGGCCGCACCGCTATCTTGCCCGGCAGCAGGAGCAGGGACTGGTGGACGAACGGACCGTCATCTGCGTGCTCACCCACGACCCGAAATTCGATATTCCGCTGCTGGAGGTGGCCCTGCGCGGCAGCCCGGTGGCCTTCATCGGGGCGATGGGCTCGCGGCGCACCCATGAGGACAGGATCCGGCGGCTGCGCGAGGCGGGACTGGGCGGGACCGAGCTGGCCCGGCTGCACAGCCCGGTCGGCTTGGACCTTGGCGCGCGCACCCCGGAAGAGACAGCGGTGTCCATCGCCGCGGAAATCATCGCCAAGCAGTGGAGTGGCAGCGGCGAGCCGCTACACCGGCTGGACGAGCGGATCCACCACGACGAGCAAAACCACGATCAGCAGCACGCCTAGCGGCTTCCCGGCCTTCGGTCAGCGTGCGGCGGCAGGAACGGCCGAGAGCAGCTCCCGGAAGCGTGCGGCGTGTGCCGCCAATTCGTCCGGCGTCACCCGTGGGGCCGAATGCCGGACCAGGGGTTCTGCCATTTCCAGCCCGCAGAGGTGCGCGGTGGCCTCCAGCGGACGCAGCAGCTCGGCCATGGTGAAGCGGTTGTGCCCCGCCGGCGTGTAGGAGGATTCGGGGCCGCCGGTTGAGATGACCAGTTGCAGCCGCTTGCCGTGCAGGGCGGTTCCGCCGGCGCCGTAGGCGAAACCATAGCTGAGGACCTGGTCCATCCACTCTTTCAGCACACCGGGCACGGAGTACCAGTGCCAAGGGAACAGCAGGACGATGGTGTCATGCTCGAGCAGGAGCTCCTGCTCCCTGGCGGCGTCCACGCGCCGGTCCGGGTAGGCGGAGGCGAGGTCCCGGACGGTCACGCCGTCGAGGTCCCTGACGGCGGCGGCAAGCCGCGCGGTGATCCGGGATGCTGCCAGGTCGGGGTGGGCAACGACGACGAGGGTGCGGTGTGTGGTCATGGGAGCTTTGTGCTTCTTTCAGGATTCCTGGCCGGGCGCAGCGGCGCGCCGGGCTGCCCTAGACAGGATTGTCTATGTCGGGAACGAAGCTACCAGACAGAATTGTCTGTACACAAATGGCGGGCGCCACTGCTGGTCGGGCATGTGGCGCCGCGGGGCCCGGCCGCGGGCGTAAGCTCGTGCCATGGCGAGATATTTCGATGTGCACCCCGACAACCCGCAGCCGCGAGCCATTACGCAGGTGGTGGAGATGATCAAGTCCGGCGGCCTGATCGCCTACCCGACCGACTCCTGCTACGCCCTCGGCGCGCAGCTCGGCAACCGGGACGCGCTGGACAGGATCCGGGCCATCCGGCACCTGGATGACAAGCACCACTTCACGCTGGTCTGCAAGGACTTCGCCCAGCTCGGCCAGTTCGTCCAGATCGACAATGACGTGTTCCGCAGCATCAAGGCAGTGACGCCGGGCAGCTACACTTTCATCCTGCCGGCCACAAAGGAAGTGCCGAAGCGGCTGCTGCACCCGAAGAAGAAAACGGTGGGCGTACGCATCCCGGACAACAAGGTCGTCCAGGCCTTGCTGGCCGAACTCGGCGAACCGCTGCTTTCCAGCACGCTGCTGCTTCCGGACGAAGAAGAGCCGCTGACCCAGGGCTGGGAAATCAAGGAACGGCTGGACCACGTGGTGGACGCCGTCATCGACTCCGGCGACTGCGGGGCAGAGCCGACCACGGTCATCGATTTCTCCAGCGGCGTTGCCGAGGTCACCCGCCACGGCATGGGAGACCCGTCCCGCTTCGAATAGCGCTGCGGATAGCCGTCGGGCTGGCCGGGCGGGTCCTTGCAGCGACACCCCCGGCCCCCTATTGTTCGGATCATGACCGCGCCCGGGGGAAACGCACGTTATCGAAAACGCACGACGCCGACACTGTTGTCTATCGCATGCCTCGCCTTTGGGGCGGTGACGATTGGGGCGGTGACGGCGGGCTGCGGCTCGGCTCCGCCCGCGGAGCCGGCTGGCACGCCAACCCTGACCAAGCCGCCGGCAGCCTCGGCAGCGGCCGTGACGGGCGCCGGGCTGTCGCCAGGTCAGACCCTTGCGCCCGCCCCGCCGGTTCCGCCCGCCCCCGCCGGCCGCGGCGCGGATCAGTGCCTGCAGCAGGCCGGGGACGCCGCAGCCAACGGACCCCTTCGGTGCGAATACTTCACTTCCGGCTCCCTGATGCCCGCATCCGTGCCCGCAGGTCCTGGCCTGAGCTCCGGTGACTATGCCGTCAGGTTTGGCAGCGTGGGCGGCCATCCGTTGATGACGGTGCGGATCCGCTGCGCGTCCTACGCGGTCGGAGTGAGTGTTGCCGGCGGCACCATCACACCGGATCCGGGCACGTTCGAAAGCTTCGTCGGCGCGTGCCCATTCCCCTGGGACGGGGAACAACAGCGGATGAAGCAGTACCTTCAGGCGCCGCTTCAGTTTGCCCGCCGGGACAGTGGCATCGTGCTGCACAACCAGGAGTGGGGAGTTACCCTATTCCGAACCCCCTACGGGGCCGCCTAATTGACTCCGGCATTTACATTTCCAGGTTCATAATCGAGGCATGAGACTGACTGGAGTTCTCCCCGAGGACGCACCGGACCCTCGTGTTCAGCAGGCTGAACAGCTGAGACTCATGCCCGTCCCCGTGATGGGCCTCATGCCCCAGCCGTCGCTGGAAGACACGGACACTGTTTCTCTGGCCTACAGCCAGGACGATCGTGGATACAGCGAAATGACGGCGGGCGTCACCTACACAGTCTGGCGGAACCCGGCAGACCGCTCGGATCCGATAAACCTCGCGGACCTCGACGAGCGCACGCGGAAGGCGATCGAGAATGTTCCGCCATGGCCGCGACCCGCGTGGCTGGTCGCGCAGGTGGAGCGAATGCGGTACCCGCAGTTGTGGGACGCCGTGCGAACCAGCTGGCACCGTGATTCCTCCGAGCGCTCTTCGGTCCGCAGGCTGCTGGTCGACCACGTCAACCACATCCTCATGAATCAGTACCGGCCGGAGCCCGGATTGAACGGCAGTCCGTGGGATCGGGCCGCACCCGCAGTGGGCGACCGGATGGTCAATGGCCGGGTACGTGTCCTCGTCAACGGGGTGGAAATACCCGGCGTCGAAGTCGACACGGGCCCGTTCGTATACGGCATCGGCGCCGAACTGCCAGGCGCAGGCGTCGTGACCGCCGCGCTTCCGCGCTCCGAACTCAACCACATCCAGATCCAGTTCAGCACCAGGAGCCGACCGACCGGATGGAGTCAGAAATGATGCGCAGAAACTCATTCGCGCTGGCTGCGGGACCGCCGTTAAGTGGTTGCGCGCGGCGAAATGGGTATCCGCACTCCTGAATGGCACTGCCCGGTCAAATGTCGGCCCCCGGGGCTACACTTTAACTCGAACATATATTCGAAAAAAGGTGTGTTGTGGGCGTAATCGTTGGGCCTCGCGTGATAGACGCTGGCACTTCCCTCCTCTCGGTGCTGATCTCGCCGGTTCCGGTCGCCGCCGGCTATCCGTCGCCGGCGCAGGATTACTTCGACGGACGGATCGACCTCAACGAGCACCTGATCAAGGACATCACCAGCACCTACGTCGTCAGGGTGTCCGGGGACTCCATGGAGGGCGCCGGCATCAGCGACGGCGACGAGCTGATCGTCAACCGTGCCCTGGAGCCCCGCGACGGATGCGTCGTCGTCGCCGTCCTCGACGGCGAACTCACCGTCAAGCGCCTGCGCGTCACCGCAGCCGGCGTGGTCCTGCAGGCGGACAACCCGCGCTACCCCGACATCAGGGTTCCGGCCCTCTCCGACCTGGTCATCTGGGGCGTCGCCACCCGGTGCCTGCACCATGTCTGAGCCCCCGGTATGAGCCCCATGCCCGAGACCCGGCCCGGCGGCAGCATCGCCCTCGTGGATGTGAACTGCTTCTACGCCAGCGCCGAACGCGCGTTCGACCCCTCCTTGGAAGGCCGGCCGGTGGTGGTGCTATCCAACAACGACGGCTGCGCCGTCACCCGATCCCCCGAGGCGAAGGCGCTCGGCATCCCGCTTGGCGAACCGTGGTTCAAGCTCGCCCCACGCGCCAAGGAGTGGGGGCTCGTGGCCAG
The DNA here is from genome assembly GCF_056399345.1 of Arthrobacter sp. 01N442. Taxonomy (NCBI): domain Bacteria; kingdom Bacillati; phylum Actinomycetota; class Actinomycetes; order Micrococcales; family Micrococcaceae; genus Arthrobacter; species Arthrobacter sp. 01N442. The sequence goes on from NZ_JBFTRD010000001.1 coordinate 336,871, forward strand.
GTCGAGCAACTACGAGCTCTACGGCGACGTCAGCGCCCGGGTGATGGAACTCCTGGGCCGGTATTCGGCGTGGCTGGAGGTCTACAGCATTGACGAGGCCTTCCTGGGCGTGCGCGGCGACCCGGAAGAACTGCTGCGGCTGGGGCAGGCAATGAAGACGGCGGTTCGCCGGAATGTCGGCGTCCCGGTCTGCGTCGGCATCGCCGGGACCAAGACCCTGGCGAAACTGGCCAACAAGTGGGCCAAACACAACCCCGCCTTCGACGGCGTCTGTCACTGGGATTCGGTACCCGCCAACCTGCAGGAGCAGCTCATGGCCGGCCTGTCCGTCATCGAACTCTGGGGCGTCTCGACACGACTGACCAAACGGCTGAACGCGCTGGGGATCCATAGCGTGCTCGACCTGGCCCGGGCGGACCCGGTCCGGATCAGGGACCGCTTCTCGGTGGTGCTGATGCGCACCGTTCTGGAATTGCAGGGCACGCCCTGCATTCCGCTTGAGGAGGAGCGCGTCGGCCGGGACCAGCTCATCTTCAGCCGCTCCTTCGCCACCCCGATCAGCACCGCGGCCGGAATGCGCCAGGTCCTGGGCATCTACGCGCAACAGGCCAGCGCCAGGCTCGCACGGCACGGCCTGCAAGCCAAGGTCTTGACCGCGTTCGCCGCAACGTCCTACTACAACCCCCGAGACAGTTCACACCCCTCGGTGTCTGCAGCGCTCCCGATGCCGACCGCTGATCCGGTCCTGCTGGCCAGGGCGGCCTACGCCCTGCTCCCCCGGGTCGTCGACGGCGTCAAGTACGCGAAGGCCGGCATCATGGTCACCGACCTGCGCCCGACAGCCAGCCAGGCGCCGCTGGCCGTGTTTGAGAACCCGCATGAAGAACACGGCATCGGGCCGCTGCTGGAGGAGGTCAGCCGCAAATACGGCCGGGGCTCCATCGGCCTGGGTCACGCGGGGATCCGCGGCGGCCCCGACTGGACGATGAAACGCGACATGCTGTCCCCGCGCTACACGACCCACTGGGACGAACTTCCCGTGGTGAGGGCCGCCTGAGCACGGCCTGAAGCTCAGCCCGTGGTCCGGGCCGTTTGCAGGAAGGAGTCCAGGATCCTCCCGGCGTTCTCGCGGAGCCGGTCATCAACCGCGGGACCCTGGGGGCCGGCCGCGTGCAGCCTGTCCCAGAGCAAGAGAAGGGCCCCCAGCACTTCGGAGAGGCCCGTATCCGCCTCGGCGCGCCTCCGCAGCAGCCGGAGGTGAGCCGCTTGGAGGGCCGGCCCCGGCGGGCAGGCAAGGTCGCGGTCGAAAAGGCGGCGGCACCGGTCATAGGCGGACAACCCCTGCACCGGCAGGCCGGCAAGTTCGTACGCCGTCACCAGGCCGGTCCACGCCCGCTCGTTAAGCGGTTCCAGACGGATGGCTGACTGGGCCCAGCGGATCGCCTCGTCGTGGCGTCCCAGGAAGGCCGCGGCCTCGGCGGCGGAGATCATGGCTGCCACGCGCTCGGCCGCGTGGCGGGCGCGGGCCGCATCTGCCCAGTCGGCGTCGAGCTCGAAGCCGAGGAGCGGATCGGCCGAGAGCTCCAGGGCCTCAACCAGGAACAAATAGGCCTTGGCGGGCGCTGCCAGGTCCGCGGCGCGCAACAGGTCGCGGAAACGCGAAAGGTCCAAATCCACGAGTGCGGGATCCAACACGTATCCGCTGTTCGCGGTCCGGAGCGGCCCCGTCTTGGTATGTCCCGGCTGGATTGCCCGGCGAATGCCGCTGACATAGCTCTCCAGCGTGGCCACGGCCCCGTCGCTGGCGCATGGCCCCCAGAGGATTTCGATCAGCCGGGTTTTCGAGACCGGAGTACCCAGATTGAGCAGGAGGATTTCCAGAATGTGCCGCGGCTTGCAGCCGCCCAGATCCGCGGCCGTGAGTGCCACGCCCTCGCGGCGAATTTCCAGGGATCCAAACAGCTGAACCGCTATGGATGGCGCTGCCGCCGGCAAGTTGTGCACGATGCTCTCCGATCCCCAGGCCCCGTTGCAAATCGCGTTGATCAATGACATGCCACTTCCCGCAGCCACCGTGACACGGCGGCCTAGAGACAACAAGCGAGGGTAACTACCCGATTTTTCCGGAGGCGAAAAGTCGGGTACGGGGCGCCCGCGTATCGAGTACGCAGGCCCGAGGAAATCCGGGTAGCCGGCAGTTTGGCCAAGTAGCTTCCGGAGCGGAGCAGGGCTCTGACGAGTAGCTATGGGGCCCCACCCGCGTCCTTCGCGCCGGCCCATTGTTCGGGTTCGTAGGCCTTCCGGACGCGCCGGGGTTCAGGCAAAATACCCGGCTTGCGCTCCGGCGCCATGTGCCCGGAACGGGCGCAGAATTGAGTCAGGAAGCTTTCCTTCCAGCGTTGCCTCAAGGTCAAGAGGGTGCGTCATGAACACCGGGAATGCACATGTCACGTTGCTGCTCGCAGCGGTCCTGCTGGGTGCCGCGGGATGCGCGCCGGGTGGGCAGACCGGGTCGCCGCCGGCGGCCACAGCTCCGGCGAGCGCCTCCGCGAGCGCGAGCATGCCGATGGGATCCGGCGGTCGGCCCGGCAGTTCGACGCCGGCCACTCCGGCGCCGGCCAGTTCGACGGCGGCGATCACCGTACGCGACTTTGCGTACGGTACGCCGGTGGTAGTCGCCGCCGGGGCGCAGGTGAGCGTGACGAACATGGACAGCGCCGAGCACACGGTGACCTCAGACGACGGCTCCGCGTTCGACGTCGACGTCAAGGGCGGCGGCGGCACCGCCACGTTCACCGCGCCGTCACAGCCGGGGACGTATCCCTTCCACTGCACCTTCCACCCCGGCATGCACGGAACGTTGACGGTCAAGTGAACCCCCGCGGCGGCTCACCCGGACGGGGCCCGGACCTGGCCCTGCGGGCATTGACGGCCTTGGCCCTGCTGATCGACGCCGGTGTCCACATCCATCTGGCGCCCGGCTACCAGGCCGGGTCCCCGCAAGGGGTCGGCCAGGGCACCTTGTTCCTGCTCGAATCCGCGGCGGCGGCGCTCGCGGCGCTGGCGGTGCTGCTGCGCGGCAGCACGGCCTCCTACGTTTTCGCCTTCCTCGTGGCGCTCAGCGCCTTCGGTGCCGTCATGTTCTACCGCTACGTGAACCTCCCCGCCTTCGGACCGTTCCCGGCGATGTACGAGCCCGTCTGGTATTTCGAGAAGACCGTCAGCGCCATTGCGGAGGGTGCCGGTGCGGCGCTGGCCGGGCTCGGCGTGGTCCGCACCCGGCGCGCCCGGCAGCGCCTGCCGGGCGGCCCGGGGACCGGCCGCCTCCGTGCCTGACCGGGGCGTTGTTAGCATGGGGTCGAGGTGAGCATGCCGAACAGATATCCCCGCCGGGCGGCGGTAGACGTCACGGCTGCCGGGGCCGCCTACCTGGGGGCCGGCGGCTGGCTCGCGTCGCTCGCCTCCCCCGGCGCGGCCGCGGGGTCCCTGGCCGTAGGCGCCGGCGCACTAGTACTGGGCCGAACAGCCGGCTCCATTTTGCTGCGGGAGTCCCGCGTGTGCACGCCCGCTGACCGGGTCACCCTGGTCCGTGCCGTGCTGGTGGCGTGCTGCGCGGCGCTGACGGCCGCGGGACTCCTTGGCCGGCAACTGCCCGCCGCGCTCCTCGTCGTCCTGGGTGCCTTTGCCTTCGCGCTCGACGCCGTGGACGGTCCGGTGGCGAGGCGCACCGGGACCGCGTCCGCAGCGGGAGCGCGGCTGGACACCGAGACGGACGCCGCGCTGACCCTGGTGCTGTCCTGCGCGGCTGCGGCGGCCTTCGGGCCGTGGGTGCTGCTGATCGGACTCATGTACTACGTCTTTGCCGCCGCCGGCTGGCTCCGTCCGGCCCTCAAGAAGGACCTCCCCGCCTCGCCCGTCCGGAAGGCCATCGGCGCGCTTCAACCTCTCGCCCTGCTCCTGGCCCTGACGCCGGCCATACCTTCAGTGGCGGGCACGACGGCGCTCCTCGGCGCCCTCGCGCTCCTGCTCTTCTCGTTCGGCCGTGACACCGCCGCGCTGGAGCGGCTGCACCGCTCCGATCGGGTTGGCGCTGGTGCGGCGGACGCCTTCAATCGCTGAACTCCCGGTGCTACGTTGCAAAGATGGACACCCGAACCGAATCAATCCCGGTCCTGGACCTGGGTGGGGCGAGAAACATCGACGGTTCATTCAACCCCGGCTTCCTTGCCGAACTCCGCGACGCCAGCCACCGGGTGGGCTCTTTCCAGCTGGTCGGCCACGGCGCCACGGCCGAGCAGGTTGGCGAGCTGTTCGGGCTCACACGCCGGTTTTTCGATCTCCCGGAAGCGGACCGGTTCGCCCTGGACAACCGGAAATCCCCGCATTTCCGCGGCTACACCCGGCTGGGGCACAAGGCGACGCGGGGGCGCCCGGACGTGCGGGAACAGCTGGACTTTGGCCCCGAACGGCCCGCCCTGAGCGGCTACCCGGCGGAGCAGCCATACTGGCTCATCCAGGGGCCCAATCTCTGGCCGGATGAGCCCCTCCCGGAACTGCGCAGCGCGGCCATGGCCTGGGCCGAACGCATGTGCGTCGTGGGCGCGGAGGTGCTGCGCGCCATCGCGGTGTCGCTGGAACTTCCGGAGGACTACTTCGATGCAGCCTTCGAAGGCACACCGGCGTGGATGGCCAGGCTCACCCACGACGTCGGCGGCGTAGTCCAGGCAGCCGGCGACCAAGGGGTCGGCGCGCACGCGGACTACGGGTTCGTGACCCTCCTGCTGCAGGACCGGGCGGGCGGTCTGGAAGTCCGGCCGCCCGGCAGCAAGGACTGGATCCCGGTGGCGCCCATCGAGGGGCCCTGGTGGTAAACCTCGGCGAAATGCTTGAGGTGGCGACCCAGGGGTATCTTTCGGCTACGATCCACAGGGTGCAGGCGCCACCACCCGGCGTCGACCGTTACACCGTTCCGTTCTTCTGGTCGCCCCGGCTGGACGCCGTGATTGAGCCGGTCCCGCTTCCCCCGGCGCTCGCGGCCCAGTCCCGCGGCCTTTCGGACGATCCCGAGAACCCCATGCTCGCCTCCTACGGGGCGAACGTCTTCAAAGGCTGGCTCCACGCCCACCCCGAGGTGGCCCGGCTGCACCACCCCGAACTCCTCCAGGAATAACGGGCAGACCCTAGTCCTTGCTCTTGGCCCGGCTGGGCTGCACCCGCGGCGGTTCGCCCGGCATCTTCGGGAAGTCCGGTGGGAACGGAAGCTCGCCGAGGCCAGCGGCCTGGTCCCGTTCCCACCATTCAAGCAGCGCCGCTATGGACCCGGGGCTCGAATGCATGTCCGCCCAGGGGTCACCCGTGGCCTTGAGCCGGCCGGGGACGGTGGCGACGGTGAAGTCGCCCGGGTCGGCGCCGTCGAGCTCCTCCCACTCCAGCGGGCAGGACACGGTGGCGGCGGGCAGTGCGCGCGGGCTGTAGGCCCCCGCCATGGTGCGGTCACGGTTGGCCTGATTGAAGTCGATGAAGACCCGGGCGCCGCGTTCCTCCTTCCACCACGCGGTGGTCACCTGCTCCGGCATCTGCCGCTCGAGTTCGCGCGCGGCGGCGATCACGGCGTGCCGCACATCGAGGAACTCGTGTGCGGGCTCGATCGGCGCGAAGACGTGCAGTCCGCGGTTGCCCGAGGTCTTGATGAAGGCACTCAGCCCCGCTTCGGCCAGTACCTTGCGCAGTTCCTGGGCCGCGGGCACGGCATCCCGGAAGCCAGTGCCGGGCTGCGGATCAAGGTCGATCCGCAGTTGGTCCGGGTTGTCCGGGTTCGCAGCCCGCGAGGCCCAGGGGTGGAAGACCACGGTGTTCATCTGCACCGCCCACACCGCGGCGGCTATCTCATCGATCACCAGCTGCGGATGGGAGCGGCCGCTCGGATAGACCACGTCCACGGCCCGCACATAGTCCGGGGCGCCCTTGGGCGGGTTTTTCGAAAAGAACTGTTCGCCGTCGACGTCGCCGGAGAACCGCTGGAGCGTGATGGGACGGCCCCCGTTGGCGGCCAGGAAGGCGTCCCCGACGGCGATCATGTAATGGGCCAGGTCCAGCTTGCTCAAACCCGCGTCAGGCCACAGCAGCCTGCTGGGACTTGAGATCCGGATTTCCCTGCTGCCTTCGGGTCCCGCAACGGAGACCGTGGTTTCTTCCCTCGCCATGAGCACAAGCTACCCCGGGCCGCCGTCCAGCAAAAGGAGACGGCGGAAGCATCAGGGATGCCGGACGGTCTTGTAGATCTCGAACCAGGCCACGCCGGCGGCACCGGCCACGACCGCCAGCAGCCAGTCCCCCGGCGCCAGCGGCCCCAGGTCGAAGGCGCCGCGCAGCCCCGGAACGCTCAGCAGCACCACCAGGAACAGGGCGGCGCCGCCGACCACCCACTTCAGGGTCCGGTTCCGGCGCTCGCGGAACGTCCGCCAGACCGGCAGCCGCCAGGACCGGTTCACCAGGATCAGCGACAGGTTGCCGATGACGAGGGTGGCGAAGGCGAGCGAACGGACGACGTCGTCCGCCTTTCCGCTGCCGATGCTCCAGAGGTAGACGCAGACCACGGCAGCCAGCACGGAAAGCCCCTGGCAGGCGGCAATGACCAGGACCCGTCGGCCGAAGATGCCTTGGCCGGCCCGGCGCGGAGGCTGGTCCATGATGGCCGGGTCGATTTCCTCCGCTTCGAAAACCACGGAACAGGCCGGGTCGATGATGAGTTCCAGGAACGCGATCTGGACCGGCAGCAGCACCAGCGGCCACTCACTGACGAAGACCGGCAGCAGGGACATGCCGACGATCGGGACGTGGACGGCGATGGTGTACGCCAGGGCCTTGCGGAGGTTGTCGAAGATGCCGCGGCCCTGGCGGATGCCGCCGGCGATGGAGCTGAAATCGTCGTCGGTGATGACCAGGTCGGCGGATTCGCGGGCGACGTCGGTGCCGCGCGCGCCCATGGCGATGCCGATATCCGCCGCGCGCAGGGCGGGCGCGTCGTTGACGCCGTCGCCGGTCATGCCGACCACCTCGCCGTTGACCTTGAGGGCGCGGATCAGCCGGAGTTTCTGCTCCGGCACCATCCGCGCGAACACGCTGACGGTCCGGATGCGCCGGGCCAGCTCTTCATCCGCCATGGCCTCGAGTTCGGGGCCGGTGATGACGCCGGCGCCGTGGTCCAGGCCGATCTCGCGGGCGATCGCCAGGGCCGTCCCGGGGTAGTCCCCCGTGATCATGACGGTTCGGACCCCTGCCCGCGCACAGGCCGCCACGGCGTCGGCCGCGCCGGGCCGCAGCGGGTCGTGCAGACCCACCAGGCCCAGATACTCAAAGTCGAAGTCGCGCTGGAGCTCCGGCAGGCTTCCGGCCCGGTCGAACGAGGCCCGCGCCACGGCGAGGACCCGTTGGCCGCCCGTGGTTGCCGCCTCCACTTCCATGGTCAGGGCCGCGAGCTCGGCCGTGCCCAGCCGGCACAGCCTTGCCACCGCCTCCGGGGCACCCTTGGCGGCCACAACGTAGCGGCTTCCATCCGGGGCACGCCAGACGTGCGAGAGGGCCAGCAGGCTTTCCGAGAGCGGATATTCCCGGACCAGTTCCCAGTCGGCGTGCACGTGTTCGGTGTCGCCCAGGTACTTCGCGCCGACCGCTTTGAACGCCTTGTCCATCGGATCGAAGGGATCCACCGGGGAGGCGAGGACGCCAAACTCGGCGATCGTGTGGAAGGCCTCCGGCAGCGGTCCGTCGTCGAGGGTGTAGCTCCGGGTACCGACCACCAGCTGGCGCACGGTCATGCTGTTCAGAGTCAGGGTGCCGGTTTTGTCCACACAGATGACGGTCGCCGCGCCCAGGGCTTCGATCACCGGCGAGCGCCGGGTCAGCACGTGCTTTTGCGACATCCGCCAGGCTCCCAGGGCCAGGAACACGGTCAGCACCACCGGGAACTCCTCGGGCAGCATCGCCATCGCGGTCGCGATGCCGGCCAGCAGTCCCTCGAGCCAGTTCCCCCGGCTCAGCCCGTACAGCACCACGACGACGGCGGCGGCGGCCAGGCCCAATGCCGCCACGTAGCGGACCAGCCGGTCGATTTCCCGTTGCAGCGGGGTCGGTTCCTGTTCGATCGAGCGCAGGGCCGAGCCGATCCGGCCCAGTTCCGTGCCCGCCCCCGTTGCCTTGACCAGGGCCAGCCCATGGCCCTTCACCACCAGGGTGCCGGAGAAGATCCAGGGCGTGGCGTCCCCGCCCGGCCGGCCCATGGCCTCCGCCGCGGCGCCACCCTGCGGCGCCTTGCGGACCGGGACCGACTCCCCGGTCAGCGCTGATTCGTCGGCCGCGAAGTTGCGGGCTTCCAGCAGCACCGCATCGGCCGGCACCCGGTCCCCCTCGGCGAGTACGGCAAGGTCCCCGCGCACCACCTCGCGTCCGGGGATGCGGAGCTGGTCTCCGTCGCGGACCACGAGCGCTCGCGGGGAGGACAGGTCCCGGAGGGCCGCGAGCGCGTTCTCGGTCTTGCGCTCCTGGTAGATGGAAATGCCGATCACCACGACCACGAAGGACATCAGCAGCACGCCGTCGAGGAGTTCGGCCAGGACGAAGTTCACGGTCCCGGCACCCAGCAGCAGGAGCAGCATGGGCTGGCGGATCACGGCCCAGCTCTGCTGCAGGAGGTTGCGCGGCTTCGCCGTGGGAAGCTCGTTCGGGCCGTCGGCCGCCAGCCGCCGGGCGGCCTCCGCCGAGGACAGTCCCTCCGCGATGGCGGCGGATGCCGGCGACATCAAAGCCAGGCGGTCCGGCGCAGCGGGGGTTCGGCGCCGCCGGCGCGCTGCACCAGGACCTGGTTCACGCCCGTGGTGCCGGCTTCGAATCCCAGCGCACTGGCCGCCATGTAGAGCCGCCAGACCCGGGCACGGCCCAGGCTGCTGGCCGCCACGGCTTCGTCCCAGTGGCGCTCCAGGTTCTGCACCCAGGCGCGCAGCGTCAGCGCGTAGTGCGGGCGCAGCGCCTCGACGTCGAGCACTTCCAGGCCTCCGCCTTCCAGGGCGCCGATCATCTCGGTCAGGCTGAGCATCTCCCCGTCCGGGAAGACGTAGCGCGGGATAAAGGAATCGGGATCCGGGTCGGTGGGGCCGGCGTTCCAGGAGATGGCGTGGTTCAACAGCCGGCCGCCGGGGCAAAGCAGCCCGTGCAGCCGGGAGACGTAGTGCCCGATCTGCTCGCGGCCCACATGCTCGGACATGCCGATGGAGCTGATCGCGTCGAAGGGACCGTCGTCCACGTCCCGGTAGTCCTGGATCCGGATCTCGACCCGGTCCGTCAGTCCGGCTTCCGCCACCCGTTTCCGGGCCAGTTCGGCCTGCTCGGCGGAGAGCGTGACGCCGACGACGTCGGCCCCGTAGCGTTGGGCCGCGTGGATGGCGAAGCTGCCCCAGCCGCAGCCGACGTCCAGCACCCGCATCCCGGGCCGGAGACCGAGTTTGCGGCAGACCAGATCGAGTTTTGCTTCCTGCGCCGCGTCCAGGCCCGTTTCGGGGGTATCCCAGACCGCGCAGGAGTAGACCAGGGACGGGCCGAGCACAAGGGCGTAGAACTTGTTGCCGACGTCGTAGTGGTGCGAGATGGCGGCGGCATCGCGCTTCCGGGAATGCCGCCGGCCCTTCCGCGCCACGCGGGCCTCTTCGGGGGGCGGGGCAGGGTTCGGCCCCAGCGCGCCGAGCCGCACCGCGGCCGCGGCCAGGGCTCCCAGTTCGCGGACCGTGGGCCGGCGGAACGGCCCGGGCTGGGCGAACTTCCCCGCCGAACTGAGGGCGGTGAAGCTGGCGAAGATGTCGCCGGGCGCCTCGATCTCGCCGGCGACGTACGCCCGGCTCAGGCCGAGCTGGCCGGGCGAGAAGAGGATCCGACGCAGCGCCCGGCGCGAGTGGACCACCAGCAGCGGCGCGCCCTCCGGTCCGGCTTCCGAGCCGTCCCAGGCCCGCAGCCGGAGCGGGATGTCCTCGGTACCGAGCACGATGGCCAGCGCTCCGGCCAGCCGCGGTGCGGCTCCAGCGGTAGTTGACATGACTCATTCCTCTCAGCCGGCGGCTTGTCCCAGCCCCAATCTATGGGCAACCGGGGCGCCGGAACAGGGGCCGGACGGCCCGGACGGGCGCAGTCCGGCACCGGCCGGCGGGCCGCTCTGGTGCTCGCTCTGGTGCTCGCCGCGGCCCGTGGTTAGGGTGGCTGACATGTCTGAGGCATTTACGTCCCTCGTGGACGCTTTCAAAAACGTGGGGGTGGCGCGCGCGTACGGAGCCCCCGTCCAGCTCGGCGGCGAGGAACTCATTCCGGTGGCGCTGGTGTCGTTCGGCTTCGGCGGCGGCAGCGCCCCTGCCTCGGACGAAGCCCCAGCGGGCTCCGGCGGCGGGGGCGGCGGCTTCGTGCTGCCCCTCGGCGTCTACGCCCGGAACCCGCGCGGCCGCGTCATGTTCCGGCCCAACCCGATCGCCATGCTGCTGGCCATGGCGCCGGTGGCCTGCGCCGTCGGGTTGTCACTGCGCGGGCTCGCGCGGCGCGGAATGCTTCATGGCCGCCGCTGAGCAGCCGCTGAGCATCGACGTCGAGGGCACCGCGGTGTCTGGGGTCTACTGCCGCCCCGACAACCCCGTCGCGACGCTCGTGGTGGCCCACGGCGCGGGAGCCGGAATGGAGCACCCGTTCCTGCGCGGCTTCACCGGGGCCCTGAACGACGTCGGCGTCGCAACGCTGCGGTTCAACTTCCCGTACCGCGAGGCCGGCCGGAAGTTCCCGGACCGGCCGCCGTTGGCCATCGCGGCCTGGCGGGCGGCGATGGATGCGGCGGCTGCCCGGTCCGAGGGCGAGCCGCATTGGGCTGCCGGGAAGTCCTTTGGCGGCCGGATGGCATCGATGGCCGTCGCGGAAGGCATGCCCGCGGCCGGGCTCGTGTACCTCGGCTATCCGCTGCATCCCCCGGGCAAGCCCGAGAAGCTGCGCGACGAGCACCTCTACGGGCTCACCGTGCCGATGCTGTTCCTGCAGGGCACCAGGGACACCTTCGCAACCCGCGGGCTGCTGGAGTCCGTGGTGGAGCGCATCGGCCAGGCGGCGACGCTGCAGTGGCGTGAGGGCGGGGACCATTCCTTCGCCGTGGCCGGGGCGAAGCGGGCAGCGGATGAGATCGGGGCAGATCTCGCCCCGGCAGTGGCGGAGTTCATCCGGCTGCACAGCGGGGACCTGGCTGTTAAGGATGCCAGGTGAACGGGCCGGGAGTGAGCGGCACGCCCCTCGACCGGCCGGAACCGCTGGCCGACGGCGACGTCCCGGCCTGGTGTCAGCGGCTGGGGCTGCCGGGTCTGATCGACATTCACACGCATTTCCTGCCGGAGCGGATGCTGCGGCGGGTCTGGGCGCACTTCGACGAGGCCGGACCTCTGGTGGGCAGGCCCTGGCCCATCACCTACCGCACGGACCAGGACAGCAGGCTGGCCCAGCTCCGGCAGCTGGGGGTCCGCCGCTTCACCGCACTCGCCTACGCCCACCGTCCGGGGATGGCGGCAGACCTAACGGACTTTGCCCTGGACCTCGCCGCCGCCGAGCCGGACTGCGTGCCTAGCGCCACGTTCTACCCGGAGGACGGCGTGCTGGGGCAGGTCGAATCGGCCCTTAGCCGGGGCGCGCGCGTGTTCAAGATCCACGCCCAGGTGGGCGGCTTCGACCTGCGCGAACCGGTCCTGGACCCGGTGTGGGGCCTCCTTGCCGAGGCCGCCGTCCCCGTGGTGGTGCACGTGGGCAGCGGCCCGGTCCCGCGGGCCGGGTTCACCGGGCCGGACAAGCTCGAGGGCGTGCTGCGCCGGCATCCCGGACTCACCGCCGTCGTCGCCCATCTGGGCACGCCGGAGTACGCCGAGTTCCTGGCCCTCGCGGAGAAGTATCCGCGCGTCCATCTCGACACCACGATGGCCTTTACCGACTTCTTCGAGGAAGTGGCCCCGTTTCCGGCCGGGCTGCTGCCGAGGCTCGCCGAGCTTGGGGACCGGATCGTGCTCGGCAGCGACTTCCCCAACATCCCCTACCCCTACGCGCACCAGCTTGAGTCACTCGAACGGCTCCGCGACCGGGAGCCACGGCTCGACGACGACTGGCTGCGCGCGGTCTGCTGGTCCAACGGCGAACGGCTGATCGGCAGCTGATCCGCACTGTGCCCGCAGCTGCCGCTGCAGCCGGTGGTTCCCATAACGGCTTCGAGGCTGAAAGATGGTGCCCATGAGCAAACCATATGAAGCCTCCCGGCGCGTCGAATCCGACAACCCCGAGGCAGTTGTTTCCGCCGTCCGTGAGGCCACGAGCGAACTCCGCGACGAGCTTCAGCGCGACGGGATCGAGGTCAGCTTCCAGGACCTGGCCCTGCTGGGCCATTCGGAATCCTGGGACGGCGAGGGCCAGCGCTGGGTCCACGTTGCCTGGGAGGGCGCCGAAGCCGGGTAGCGGTTTCCCCCCAAAGTGCACACTGCCGGGCCCCTCACATCCTGCTTTTGACCTTGGCCGTGGCGGGCGCGGTCCAGGGGTCCTCCGGCCAGGGGTGCTTGGGATACCGGCCTCGCATCTCCGCCCGGACCTGTGCGTAGGGCCCGGACCAGAAGGACGCCAGGTCGTCGGTGACAGCGAGCGGCCGCCGGGCGGGAGACAGCAGGTGGAACAGCACCGGAACCCGGCCATCGACCAGCCGCGGCGTCTGATCCCAGCCGAAGCACTCCTGCAGCTTGACCGCGACCACCGGCCGGCCGCCGTCGCGCTCTCCCGCTTCGGGGTAATCGATGCGGATCCGCGAGCCGCTGGGCACCTGCAGCGCCTCCGGGGCCAGCTCCCCCAGCCGGGCAGCCTCCGGCCAGGGCAGGAGCCGCCGCAGCGGTTCGGCCAGGTCGATGCCGTTCGTCGCAGCACCTGCGGCGAGGGCTTCCAGTTCCGGCGCCAGCCACTCATCCAGCCGGGCCAGCAGGGCAGGTTCGGAGACGTCCGGCCAGGGTTCGCCAAGTTCGCGGTGGAGCAGGGCCAGGCGCCGGCGCAGCGCGTCCGCCGCCGTCGACCAGCCGATCGTCTGCAGCCCCGATTGTTCCAGCGCACGGGCCACCGCGGCGCGGCCCTCCGCCGCGGACGGCCGCACCGGCGTCGAGGAGAGCACGATAGCGCCCAGCCGGCGCTCCCGGCGCGCGGTGACCCGTCCCTGGCCGAATCCTGCCTCCACCGTGTCGCTGAGCAAATGCCGCGCCGCCGACTCCGCGGCCTCCGCCGAAAGCGGCGCGGCTGACCGGATGACCGCGCCGGTCCCGGCCGCGTCCTGCCCGTCGGCGCGTGACACCTCCGCGACCGCCAGCCACTCGTGGCCGGCCAGCCGGCTGCCGCCCGGGAGCCCGGACCGGGTTCCGGATGAGAGCAGATAGCGTTCCCCGGGCCCCGGCACCCGGCGGGCCACCCGGTCCGGGAACGCGAGGGCGACAACGAATCCGGTGCCGTCCGCACCGGCCGGCCGCGCGGGGCCGGGCTGTGCGGCGTCCGCGTGCGGCCCGGACCGCCGGGCAAGGGATTCCATCCGCCGGACGTCCTCCGCCCAGCGCCGGGACCCCGGGTCGTTGCCGGAACGCAGGGCGTTCAGCAGCCCGGGCAGGTCCGCACCGGGGGCGCGCTGCCCGCCGGCGACGGCGGCGACGGCCTCCGCCGCGGCGCGGGGCCCGACGGCGGAAGCGCCATCCAGCAGGGCGCGGGCGAGCCGCGGATCCGCCGGGATCCGGGCCAGCGTTTTGCCGAGCTCCGTCGCCAGTCCGCCGGTGCCTACGGCGCCGAGCTCGCGCAGCACTTCCACGGCCTCTTCCATCGCAGCGCCGGGCGGTGCGTCCGGGAGTGCCAGCCCCCGGCCGCCGGGCGAGCCCCAGCAAGCCAGCACCAGGGCCGCTCCCGTCAGGTCGGCGACGGCGATCTCCGGAGTCTGGTGGGCCGGGGCGGCCCCGAAACTCTTCTGGTCGTAACACCGGACCACCCGTCCGGGGCCAAGCCGCGCGGCCCGTCCGGCGCGCTGTTCGGCCGAGGCACGTGAGCAGGACACGGTCACCAAGCCGGTCATGCCGCGCCCGGCGTCCCGGCGAGGTTCGCGGGAGAGTCCGGAATCAACCACCAGGCGTACCCCCGGAACCGTCAGGGAAGATTCGGCGAGCGCCGTGGAGACGATGATCCTTGCAGGGTCCCCCGGGGCGCGGCCGGACACGGCGCGGTCCTGCAGGGCGGGGCCGACCTGGCCATGCAGCTCCAGGACCTCTGCCCCCGCCAGGCTCCGCAACCTGGCCGCGACGTGGGAGACCTCCCGGGCACCCGGAACGAAAACCAGTGCGTCGATGTCCTCTCCCGCGGCGAGCGCCGCGGCATGGGCATGCGCGGCTGTGTCCGCCACGTGGTCCAGGAACGTGCGCGTCACGCCGCGGGCGTCCAGGCGGGGAACCGGTGCGGGCGCCCACTGGGTCTCCAGCGGGTGCAGCGCGGAAGGGCAGCCGACGACGGGGGCCGCGCCGCCGCCGTCGGACGCCGCGTCCCCCAGCAGGGCGGCGAAACGTGGCGCATCCAGGGTGGCGGACATGGCAACGAGCGTGAGGTCGCCGCGCAGCTGGCGGACTTCGGCGAGCATGCCGAGCAGCAGGTCTGTCTCCAGCCCGCGTTCGTGGACCTCATCGAGCACCACCGCATCGGTGCCCTCCAGCCCGGGATCCGCGAGCAGGCGGCGCAGCAGGATGCCGGGGGTGACGAATTCGATCCAAGTGCCGGGCCCGGCCTGACGGTCGCCGCGGACGGTGTAGCCGACGCGTCCGCCCAGCGGGCTGCCGTCCAGGGCGGCGAGGCGCCGGGCGGCGGAACGCGCGGCGACGCGGCGCGGCTGGGTCACCACGATCCGCGGGGCCGTGTCGGCAGCGCCGCGCAGCGCAGCGTCCTGCAGGGCAAGGTTGGCCAGCAGCGGGGGCACCAGCGTGGTCTTTCCCGTCCCCGGTGGCGCCTCGACCACCGCGGCACCGCCCGGGGATCCCGCCTCCAGGGCCTCAGCGAGCCGGCCCAGGGACCCGGCAAAGACCAGCCCGGTTCCGATGGAGCCCAGGTCGAAAGGAGGGCGGGCCGGGTTGCCCGCGGCGGGGGTGGAAGTCACGCCTCCATTGTCCCCCGCCACTGCTACTGGCATTTTGTGGACGAAACTAAGGAAGACTGGAACTCCCAATCGCAAAGGCGGAACCCATTGATCAATCTCCAGCAGGACGCTGACGGCTTCATCCGGATGAACCGGCACTTCCCCGCCAGCACCCCCGTCACCATCACCTTCGCCGACGGCTCCACCGAAGAGTTCACCGGCCAGCAACTGAATGCTGCCTACGACGCCGCGCTCGCCGAGTTCCGGGCGCAAAACAACCTGGACGCCAAGGGCTTTTCCCGGGCGCCCAGGAAGAAAGTCAATCCGGGAAACAAGATCGAGTTCGTCCGCGTCCACCCCGGCATGGCCGGCTAGCGGCACCCGCCGGCAGCGGAGCCGAAGAACGGAGCCGAAAAGGAGCCGGCGAAAAAAATCCGGCGCATCTCGGAACAATCGGCGCGGGCACGGCGTTGGCTCATACTGTGGCTCCGGGCGATACGCCCTCGGGCCACCGCGCCATCGTGGGCCAAAAGGTTCCGGGGCGCCCCCCAAACCCCGGACCGCCTCTTCCCCGCGACGACCGCGACACCGCACCGACTCTTACTGGAGAAGAATGCTTACCGTAAACGCTTACGCTGCCCCGTCCGCCACCGAGGACCTCGTCCCCACCACCATCGAGCGCCGCGACGTCGGCCCGCACGATGTCCTGATCGAGATCAAGTTCGCCGGGATCTGCCACTCGGACATCCATACCGTCCGCGGCGACTGGGGCCCGCAGTCCTACTCCCTCGCCCCCGGCCATGAGATCGCCGGAATCGTGACCGAGGTCGGCTCGGCCGTCACCAAGCACGCCGTGGGCGACCGCGTCGGCGTCGGCTGCATGGTGAACTCCTGCGGCGAGTGCGCCAACTGCCAGGCCGGCGAGGAGCAGTACTGCCTCAAGGGCAACACCGGCACCTACGGCGCCGTGGACGGCGACGGCACCATCACGCAGGGCGGCTACTCCACCCACGTCGTCGTCACCGAAGACTTCGTGGTGAGGATCCCCGAGGGCATCGAGCTCGACGTCGCCGCGCCGCTGCTGTGCGCAGGCATCACCACCTACTCGCCGCTGCGCCACTGGAACGCCGGCCCCGGCAAGAAGGTCGCCGTCGTCGGACTGGGCGGCCTCGGCCACATGGCCGTCAAGATCGCCCACGCCATGGGCGCCGAGGTCACGGTCCTTTCGCAGTCGCTGAAGAAGCAGGAAGACGGCCTGCGCCTCGGCGCGGACCACTACTTCGCCACGAGCGACGAGAACACCTTCACCGAGCTCGCCGGCAGCTTCGACCTGATCATCAACACGGTCAGCGCCTCGATCGACATCAGCTCCTACCTGCAGTTGCTGAGCCTCGACGGCACCATGGTGAACGTCGGCGCCCCGGCCGAACCGCTGCCCGTGAACGCGTTCGCCCTGATCGGCGGCCGCCGCTCCTTCGCCGGTTCCATGATCGGCGGCATCCGCCAGACCCAGGAGATGCTGGACTTCTGTGCCGAACACCACCTCGGCGCCGAGATCGAGGTCATCCCGGCCGAGAAGATCAACGAAGCCTACGAGCGTGTACTCGCCTCCGACGTGCGCTACCGTTTCGTGATCGACACCGCGACCCTGAGCTAACTCGCACGGCGGTTTCGCGCAGCGGTTCCGCGCAGCGGTTCCGCGCAGCGGTTCCGGACGTCGGTTCCGCAGAGCCGTTCCGCGCGGCGGTTCCGGACGAACGACCCGCAAACGGTCCGGCGCTACGGGGATTCCCGTAGCGCCGGGCTGTTTCCGTAGCGCCGGACCGTTTCCGTCGCGGAAACCGCCGCCCCGGCAGCGCTTCAGCCTGCGCTCTCCGGACGCCCGGCCCGCCACCCCTTGCCGGTTACGGCCCGTGGGAGGAGGATGTCGGGCACACCAGGGAGGCCCGCCATGATCCAGCTCGGCAAGGTTGAGAGACTCCGCGACGCACTCGCCGGCATGTACGTCTGATGGTCCTTCGCGGAACGCACGACGGCCCGCCACCGGCCCCGCCTCGGGAACCGAGACAGGGGCCTGCGGCGGCGGCCCTCTTCCGCCTGGTCCAGCTGGCGCTCCTCCCGGTCGCGGTAGCCGGCTATCTGTGGGCACTGCCCCGGCTGCTGCTGTACAGCCGTCGGGCCGGGGTCTCGGCCACCCTGCTGGCGTCGCTCTATACGCGTTTCATGCAGCACCGGCTCGGCACCAGGGCCGACGAGCCGGCCAGTCGGCTCATGATGGCGATGCCCAATGTGTCCCGGACCGGCTTCGGCTTGGTGGCCTGCCCGACGATCGCCGGCCACCGGGCGACCGGCTATGTTCCCCGGATCTACCGGTACCCCTACGAGGGTGAGGCTCCGTTGAGCCATCAGGACTCCGCGCGGACAAGCTTCTTCGATGCTGCCCTCCGACGGCATCTTCCCGGCGTCGACCAGCTGGTCATCCTCGGTGCGGGCTTCGACACGCGCGCCTTCCGGCTCAACGGAGCCGAGCAGGTGCGCTGCTTCGAGGTAGACAAGCCCAGGACCCAGGCCTTCAGGCTCGGCATGCTGAACCGGGCGGGGCTGCCAACGCAGCAGGCAAGCTACGTGGCTGCCGACCTTCGGGCGGAGGATTGGTGGAACAAGCTCGTGGCTGCCGGTTTCGACCCGGACCGGCCGGCATTCTTCCTCTGGGAAGCTGTCACCATGTACTTGGACCGAGGCTCCGTCGAGTCGACACTCCGCCGGATTGCCGGCGCGGCTCCCGGCAGCGTGGTCAGCTTCGACTATTTCGCCGCCCAGACCCTTGCGTCCCGCTCGCCCTACATGCGCTACGCCCGTGCCGCCACAGCCTTTGCAGGCGAACCCCTCGACTTCGGAATCGACAACACTCCCCCGGCACGGGATCGTGCCGGGGAATTTCTCCGGCCCTTCGGCCTGGCCGTGGAGGAACACCGAAATTTCGGCAAAGAGAGCCGACGGCGGGGCGCGCCGGCCGGCTTCGTCACCGCCGTCGTCGGCCAAGCAGAGTGACCCCCGGCCGGCAATGAACTGTTCACTTATCCCAGGCCTTCCGGACGTCTGGATATCACCAGCCGGAAATGCGGCTGCAATAAAGCGGGGTCAAGCTGGAAGGGATACCCGCAGGGTGTCCCGTTATAAGAGGTCGCTAGAGAGAGCAGGGCCGCCGTGAATCCCTTGATCATCCTGACCGGTCCCACCGGCGCCCCCGACGGCACCCGACCAGGCACCGCGATACGGCCGATCCAGGCCACCGACCTGCCAGGCCTCTCCCTTATGTACCGGGAGGCGTACGCGGACAGCCTGCCGCAGCCGGCGGACCGCGAGGTCGGCTGGATCGACGCCCTGATCGATGGAGCCCGCGGGCGGCACCTTGCCGAGGCGTCGGCGGTAAAAGCAGCACCCGACGGGCAACTCGCGGCCGCCATTATCGTCACCGAGCCCGTGCCCGGCAGTGATGTCGACTGGGACAGCGAGATCGCCGAACTGTTCACGCATCCCGACCACCGCCGGCAGGGCCTCGCCGAGGAACTGCTGGCCCACTGCCTGAACGCCCTGCACAAGCTGGGCCGCAACCGGGTGGCGGTCACGGTGGACAGCGGCAATTCGGCCGCGCTGGCGCTCTACCTGTCCCGCGATTTCCGGCGGTTGTCCGACGACGACGGCGAGTGACGGCGCAGCCGGGCTCCTTCCCCGGCCGAGGCCGGTGATGCTAGCTTGTCCGGATGGACGTCCTGGACTGGCTGCTCGACTCCGACCCCGCGCTCCGCTGGCAGGTCCTGCGCGACCTCACGAACGCGTCCGCGGAGGAGGTGCGTGCGGAGCGCGCCCGCGTCTCCGACTCCGGCTGGGGCGCCCGCCTGCTCCGGCTGCAGGGCTCCGACGGACAGTGGGACGGCGGCACCTACTTTCCGTCGGCCTTCGATAATTCCGAACCGGGCCAGCCCTGGACCGCGACCACCTACAGCCTGCTTTTGCTCCGCGAGTTCGGTCTAGACCCCGGCAGCGAGCCGGCACGCACCGCCGTCGGCCGGGTCAGGGAGTGCAGCCGCTGGGAAGAGGGCGGCCAGCCTTTCTTCGAGGGCGAGGTGGAGCCCTGCATCAACGGGATGGCCGTCGCGCTCGGGGCCTATTTCGGCGCGAACGTCGACGACATCGTCTCGCGACTGCTGGCTGAACAACTCGACGACGGCGGCTGGAATTGCGAGGCGGAGCGGGGTTCCACCCGTTCCTCGTTCGACACCACCATCAACGTGCTGGAGGGGCTGCTGGAGTACGGCCGATCGGGTGGCCGGTCCCCTGACGTGGCCGCGGCACGGCAGCGCGGCGAGGAGTACCTGCTGGAGCGGGGCCTGCTGCGGCGCAAGAGCACCGGGGAACTGATCGATCCCGCGTGGCTGCAGTTCTCCTACCCGGTGCGCTGGCACTACGACGTGCTCCGCGGCTTGGACTATTTCCGGGCCGCCGGCGCCGCTCCGGACGAGAGGACCGCGGAGGCCCTGGCGCTGGTGGAGTCCAAGCGGCAGCCTGACGGAACCTGGCAGCTGGAGAACAGCCATCCGGGCCGGATCCACTTCCCGCTGGACGAGGGCGACGGCCGCCCAAGCCGTTGGAACACGCTGCGGGCCCGGCGGGTCCTGGACTGGGCCGCGCGCGCCTAAGATGTTTGTAACTTCGATGGAAATATGGCTAAATTTGCCTGTAGGTATCGAAGGTTTTTGGGGGAATCATGAACAAGGCGCAACGACGCGCGCATATGGAACCGCCGTGCCCGGCCTGCGGTTCACGGGTGGTGCCCATCTGGAAGGACGTCCGGTCCGCGGCGGCGCGGCAGCCCGACTGGCAGGTCAGCGCGAGGCAGTGCAGCAGCCAGGGCTGCAACATGAACGACCCGCAGAACTGGTAATCCCGCCGCACGGACCGTCCGGGGTCGCCGCCCGGACCATTCCAGCGATGCCACGACGGCGCCAGTGGTCGGAGGGTGCATGCCCGTAAGGAGCGCCGGCCTGCTGCTGTTCCGAAGAGGCCCACAGTCGGGGCTGGAAGTGTGGATCGCGCACATGGGCGGGCCGTTCTGGGCGCGGAAGGACGCCGCGGCCTGGTCCATCCCGAAGGGCGAGTACACCGAGGACGAGGATGCCCTGGCCGCCGCCAAGCGCGAGTTCGCCGAGGAAATCGGGACGCCGCCCCCGCCGGCCGACTATTTCCCGCTGGGCAGCTTCCGGCAGTCCTCAGGCAAGGTCATTACGGTCTTCGCCGCCGAATCGGACTTTCAGCCGGAAGCAATCTCGAGCAACACGTTCCCGCTGGAGTGGCCGAAGGGATCCGGCATCGTCCGCAGCTACCCGGAGATCGACGACGCCGCGTGGTTCAGCGCGACCGTGGCGCGCACCAAGCTGGTGCGCGGCCAGCTGCCCATCCTGGACGCGCTTATCGCCCACCTCGGCGGGGCGGGCTGATCGGGGCATTCCTCGTGACAACTTTCGCATTGCCACGTCACAGCGGGCGCAGGTAGTGTGACAGAACCTGTCAATCACGTGAACCGGGGAGCACCCATGCATCTTGTAGGACGCCGACTGTCCGCCGCCACCGCGGCCCTGGCCCTGGGCGTGGCGGGCGCCGCCGTCGCCTCCCCTGCCTCCGCGGATCCGCGGGAGACCGAGAAGACCGCGACGGCATCCGGCTACGGCGGCGCCGTGAGCACCGTGGACCCCGAGGCCTCCGCCGCCGCACTGGAGGTGCTGCGGAAAGGCGGCAATGCCGCTGACGCCGCGGTCGCCGCCGCCGCTACCCTGGGCGTGACCGAGCCGTACAGCGCGGGGATCGGCGGAGGCGGCTACTTCGTCTACTACGACGCAAAGCCCGGCCGCGTCGGCACGGTGGACGGACGTGAAACCGCCCCGGCAGGCATGCGGCACGATGCGTTCATCGACCCGGCAACGGGCCAGCCCTACCGGTTCACCCCCGAGCTCGTCACCAGCGGCGTCGCCGTGGGAGTCCCGGGCACCCCCGCGACCTGGGAAAGGGCACTCGAGCGCTGGGGCAGCCTCGGCCTTGGCGAGGCCCTCAAGCCGGCCATCAAGGTGGCCACCCGGGGTTTCGTGGTGGACGGCACCTTCCGCCAGCAGACCCTCGACAACAAGGCCCGCTTTGCGGCGTTCCCCGCGACCAGCGCCCTCTTCCTCCCCGGCGGCGATGCCCCCGCCGTCGGCAGCATCTTCCAGAACCACGACCTCGCCGCCACCTACCGGCTCCTCGCGAAGCAGGGCACGCGCGGCTTCTACCGCGGGCCGCTCGCCTCCGACATTGCCGCCACCGTGCAGGCGCCGAAGAAGGCTGCCGGCACCAAACTGCCCGTGCCTGCCGGGTCCATGACCACGGCGGATCTCGCCGCCTATCGCGCGCTGGACCAGGATCCGACCCACGTGAACTACCGGGGGCTGGATGTTTACGGCATGGCGCCCTCCAGCAGCGGGGGCACCACGGTTGGCGAGGCACTGAATATCCTGGACCCGTCCAATCTCTCCGGGATGTCCCGGCCCGGCGCCCTGCACCACTACCTGGAGGCCAGCGCCCTGGCGTTCGCCGACCGCGGCAAGTACGTCGGCGACCCGGCCGGACAGCAGGTGCCGACAGCCGCCCTGACCGACCCGGTCTTCGGCAAGGAACGCGCCTGCCGGATCGATCCGCTGCGGGCCGCCCCCAAGCCGGTCGCGCCCGGCGATGTCACCGCATACGACGGCGCGTGCCCGGCCACCAGTGCCGCCCCCGCGGACGAGTTGGACACCGAGAACATCTCGACGACCAACCTCACGGTCGCGGACAAGTGGGGCAACGTGGCCGAGTACACCCTCACGATCGAGCAGACCGGCGGGTCCGGCATGGTGGTGCCGGGCCGGGGTTTCCTGCTGAACAACGAACTGACGGACTTCTCCACGGTGTACGACGCCAAGGACCCGAACCGGATCGAGCCGGGCAAGCGCCCGCGCTCCTCGATGGCGCCGACCATCATCCTCAAGGACGGATCGCCCTTCTTTGCCCTTGGCTCGCCCGGCGGATCCACGATCATCACCACCGTCCTGCAGACCATCCTGAACCGGGTTGACCTGGGCATGACGATCTCCGAGGCGATCGCGGCCCCGCGGGCGTCACAGCGGAACACCGCGAAGGTGACCGCCGAACCGGACTTCATCACCGCATACGGCGGCCCGCTCGCCGGGTACGGCCACGCCTTCACGCCCTCCGGGGACGCCTTCACCTCGGCGGCGGAAATCGGCGCGGCAACGGCGATCGAGTTCGGCCCGGGCGGGCGGATGACCGCGGCGGCCGAGCCGGTCCGGCGCGGCGGAGGCTCCGCGATGGTGCTCAACCGGTCGCGGTAGCCCGCAGGCCGGCCCGGGTTCCCCCGGACCCGCCTGCCCGCCTCCGGCGCCGGTCAGGCGTCCAGTCCCCTGGCGTACGCGGCCTGTCCAACGTGCTGCAGGCAGTCGGCAAGGGTACTGACCAGCCGCACGCCGAGGGTGACCGGCGGGTCCCAGCGGGTGTCCACGACGCGGTCGAGGTCGCCGCCGTCGAGGCCCCGGATGAAGCCGACCGTCTGCTTGTGGACGGCGTCGTAGTACGCGGCCAACAGCTCGGGCGCGGCCGTGACGGCGTCGACCTGCGCGGAAGTGTGGCCGTAGCCGGTGTCCCGCTCGGGCAGCGGCAAGCCGAAGCGGGCGGCAAAGCCCTGCGCGGTCCACACCTGGGCGAGGCCGGCCGCGGAGGCAAGCTGCGCGTCCTCGACCCGGCCCAGATGCCAGATCAGCCACGCCATCGAGTTCCCGTTCCCGCCCGGGCGCCGGGACAGCGTGTGGGCATCCACCCCGTCCAGCGTGGCCGCCACCGTTTCGTGGATCCGGCCAAAGGCATCGAGCAGCAGGTCCTTGGCTTCCATCTCAGTTCCTTCCGGCGCAAGGTTCTTCCGGGCGCACGGTGCGCCGAGGCCCATGCTGGCACGGGCCAGCCCGTTGCGCTATCACTTCGGCACGTTCCGGTGCCTTCAGAACGACCAGAGGTGAGAGAGCAACGGGCCGGCGTGGCCGGGCATCGGCGGGCGGCTCAGGCCGGGACCGGCTCCTGCACGCCGGTCCGGGCTTCACGGACGGCGGGCACGCCGTCGCCGTCCTGGCCGTACAGCCAGTCGTTGTACCGGAAGTCGTTGTCCTTCCGGCTCTTGAAGAGCAGGTTGCGCAGCGTCCGGGCCAGTCCGGACACGTGCCACGATTCGCCCCAGACGCGCGCGGTGCGCTGCACCCGGGCTGTGCGGCCGGCGCGGACGCTGTTGAACTCCTTGATCGCACCGTCCCAGGCGTCCGGGTTGATGCCGGCCTCCGTGAAGACCGTGCCGACGGTGGCGTCCTGCAGCGCGGCGGCGTCCTCGAGCGCCTGGCAGGCGCCCTGGGCGAGGTACTGGAGCATGGGGTGCGCGGCGTCGCCCATCAGGACCATCCGGCCGGCGACCCAGTTCTCGATCGGGTCACGGTCGTACATCGGCCAGCGGATGCCGGTGGCCAGGTTCTTCAGCGCCTCCTGGACGGCCGGAACGCAGTCCTTGTACGCGGCTTCGAGCTCGTCGACGCCGCCGTATTGCTCCTCGCCGCGTTCGAAGGACGGGGATTTGAAGACGGCCACGGTGTTCAGCAGCTCGCCCTTGCGCAGCGGGTACTGCACCAGGTGGCAGTCCGGGCCGAGGTAGACGATGACGTCCTCCAGGTCGGCCCTGGGGGTGTCTTCGGTGATCGGGACGGTGCCGCGGTAGGCGACGTAGGCCGAGGAGACGGGCTCGTCGTTGGTCACGAGCGGGCGCAGGGTGGACCGGAGTCCGTCCGCGCCGATCACGACGTCGGCCTCGTAGTCCACGCCCGCGACGGTGTGGGCCACACCGCGGCCATTGACGGTTTCCACGCTCTCGACCATGACGTCGTTGACGAGCGTGACGCCGGCGGCTTCGCAGCCTTCGAGCAGCACCCGGTGCAGGTCGCTGCGGTGGATCACGACGTAGGGCGCGCCGTAGCGTTCCGCGAATTCCCCGCCGAGGCTCTGGCGGGTGAGCTCCTCGCCGGTGACGGCGTCGCGGAACACGAGGTGCTTGGGCTGGACGCCGATTTCGAGCGCCTTTTCCAGCAGCCCCCAGCGCTTCAGGACGCGGGAGGCGTTGGGGGCCATCTGCAGCCCGGCGCCGACCTCGCCGAATTCGGGAGCCCGCTCCACAAGGGTGACGTTGGCGCCGTTTTCGCGCAGTGCGAGGGCTCCGGCCAGTCCGGCCAGTCCCCCTCCGATGACCGGGACGTCGGTGGACGGGCCCTCGGCGGACGGGAAACTGGTGGAGAGGACGTGCTCAGACATTGCTTGCTCCTTGCGGGATCGAGATTTTAGCGGTGAGTTTGAGGCCGACGACGACCAGCAGGACCGCGGCAATGGCGGCTGCGCCGGCGAAGGCGAGGAAATTGGAATTGACGCCCAGCCCGGCGGCCAGCAGCAGGCCGCCGATTTGGGGTGCGGCGACGGCGCCGATGCGGCCCGTGCCCAGCGCCCAGCCCAGCGCGGTGCCGCGCAGGTGTCCGGGGTAATGGCTTGCGACGGCGGCAATGATCAGGCACTGCGTGCCGTGGGTTCCGACGCCGGCGAGGACGAGCATGAAGTAGACGACGGCGACTGGCGGCCCGGTCACGAGGACCACGAGGGCACCGGCGGCGACGGCGGCGGCGGCGATCGCCGTCGGGATCGGACCGAAACGGGTCCCGGCCCAGGCCGTCAGGACCGAACCCGCCACCGCTCCGAGGTTGAGGGCCAGGGCGAAGGTCAGGGCGGAGCCGAGGTTGTAGCCGGCGAGCTGCATGAGGTTCGGCAGCCAGGTGCCCAGCCCGTACCAGGCGAAGAGGGTGGCGATCGTGGCCAGGGCGAACAGCATGCTGATGCCCAGGTACGGCGCGCGGAGCAGGGAGGAGAAGCCGGCCGGTTCCCGGAGCGTGCGGCCCTTGCCGGCCGCGTTCCCTGCGGCGGCTGCCGGGGCCAGGGTCTCGGGCAGGTATTTCAGTCCCAGCGGCACCACAACCAGCAGCGCCACCGAGGCCACCAGGAACATGGATTCCCAGCCGAAGGCCGGGATCAGCTGGATGCCGACAAGGGCGGCGATGGATCCGCCGATCGGGACGCCGGACATCATCAGCGTGGCAATGGTAGACCGCCACTTGGTGGGGACGAGTTCGGCCACGAGGGCGTTGGCCGAGGGCACCAGCCCGCCAAGACCGATGCCGGCCAGGAGCCGGAGGGCGCCGAAGACGGGGGCGTTGGGAGCGAAGGCGCAGAGCATGGTGAAGATTGAGAAGACGACGGCGCAGCCCAGGATGGTGCGGCGGCGTCCCCAGGAGTCGGCCATCCGGCCGGCGAAGATAGCTCCGATCATCATGCCGACGAAGGCCATCGAACCGATGGTCCCGGCGGTGGCCTTGCTCAGGCCCCACCCGGTCTCGGAGATGAGGGAGGACTGGACGGTGCCGTAGACGATCAGGTCGTAGCCGTCGAAGACGACAAGGAGCCAGCAGACGAGGACGGCGGCCGCCGAGGCTTTGGAGAAACGGGAGGTGGGCCCGTCGGCGGGCGAGGGGCCCGGAGACTCCGGCGCGGACCGTTGCGGCGCTGCAACAGATGGTGTGTGATTCATGCCACTACTGTCCTAGCCGCCGCAGATGAACCACAATACAATTCTGATGTGCAGAACACGCCAGCGTCGCCGTCCGCCCGGAAGCCCGTCCAGAAACGCCCGACGTATTCGATCGAGGCGGTGGACAACGCGCTGCAGCTCCTGCAGCTCCTGCGCGACGGCGGCGCGCTGCGTCTGAAGGACGCCGCAGCGGAACTCGGCGTCGCGCCGTCGACCGCCCACCGCCTGCTGGCCATGCTGGTGTACCGGGGGTTCGCCGTGCAGGAAGAAACCCGCCGCTACGTGCCCGGGCCCGCGATGGGCGTCGGGCCGGCGGGGCTGGCCTGGACCAGGCTGCTGCGCACGCTCGCGCAGCCGCACATGGAACTGCTCTCCGCCCGGCTCAACGAAACCGTGAACCTTATGGTGCGGGTGGGAACCAAAGTCCGCTTCCTGGCGACCGTGGAGGGGAATAACGTCCTGCGCGTGGGTGACCGGCAGGGGACGGTGATGCCGGCCAACAGGACGTCCGGCGGCAAGGCCATGCTCGCGGAACTGGAACCTGCCATGATCGAGCAGCTGTTCCGCAGCAGTAACGCCGAGATTGGCGGGGACACGATCGCGGACGCAGAGTATCCGGCCTTCCTGCGCGAACTCGAATCCATCCGGAGCAACGGCTTCGCCGCCAACTTCGAGGGCACCGAGGAGGGTGTCAGCGCCCTCGGCATGGCCCTGCACAACCGGCACGGGCACGTCGTGGGGGCGCTCAGCGTGGCGACTCCCGCGACCCGCTTCCGGCGGGTGTTCGACGCCGGTCTCGTTTCCGCCATGCGGGAGACCTGCCGGCAACTGGAGATCGATATCGCCGCCAATCCGGCCGAGCCGGACTAGGCGGGCGGCTCGGCTGCCGGGCTGCCGGGACGGATACCCCACTAGTTCTGACTGGCAGAATATGTTGGGAGTCACACTGCGGTCTCCGTATGGTCGAACTACGCCAAGAACTGTTCTGACCTACCGAGGAGGCCCACGTGTCCATCAGCGCCGAGAACACGACCCATGAATCAGTGGCTGCGGGGCACACTGCCCCGGAGCCCACGCCCGAAGAGGCCGCCCAGCTGCAGGAGCTGTACCGCGACTTCGACCGGGAAAACCTGATCCCGCTCTGGACCGAGATTGCGGACCTGATGCCGATGGTGCCGAGCCCCAAGGCGGTCCCCCACGTCTGGCGGTGGAGCGATCTGTACCCGCTGGCTGCCCGCGCCGGCGACCTCGTCCCGGTGGGCCGCGGCGGCGAACGCCGCGCCATTGCACTCGCCAACCCCGGCCTCGGCAACACCCCGTACGCCACCCCCACATTGTGGGCGGCCATCCAGTACCTCGGCGCCCGCGAAACCGCCCCGGAGCACCGCCACTCGCAGAACGCCTTCCGCTTCGTCGTCGAGGGCGAAGGCGTCTGGACCGTCGTGAACGGCGACCCGGTGCGCATGTCCCGCGGCGACTTCCTGCTCACCCCGGGCTGGAACTTCCACGGCCACCACAACGACACCGACGAGCCGATGGCCTGGATCGACGGACTGGACATCCCGTTCGTGCACTACGCCGACGCCGGGTTCTTCGAGTTCGGCACCGAACGCGTCACCGACGAGGCGACCCCGGACATCTCCCGCTCCGAGCGGCTCTGGGCGCACCCGGGTTTGCGTCCTCTCTCCGGCCTGGACGACACCACCAGCTCCCCCATCGCGGCCTACCGCTGGGAGCACACCGACCGGGCGCTCCGGGAACAGCTGCTCCTCGAGGACGAGGGCCATCCCGCCACCGTCTCCCAGGGCCACGCGGCGGTCCGCTTCACCAACCCCACCACGGGCGGGGATGTGATGCCCACCATCCGGGCCGAATTCCACCGGCTCCGCGCCGGCGCATCCACGCAAGAGCTCCGCGAGGTGGGCTCGAGCGTCTGGCAGGTCTTCGAAGGCACCGGCTCAGTGGTGCTCAACGGCGAAACCCGGACGCTGGAAAAGGGCGACCTCTTCGTCGTGCCCTCCTGGGCCGCCTGGTCGCTCCAAGCCGACAACGAATTCGATCTCTTCCGCTTCAGCGACGCCCCCATTTTTGAACGGTTGAACTTCAACCGCACCTACACCGAAGGACGCAAGAACGCATGAAACTCCTCACCCTCCGCCTCGCCGCTGGCGACAACACCGTCACCGTGGCTGTGCGCCAGGACGGCGACACCCTGACCGAGATTGACGGCTTTGCCAACGTCGGCGAGCTGCTGAAGGACGCCGACTGGGAAGCCACGGCCCGGGCGGCCAGCGGCGCCACCCATTCGCTCGAGGGCGCCGACCTCGACGCCGTGGTCCCCTCCCCCGGCAAAATCATCTGCGTGGGCCACAACTACCGCAACCACATCAAGGAAATGGGCCGGGAAGTCCCCGAGTTCCCCACCCTGTTCGCCAAGTACGCCGAATCCCTGATCGGCCCGAACGATGACCTGGCCCTGCCGCAGGAGTCCGACGCGGTCGATTGGGAGGCCGAGCTCGCCGTCGTGATCGGCAAGGCTGGCCGCCGGATCAGCGAAGCCGACGCGAAGGACCACATTGCCGGCTACGCCGTTCTCAACGACGTGTCCATGCGCGACTACCAGTTCCGCACCATCCAGTGGCTGCAGGGCAAGACCTGGGAAAAGTCCACCCCGTTCGGCCCGGCCCTGGTCACCAAGGATGAGTTCTCCGCAGGACCGCTGATGACTTCCGAGGTCGACGGCGAGATCCAGCAGCAGACCCCTACCGGCGACCTGGTCTTCACGCCGGAATTCCTGGTCTCCTACATCTCCACGATCATCACGCTGAACCCCGGCGACGTGATCGCCACCGGCACGCCCGGCGGCGTGGGCCACGCCCAGGATCCGAAACGCTATCTGCAGGAGGGCCAGCTCCTGGTCACCACCATCGAGGGCCTGGGCCAGCTGAAAAACCGCGTGGTCAAGGAAGCCTGATGGTTGCCCGCCAGGACCAGACGACGGACCCGGAGCTCCTGCAGGCCCTCCTGCAGGCGCGACGGGGCACGGCGTTCTTCGCCCGCAAGCTCAACGAACTCACCGACGCACAGCTCGACGGCGACTCGCTGCTGCCCGGCTGGACCCGCCGCCACATCACGGCCCACATCGGCTACAACGCCCGCGCGATTGCGCGCCTCATCGAGTGGGCGGCCACCGGGGTGGAGACCCCGATGTACCCCTCCACCGAGGTCCGGGACCGCGAGATCGACTTTGGCGCCACGCTTCCGCCGATTGCGCTCCGGCACCTGTTCGACCACTCCGCCGTGCACCTGAACGTTGAATGGCGTGACCTGCCCGAGGACGCCTGGCACCACAGGGTCCGGACAGTCCAGGGCCGGGAGGTGCCTGCCGCCGAAACGGTCTGGATGCGCAGCCGGGAGGTCTGGATGCACGCCGTGGACCTGGACAACGGCGCCGCCTTCCGGGATATCCCCGTACCGGTCCTGGAGCGGCTGCTGCGCGACATCACGGGAGCCTGGAAAACCCGCGGCACCGATGCGGGCCTCGTGGTCAAGGTCACCGACCGCGACCTGAGCTTCGGGGACACCCAGGCGGAGTCCCCCACTGTGGTGTCCGGGCCGCTGGCCGCCGTCGTCGAATGGGCCGCCGGACGCGGCCACGGCGGCGTCACCGCTGCCGAGCCCGGAGCCTCGAACGGCCTGGCCCCGGCCGCGCCGAAGTGGATCTGAGCACCGTCTGAGCCGACGGGCGCTCCTGCCCAGTTACATCCCTCGAATCCGCTCCTGTGCCGGGGACACGCCGGCCGGCTGCGCGTGTCGGACCTGGTAACTGGGCTGGAGCGCACGGCCCCGCTTTGCGAGGGCCCCTTCAGCCTTCTTCGCAGAGCAGGTGGTACCAGCTGTCGGCGAGCACTTCCAGGGCGTGTTCGCGGTTGGGTTCGAACTTGCGCCGGGTCCAGAGCGTGGCCACGTAGTCCAGGGAGGTGAAGGCGAGGGTCCCGCGGATGTGGCGGGTCTCCTCGGTGAAGCGCCCGGCAAGTTCCATCCCGCGGACCAGGTCGGATATGACCTCCTCGTGCCACCCCTCCACCATGGCGCGCACCTCACGGTCGACCGCGGCCGCCTCGTCGAGGACATCGAGGTAGGGCCGGAAAACCGGCCACAGCGCCGCCCGCGACTCCAGCCAGGCCAGGATGCCCGGCAACTCCCCGGCGCGCACCACGTCCACCAGGTCCGGCGCGGTGGAACCGCTCTCCGGCCCATCGGCGCGGTCCAGCACCGCGTTGACCCGCGCCATGAAGTCCCGCATCAAGTCAGCGCGTGAGGGGTAGTAGGCGTAGAAGGTAACCCTGGTGGTACCCGCCGCCGCGGCGATCTCATCGATCGTGGTCGCGGCATAGCCTTTCTCGGTAAAGAGCTCCAGCGCCCGCTCCACGATCATGTCGCGGGTGAGCTTCTTCTGGGCTTCTCGCAGCGACGACATGGATCAATCCTAACGTTGCGGCACGGGGTCAAACCCGGGCAGTCGCCGCCGGGCGCGGCGCGGCCGGGGCGGCGCCTGCTGGCTCGGAGTCGGCCAGCCAGCGCAGTTTGGGGATCGGGATCCGGAAATTGACCGCGGCTGCGGTCCCGGAACCGTCCGGATTGGACCAGCGCAGCAACTCCGAGCCGTCTTCACCACCCCGCTCGCAGTAGCCGGGGGCACCCGAGACCGGTGTGAAGCCGACCGCTTTGAGCGACAGGCCGAAGCCTTCGGTCCAGAAATAGGGCTGGAAGTTGAACTCGGGTGCGGCGTCGCCGTGCAGCAGTCCGACGGCGGCGACCTTGGCCTGGTCGATGGCACTCGTCCACAAAGGCACCCGCTGCACGCCGCGGAGGGTCGGGAAGAACGCCACATCGCCGGCCGCCACGATCTCCGGCCGCACCCGGCCGCGGGAGTCCACGCGCAGCGCACCCTCGGCGAGCAGCTTTGAGCCGGCCAGCCAGCCGATGCTGGGCTCATCGCCGACGGCGGTGACCACCAGGTCAGCCTCGAGCGAGGTGCCGTCGGCCAGGACAACCCTCGCCCGGTCGCCGTGATCGACCAGCCGGGCCTTGCCGCCCTCAACCACCCGCAGTCCGCGGCGGACGGCGGCGGTGGTGAAGAGGTCCGCCAGATAGCCGCCGAGTTGACGGACAAGCGGCAAGCCGTCTGAAACGAGGGTGACCTCACAGCCCATATGCAGGCAACCGGATGCCACCTCCATCCCGAGGGGTCCGCCGCCGATCACGATGACCGAGGGCCGCGCTGCGACGCGTTCCCTCAGGTGGACGGCGTCCTCGATGGTGCGCAGCGTCAGTTCCAGAGGCGCCTCGTCCCCGCCGGGTGCTGCCGTGAGCCGCCGTGCCCGGGAACCGGAGGCGATGACCAAGCCGTCGTACGGCAGCTCATCGCCTCCGTCCAGCAACACCCGCCGGGCCTCGGCGTCCAGGCCCGTCGCGCTCACGCCGAGCAGCTCGGTTGCTTCGTGGCCAGGTTCTGGGAGCTCATGCGCCCGGAGGCCTCCATCACCGCTGCCGCCGGCACCGTTCCCGCTGTCGCCGTGCAGCAGCGCCTTGGTCAGGGCCGGGCGGCTATAGGGATGATGGCGCTCGGCACCCACCACCGTGAGTTCGCCGTCGAAACCGGCCGAACGCAGCGAGTCACAGGCAGTGAGCCCGGCGATGCCGTTGCCGACCACGACGATCCTGCGCATCATCAGGCTGCGGCCAATCGCAGAGCGGCCACCGGGCAGACCCTGACAGCAGCCTTGGCGGCGTCGAGCTCGGGCCCGTCCACCTCCGCGACATCGATCACCAGTTCGCCGTCGTCGTCGAGATGCATCAGCTTCGGCGCGGCTTCCTCGCACAGGCCGTGTCCCTCGCAGCGCGGCCGGTCCAGTTCGATCCTCACGCGGCCACCACCTTTTCGACTTGGAGCGACTCGTGGCTGCGGGTGATGTTGCTCGGTTCCCGGACCTCATCCGAGATCGTCAGCGTCTTCACCCTGCGTGCAAGCGCCTCGATGATGGCGTGCGCCTCGAGCTTCGCCAGCCCCTGTCCGGCGCAGCCGTGGGGTCCGTAGCCGAAGGAGAGGTGGTCCACCGGGTTGCGCAGAATGTCAAAGGTGTCCGGGTTTTCGTAATGCCGCGGATCCCTGTTGCCAGAACCAAACAGGATGCCCACCTGGGCACCTGCAGGAATCGTGACCCCGTCGATCTCGACGTCGCGCGTGGCCTTGCGGCCCCAGATGTGGACCGGCGCCCAGTAGCGCAGCACCTCGGCGAAGGCTGCGGGGACGAGTTCCGGGTTCTTCCTGACCAGCTCGAACTGCTCGGGGTGGTGGCCGAAGAGCGCGATGATGTTGCCGATCGAAGCGATGGTGGTGTCGACACCGGCACCGAGGTACTGGTGGATGATGTGCCCCGCGGAGCCCTGGGGAATGTCCCCGCGCACCTCCGCGTCGAAGATGCCGCGGCCGATCGAGCCGGGCGTGAGGTCCTCAGCCGTGACCGACGAGCACCAGCCGTAGAGCTCGCCGGCGATCGGGAAGTTCTCCTGGGTGCGCTGGTTCAGCGGGCCGAGGACCTGCATCGCGGCCTGGCCCCAGCGCAGCATGTTGTCCCTGACGTGGCCGCTGAAGCCGATCAGGTCGGCCACGATCTCGATCGGGAAAGCCCGGGCCAGGGAATCGATGGCCTCGAAGCTGCCGCTGACGGCCAGTTCGGCCACAAGCTTGTCAGCCTTTTCGTCGATGACGACCTTCAGGCCCCGAAGCGCTCGGGGGGTGAGGTTCTGCGACAGCGTGGCGCGCAGTTGCGTGTGGACGGGCGGGTCGGAGGCGAGCGAGGTGCCTTGGAGCGCCTCATTCACCATCGGGTTGAAGCCGATGCTGGTGGACGAGAACGTTTCCGGATCCCCCAGTGCGTCGCGGATGACGTCGTAGCGCGTCAGGACGTAGAGCTCGTTCTTGGGCAGGTGGACCACAGCTGCCTGCTCGCGGAGCGAGGCGTACGTGGGGTACGGGTCGATAAGGATGTCGTCATCCCAGATGTCGATGTCGGATTCGAGGGGTGCAGTCATGGTGTTCTCCAAATGATGTGTTGGTTGTTGGATCCAGCCCGGGCGGTCAGTCTCAGACCGCAGCCTCGGCGCTGGCCTCGGCGTTGGCTTCGGTGGTTTCCGCGACGGCGTCGGGCGTGGGTGCCGAGGCCCGGGCGGAGATGAACAGGGTGAGGATGGCGGAGAGTGTCGCCGCGATGCCGGCGGCAAGGTAGACGGCCTGGAAGCCGTGGCCGAGGGATGACCCAGCCACGCCCTGAATTTGCTGCTTCGCGGCACCGAGGGCCTGGACCATGCCATCGACGGCCTGGGCGGGTGCGCCGCCGGCCGCAGCCTGGCTGGAGAACTGCGCGATCACGCCGTCCCAGCCGGAGAGGTAGCCCAGGGGCGGGACGTTCGACAGCCCGGCGACGGCGTCGGCGGGCAGGCCCGCGCCGCCGAGGATCCCGGCCAGGGGGCCGGCGAAGACGCTGGCGCCGATTCCGAACGCAATGGCCGAGCCGATGACGGGGCCCAGGGCGAAGCCGAGGTCGCGCAGGAGGTTGGTCGTCGCGGATGCCATGCCGATGTGCTGCGGCTGGACGGTGTTGATGGCGACGGCGGTGATGGAGCCGACCGTGAGCGCGAACCCGATGCCCAGTAGCAGGAGCGGCGCAATGAACGCCGTCCAGGGGGTTCCGCCAAACACCTCCGGCGTGCCCAGGGCGAAGGTCGAGAGCCAGAAGGCGGAGACGGACATGAAGGCGAAGCCAGCGGTGAGTACCCAGCGCGGAGCCACGTGGTGGATGAGCCAGCCGACCGCCGGGATGAAGGCAAACGCAGGGCCCTGGATGAAGACGAAGAGCACACCGACCTTCCAGGCTTCGGCGAGGGCGAGTCCGCCCACGGCGACGCTGGTGCTGTAGCAGACCGCAAGGAAGGCGAACATGCCGGTGACGGCAACCACGCCGGTGATCGAGTAGGCGCTGTTTTTGAACAGCGAGAGGTGGATCAGCGGCTGCTTAGTGCGCATTTCGATGACCACAAAGGCGACCAGGAGAACGCCGCCGGCCACGTAGCTGGCGATCACCTCGGCGCTGCCGAAGCCGGCGTCGACCGCTTGCACGGTGGCGAAGAGCACCGCGATCAGGCCGAGCGCGAGAGTCACCTGGCCGGGCAGGTCCAGCTTGCGTCCCTCGGCCGCTGCAGAATCCTTGGCCCGGACCGCCACGATGAGAACCGCGACGGCGATCGCGGCAGCGACGTAGTAGGCCACCCGCCACCCGCTGAAGACGTTGGGCGCGCCGGCAGCGGCACCCGGGACGGTGAAGGCCGCCGCCGTCACGCCTGCCAGCATCGGCGAGATGACCGCGCCCAGCGACAAGAACCCGGCCCAGGTGGCGATGACTTTGGCCCGGGCGCGGTGGTCGGGGGTGATCGCCGCGATCATGGACAGCGAAATGGGGAAGAGGATGCCGGCCCCGATGCCGCCGACTGCCTGCGCCGCGATCATCATCTCGGTGCTGGAGGCCAGCGCCGCCAGGACCGAGCCGGCGACGCTGATTGCAGCGCCGGCGTAGAGCAGCTTCTTGCGGCCGAACAGGTCACCGAGGAGACCCCAGCTGAGCTCAAACACCACGATGCCCATCATGAACATGCCGGCAATCCAAGTCAGGCCGGCGCCCGAGGTGTGGAACTCCACCGCAAAGGTGCCGTTGAGGGCGCCAGGCAGTGCGTTGGTGATTTGGGCCAGTGTGACGGCGCTATAGGCGGCGACGAAGGTGGCCCGGACCGAGCCGCGGCCCGGCACCGGTGTGGTCAGACTCATCGATGAAACTCCTTTGTTTCGGAAGAAGGTGTGGCGCTCACCACAGTGTGGAGTCAAGCTTTACAGACTGTCAAGAGCGCATACGCAATGTTGCCTTCACAAACGTCCAATGAAGCCGCGTTCCGTACGCGCCGACAATTTTCTTGACACGATGTAAAGCGTTGTGTGATGCTGGCAACACCGCAACGGAGCGCTGGCGCGCCAGGCTTCGCGGCCCTGAATTCAACCCCGCAACCCAAGGGAGAACCCTCGTGAGTCACCCCACCCCCGCCGGCACCGCCGCAGCGACCAAGGCCCCCGCCGGGCGCACCGTCAACACGGTCCTGGGTCCCGTGCCCGATTCCGAACTGGGTGTGGTCGCGGTCCACGAGGCACTGCTCTCGGTCCTCCCCGGCGCCCAGTACGCCCCCGACATCACGATGGACCGGGCAGAGATTTTCGAAACCCTGGCCGCGAAGCTGCAGGACTTCCGCGACCACGGCGGGCGGACGATCGTTGACAGCACAGGCATGTTCCATGGCCGCGACCTCAAGCTCTACGAGGCGCTCTCACGTTCCACCGGCGTCCACATCGTCGCCTCCACGGGCCTCGGCCCGGAGGAAGAACTCGGCGGCTACTTCCTGACGCCGCAGACCAACCCGCCCACGCCGTGGCCGGCCGAAAAGTTTGGCGATCTCTTCGGCAAGGAGGTCACCGAGGGGATGGTGATTCCCCGGGTCGAGCGGCGCGCCCCTGCCGGCATCGTCGCCACCATCGCCGACCGCGCGGGCATGACCGCCACCGAGGAAAGCTTGTTCCGGGGATCCGCCCGCGCCGCCCGGAATACCGGCGTCCCGGTGTCCATCCGTTTTGGCGCCGACGCCCTGCACGATCTGGACATCGTCCTGGATGAGCAGGTCGGAGCCGACCGGGTGCTCGTCGGAGACCTGGACCGTAAGGACGTCGCCGGCGCCGCCGCCGAAGTGGCCGGCCGGGGAGCCTTCGTCGGCATCGACCATGTGGGCCTGAACGACAACCCTGGCTACCTCACCGACCACGAGCGCGCCGAGCTGGTGCTCGAGCTCGTCACGGCCGGCCATGCCGACAAGATCATCCTCTCGGGCAACTCGATCGGCGTGGCCAAGGGCCTGCCGGAGTACAACCTGCCCTACAGCCACGTCCTGACCACGTTCATGCCCTTCCTCAAGTCCTGGGGCCTGGGCGAGGAGGACAGCCGACGCATCCTCGTGGACAACCCGCGCAGGCTGCTGGCCGTGCGCTAAGCCCACGCCCGTACGTCCCCTAACCCTTTCGACCCCTGAGGTGAACGAATGACCAAGGTCAACACCGTGCTGGGAACCATCCCGGCCGAAGAACTGGAAATCGTGGCGGTCCACGAACACATCGGCTACGGCATGCCGGGGTCCGAGCTGGACACCAAGTGGTGGAAGTCGCCGGAGCAGGCCTATGAGGAAACTGTGCCCAAGCTGCGGAAGTTCCGCGACTACGGCGGCGGCACCTTCGTGGATGCGACGGGCATCTGCAACGGCCGCGACGTCGACTACTACAAGTCCCTGTCCCGGAAGACGGGCGTCCACATTGTCGCCTGCACCGGCTTCGTCGGCGGGGACACCGCGCTGCCCCACTTCTCGCGTGCGTCCGTGGACTACCTCACCAAGGTGTTCATCCACGAGATCACCGTCGGCATCGGATCCACGGGCGCCAAGGCGGGCGTCATCAAGGTTGGTGTCAGCCGCGGCGGCCGCATGACGGAGCTGGACAAGCGCATCTACCGCGCCGCGGCCCGCGCCGCCGTCGTCACCGGCGCACCCATCCTGACCCACCTGGCCATCGATCCGGAACCGGCCGTGACCATCTTCAACGAGGAGGGCCTCCCGCTTGACCGGGTGCTCTTCGGCCATGCCGACGACGGCCTGAACGCTCCGATCACCCCGCACGACTGGATCTACGAACAGGGCGGCCGGATCGGCTTCGATACCTTCGGCTACGACCTGGAACTGCCGGACCCGCCCTTCTGGGGACGCAAGCGCGCGGAACGCATGGAGCACTTCGTCAAGCTCGTCAACAAGGGCTACGCGGACAAGCTCCTGGTCTCGGCCGACGCCAACTGCAGCCCCCTCGGCTGGCCGGGCGTGAAAGGCCACACCATCAACTACATCTTCGAGGACATGATCCCCGACATGCGGGCGGCCGGCATCGATGACGCCACCCTCAAACTCCTGCTCGAGGACAACCCCGCAGACTTCCTGTCGCTTAGCGCCTGACCCTCCCTGACACGCACAGCCCACCCCCTCCCCTGACTTGGCCCGGGCCAAGAAAGAGTCAAGAAAGAGAACCATCCAATGAAGGCTGAAGACATCAAGAACCTCAAGATCGCCGTCGTCGGCGCCGGCTACGGCGGCGCCGCAGCGGCCAAGGCCCTGAGCCTGCTTGGCGCAGACGTCACCGTCTACGAGCAGGCTCCCCAGATGGGCGAGGTCGGCGCCGGCATCGGCCTCCGTCCCGCCACGATGGCCCGGTTCCGCCAGTGGGGGATCTTCGATGCGGTCGCCAAGGTCAGTTCACCGAGCGACTACTTCGAAATCCTCACGGCCACCGGCGAACCGATCATGAAAGACAACTGGCCCGAAGCCGGCGATGAGAAGCACACCTACCTCATCCATCGCCGCGACTTCATCGATGCCCTGCTCGGCGTACTTCCCGCGGGCATGGTGCAGCTTGGCCACCGGCTGGAGACCATTGAGGACAAGGGCGGCAGCTCCGTCCTGACCTTTGCCAACGGGGAGAGCGTCGAGGCCGACCTGGTGGTCGGCGCGGACGGCATCAAGTCCACGGTCCGCGAGCAGCTCTTCAGCAGCGCGGGCCCGGTGTTCTCCGGCGAGCACGCCTACCGGGTGGTGATCTCCGCCGACGACGCCCACGGCCTGGTGGTCGACGACAACCTGCGGATGTACATCGGCAAGGGCACGAAGGTCTACCTGCTGCCGCTGCGCCACCGCAACCAGATGTCCTTCGACATCACCGCCCTGAACCCGGACGGGACCTGGGCCCCCGCGATCAGCAAGGAAGACCTCCTGAAGACGGTGGAAGGTTTCGACGAGCGGATCGTGGGGATCGCCCGGGGCCTGGACATGCACGCCGTGAACATCCGGGCGGTCTACGACATCGACCCCGTTGACACCTGGCACACGGACTCGGTGGTCCTGATGGGCGATGCGGCCCACTCCATGCTGCACCACCAGGGGCAGGGCGCGAACTCCGCCATCGAAGATGCCGGAGCCCTGGCCGACGCCCTGGCCGAGGCCGGCTCGGTCAAGGAAGCGCTGGCGCTGTTCCAGTCGACCCGCAAGCCGGTGACGGACGAACTGCAGCGCATCTCGCGCCAGGGATGGTCCGAGGAAGAGGTCAACGACGTATTCCCCGGACAAAAGCCCGCGTCCCAGCAGCCCGCGTCCCAGCAGCCCGTCCAGGTGGAGGCATAACGGTATGGCAATCCATCCAGAAATCGCCAAGGTCCTGGCCACCCTGCCTGCACCCGATGGTTCTCCCCTGGACCCTGGCGCCATGCGCGCCGGGGAGGCCGCGCAGGTCGCGCCGCCGGAGGAGCGTCTCCCGCTCCACGCCGTCGAGGACGCCACGGCTGTGACCCCATTTGGCGAAGTGCCGGTGCGGATCTATACCCCCGCCGAGGCCGACAGCTACGGCCTCCTGGTGTATTTCCACGGCGGCGCGTTCTTCCTCGGTAGCCTGGACACCCACGACCATGTGGCGCGCTCCCTGGCCAAGGAAACCGGCTACAAGGTCATCTCGGTGGGCTACCGCCTCGCCCCAGAGGCCGCCTTCCCTGCCGGGCTGGACGACTGCTACGGCGTGGTGCGCTGGGCGGCCGGACAAGGCGCCGGCCTGAAGTGGGACGGCAAGAACCTCGCCATCGCCGGCGACAGCTCGGGCGGCAACTTCGTCGCCGCGGTCGCAGCGAAGGCCCACGATGACGGATTCGAGCGGATCACCCACCAGGTCCTCTACTACCCCTCGCTGGACCTGGACTTCGACGTCGAACGCTACGCCTCGCTGCGGGAGAACGCCGAAGGGTACGGACTCGAGACGGCCGGGCTGCTGCCGTTCAACTCCTTCTACCTTGAAAGCGGAGCCGATCCGGAGGACCCCCTCGTCTCCCCCATCAAGCGCCGGGACCTCTCCGGCCTGCCGCCGGCCCTGGTCATCACCGCCGAGTACGACCCGCTGCGGGACGAGGGCGAACTTTACGGCCGGCGGCTCAGGGAAGCCGGAGTGGAAGCCTCGGTCAGCCGCTATGCGGGCGCCAACCACGGCTTCGTCGCCAATTTCTCCTGGATTCCGGAGTTCTATGGGGCCATCGAAGAAACCGCCGCCTTCCTGGGCGGGAGCGCGGGGCCCAACGGGCACCCAGGCCTGGCGCGGGCACAGAGCAGTGGGGCGCAATGACTGAACCGGTCGCCGTCCACCCCTTGTTCTCCCCGTGGGGGCGGTTCGGCCTCTACAGTTTCTTCATCGATGCCCCGGAGCCCGCGATCGTGGATACGGGCATCGCGTCCTCGCCCGCCGAGGGCATGGTGCCGGCCCTGGCGGCGATCGGCCGCCGAATCGAGGACGTCCGCTGGATCCTGCTGACCCACGGCCACATCGACCACCTCGGCGGCGCCCATGCCTTGTGGGAGCTCACCGGACGGCGAGCCCAGGTGGTCATCCACGAGGCCGACGCCCCCATGCTGCGCTCCCGCCGCGCCCATGTGGACGAATACCTTGCCGGTCGCGGGCAGTACCTGCATGAC
The DNA here is from genome assembly GCF_056399345.1 of Arthrobacter sp. 01N442. Lineage (NCBI taxonomy): Bacteria > Bacillati > Actinomycetota > Actinomycetes > Micrococcales > Micrococcaceae > Arthrobacter > Arthrobacter sp. 01N442. Next base: position 376,488 of record NZ_JBFTRD010000001.1, read on the forward strand.
CCGGACGGCGAGGCCAAGCTGACAGCCGCCACGAACGCCGTCATCTCAGGCGAGATGGAACCGGACGTGCTGGTGCGCGGCGGCGAGACCCTCTCCCTCGGCGGAAACGTCACCGTGTCGGTCCACTCGATCCCGGGCCACACCCCGGGTTCGGTGGCGTACGTCGTCGACGGCCAAAACGACGTGTTCGTCGGCGACGCCGTCCAGGTCCACGGCGCCGCCAACGGCTTCCCCGGCTTTGTGGACCCGGCCGCCTACCGTGCGAGCCTGCGTTACCTGCGCGATGAAATCCGTCCCACGCACCTCTACCTGGGCCACCCGTACCGACGCGCCGACGGCACACCGTACGGCGTGGAGCTCGACGCCGGAGAGGCTGCGGAGGCGCTCCAGGCGAGCCTGGCCGTCGAGGCACGCGTCAATGAGGCGGCCTGCGGCTGCCTGGCCGACGGGCTGCAGGATTCCGACTCGCCCTATTCGCCCTTCACCCGCGCTGCCGAGGACCTTGGCTACACCGGGGACCCCACGCTGGAGCCGTCCCCGTTCTTCACCACGCTCCACGGCTACAGCACCGCGTTGGACCCCACGACCCACCATGAGGAGATCAGCCACACATGAATGACTTCCAGATACTGGACGCAGGCGGCGAGAAGATCGCCGTCCGCAAGGACCTCCGGGTCCCGATGCGCGACGGCGTCGAGCTCGCCGCGGACACCTACCAGGGCCCCGAGGACAAGCCGCGGCCGGCGCTCGTGGCCTTGAGCCCCTACGGCAAGGAGTTGCAGGCGCTCGCGCTGACCACGCCGCCGCAGCGGCGCCCCAGCCCGATGTGGGACGGCTGCATCGAGGCCGGCGACATCGCCCGGATCGTCAAGGAAGACTACGTCCACGTCATCGGCGACCTGCGCGGCTCCGGGCACTCGGGCGGCGAGCACATCGGCAACTACAACGCCGGGGGTGTGTCCCTGGGCCAGGACGCGTACGACTTCATCGAGTGGGTCGCCGAGCAGCCGTGGTGCGACGGCAACGTCGGCATGGTCGGCATCTCCTACTTCGGGTCCATGCAGGTGCTGGCTGCCGCCGAGCGGCCGCCGCACCTGAAGGCGATCTTCGTTTCCGGCGGACACTACGACTTCTACGAGACCACGTACCACGGCGGCATCATGTGGTTCATGCCGCGGGCCGCGCGGGAGGGCCGCGGCGGCGACTCCGGCTGGGCGTTCACCGACGGCGTCAAGTCCCGCATGATCGAGAAGCACTCACCCGCGGACCTCAAGGAACTCGTCGCCAAGCGCCTGGAGGATCCCGACGTCGCCGCCTGGCCGAACTTGGTCCACGTCCTGCACTACCCGAAGAACCACGAAGCCTGGTTCGACATCGTGATGAACGACCTCGACGGCGACTGGTACGAGGAGCGCAACCCCATCACGCTCGCGCCGAACATCGATATCCCGGTCTGGCTGCAGATCGACCAGGGCCGCGGCTGGACCATGGACGGCACGATCGAGCTATTCAACGCGCTGAAGGGACCCAAGAAGCTGGACATCGGCCCCTACCCGCCGATGCAGTCGCGTCCGTTCATCGAGGAACACGACAAGATGTTCCGCTGGTACGACTACTGGATCAAGGGCATCGACAACGGCGTGATGGACGAGCCTGCCGTCAGCGTCTTCGTCGAGGGCTCCCGCGAGCTCGTGACCGCGGAGGCGTGGCCGCCGAAGGACACCGAGTACAAATCCCTCTACCTGCGGCCGCGCCGCAAGCTCTCGACCGAACCAGAGCCCATGGGTGCCGAACATGCGGCCCCGGACGGTTTCTACCAGGCGCCGCTGACGGTGACCGACAAGGTGGAAATCATCAGCTGGTCCACCCCGGCCTTCGAGGAGGACACGGAAATGATCGGCACCGGTGCCGCTCACATCTTCGCCGAGATCGACCAGCCGGACACCAATTTCATCCTGCGCCTGTGGGACTACGCCCCCAACGGCAAACGGCAGCTCATCACGAGCGGCTACCTCAAGGCCTCGCACCGCGAACTCGATGAGCGCAGCACCGAAGGCAGCCCGATCCACCCGCACACCCGATCCGTGCCGGTGGAACCCGGCGTGATCGAGGAGTATGTGCTGCGGCTCTACCCGTTCGCGAACACGTTCAAGCAGGGCCACACCTTGACGGTGGAGCTGTCCAATGACGAGCCGCTGGCCGACGAGCACAACGCACTGCTGCCGCCGGACGCCTTCCACCTGCCGGTGGGCCGACCCGTCACCCACAAGATCTACCGCGACGCGGCCCACCCCTCCCGGCTGGTGCTGCCCTTCACCACGCAGTCGTCGCTCCAGGACACGGCGGAGTGAGCTGAAAGGGCTGCGCTCCTGCCCAGTTACCTCCCTCGAATCCGCTTCTGTGCCGGGGACACACCGGCCGGCTGCGCGTGTCGGACCTGGTAACTGGGCTGGAGCGCACGGTCCGGCAGAAGGCGCCGGCCGCGCTGTGCTAAATTTCGGGCCATGACCTCGCAACCGCCAAGCCATCATGCCGACGCGCCCGCTGCCGCCGCTATCGGCCTGCTGGCGAGGCAGGGTTTCGACGCAACGTCTGTCGACGACCTTGCGGACGCGGCGGGGATGAGCCGCAGCACCTTCTTTCGGAAGTTCGGTTCCAAGGAGGACGTCGTCTTCGCCGACCACGAGCGGATCCTGCGGCAGGTCACCGACAGCCTAGCGGAAACAATGCAGGAACCACTCGCGGCAATCTGCGAAGCGGCCCTGCTGGTCTTCAACCACCACCTTCGGAACCGGGAAACGTCCCGGGCACGCTATGAGCTGATGCAGGCGGTTCCCGCACTCCGGGACCGGGAACTGGTCACCTCGCACCGGTACGAGAGGGCGTTCCTCCAGCACCTGCTGGACACGCTGCCCGACGCCGAACACCGCGAATACAAGGCCGTCTCCTTCGCCGCGGCCGTGGTGGCCGTGCACAACGCCTTCCTCCGGCGGTGGCTCCGCACGGCGGCCGGGGCCCCGGAAGCGGAGAAGGCTGCCCGGGACCGCTCAACGGCGCTCGCCAACGAACTGCACGCCCTCTCGGAGATCTTCCGTCCGGCGCTGCTGGGCTCGGGCCGCGCGCCCGAGTCCACCGCCGTCGTCGTGACTGTCCTCGCGGCGGGCGCAGACAAGGACGCAATTGCCCAGGCCGTCCGGGATGCCCTCCCCTAAGCCAGGGATCGAGCGTCGTGACACTGAGTTTCTTGACGTGGGACTCCGTTTCATTGCATCCTTAGTCGATGTGGCGCGAGCCACACTCCGCGGGCGATCAGACCCCGCACCGCAGACAGAGGACTACACATGACGACGACGTCGCCCGGCTCCGGGCTTACCGCCACAGCGACCGCGGACAACTTTCCGCTCGGAACCGTAGAACCCGATTACGTGCTGACCGAGGCCCTGGGCACGGACCCCGCCGCCGTCTTCACCAGCCTCAGCGACGAGGACCGAAGCTACTGGGATCGTGCCCGCAGCTTCGTCCAGGACGAGGTCCTTCCCGTCATAGACGGTTACTGGGAGCGCGCCGAGTATCCACTGCACCTGCTCCGGCGCCTCGGCGAACTCGATTTGCTGCGGGACGGCGTCGAGGTCGACGGGTACCCCGCGATGAGCAGCATGGCCGCCGGCCTGGTGAACATGGAAATCAGCAGGGGCGACGGCTCCGTGGCCACCATGATCGCCGTGCAGGGCGGCCTCGCCCTGCGCTCCGTCGCGGAGTGCGGGTCCGCGGAGCAGAAGGACCGCTGGCTGCCGGCGATCGCCGCCGGCACGGAATACGCCGCGTTTGCCCTGACGGAACCGACCCACGGATCGGACTCCGTGGCCCTGGAGTCCACGGCCACCGCCACGGACGGCGGTTTCCTGCTCAACGGCGAAAAGAAGTGGATCGGCAACGGCTCCGTCGGCGGCGTCAGCGTGGTGTGGGCCCGCGGCGAGGACGGCCAGGTGCACGGCTACCTGGTTCCGCAGGACTCCCCCGGCTACTCCGCGACCAAGATCGAGGGCAAGCTGGCCTTGCGCGCCATCTGGCAGGCGCACATCCGGCTCGAGAACGTCTTCGTCCCGCAAGAGAACGTCCTGCCAGGCGCCCGGACCTTCAAGGACACCGCGCGCGTGCTGCTGGCGACCCGGCTGGGCGTCGCCTGGTCCGCCGTCGGGCATGCCACCGCCTGCTACGAAACCGCCGTCCAGTACGCCAAGCAGCGGGTGCAGTTCGGCCGGCCGCTGGCAGCTTCCCAGATTGTGCAGGAACGACTGGCCCGGATGCTCAGCGAGCTGGCCACCATGCAGCTGATGGTCGTCCAGATGACCCGCCTCGACGAAGAAGGGCTGCTCACTCCCGAGCAGGCCTCGCTGGTCAAGTACACCTGCACCCGGACGGCCCGCGGCATCGCCTCCAATGCCAGGGACCTGCTCGGCGGCAACGGCATCCTGCTGGCCAACCGCGTCGCCCGGCACCTCGCCGACATCGAGGCCATCCACACCTACGAGGGCACCGAGACCATGCAGGCCCTCATCATCGGGCGCGGCATCACCGGAACCTCCGCCTTCGCCTGAGCCCCCGCCTGATCCGCACCGCGCCCGCCACCCCGAAAGGATTCTCATGAACCAGAACGCCAACATCCCCGTCATCCTCGGCGGCGCCCGGACACCCTTCGGCCGCTTCCGCGGCGGCCTGACCGCCTTCTCGTCCAGCGAGCTCGGCGCGCACGCCATCCGCGCCGCGCTGGACCGGACCGGCGTCGCTCCCGAGCAGGTCGGCGCCGTCATTGTCGGGCAGGTCATCCAGGCCGGAGCGGGCCAGGGTCCGGCGCGGCAGGCCAGCCTGGCCGCCGGCATCGGCTGGGACGTTCCCACCGTAACGATCAACAAGCTCTGCCTCTCCGGGCTCACCGCCGTGATCGACGCCGCCCGGATGATCCGTGCGGGCGAAGCCGACTTCATCGTCGCCGCCGGCCAGGAATCAATGACCAACGCGCCCCACCTTGTGCCCGGCCTGCGCGCCGGCGTCGTCATCGGCGATGCGCCGATGCTCGATTCGCTGAACCACGACGGCCTGCAGGATCCGGTGAGCGGGCAGCTCATGGGCACCGCAACGGACGCCGGCAACGCCGAGCGGGGCATCGCGCGCGCCGAGCAGGACGAGGTCGCGGCCCGCTCCCACCAGCGCGCCGCGGCAGCACGCGCTGAAGGCGTACTCGCCGAGGAGATCGCCCCGATCGAGGTTCCGCAGCGCAAGGGCCCGGCGCTCACGCTCGAACACGACGAGGGCATCCGGCCGGAGACCACCGCGGAATCGCTCGCCCAGTTGCGGCCCGCCTTCTCGAAGGACGAAGCGGCCACCATCACGGCCGGGTCCTCCTCCCCGCTCTCCGACGGTGCCGCGGCGCTGGTGATCGCCAGCAAGGCCGCAGCCGAGGCAGCGGGACTGGAATGGATTGCCGAAATTGGCGCCCACGGCCAGACCGCCGGGCCGGACGGCTCCCTGCATTCGCAGCCGGCACGGGCCATTGAACGCGCCCTCAAGGGCGAGGGACTCTCTGTCGAGGACCTCGACCTCGTCGAAATCAACGAAGCCTTCGCCTCCGTGCTCATCCAGTCGGCCAACGACCTGGGCATCGAGGCCGAAGCCGTCAACGCCGAAGGCGGCGCCATCGCCCTCGGTCATCCGGTGGGAGCTTCCGGTGCGCGCCTGGTGCTGCACCAGGCACTGGCACTGAAGCGCCGCGGTGGAGGCACCGGCGTCGTCGCCCTTTGCGGCGGCGGCGGCCAGGGCGACGCACTGATCCTCAAAGCATGAGCACCCCTACGAAGAAGCAGGCCATGACCAACAACAGCACCGCAGACGGCTTCGGAACAATCTCCGTCGCCGCCATCCTGGCCGAATCCGCCCGGCGGACACCGAACAGCATCGCCCTCATCGTCGGTGAGGACGAGACCAGCTACGGCGAACTGTGGCGCGGGACGCGTGCCTACGCCGGGGCGCTGCGGGCCCGCGGCATCGGGCCCGGCGACGCCGTCGCCGTCCTGATCCCCAACGTCCCGGACTTCGCCCGCGTCTACTACGCCGTCCTCTCGCTGGGAGCCATCGTGGTTCCGGTGCACGCCCTGCTCAAGGCACGCGAAATCGAATACGTCCTCCAGGACAGCGGCGCCAGGATGTTGATCTGCGCCGCACCGCTGCTGAAGGAAGGCGCCGCCGGCGCCGTCAGCGCCGGCGTCGATGTCCTGACGGTCATGGCACCCGAGGACGGCGATCTGCCCCGGCTCGAGTCGGAGGCGGCCGCGGCCGAGCCCATCCGCAGCTACGAGCCATGCCGGCCCTCGGACACCGCCACGATCCTGTACACCTCCGGCACCACAGGCAAGCCCAAGGGCGCCCTAGGCACGCACTTCGCCCTGGTGGAACAGACCTCCGTCATCTTGACCTCGGTCATGGACTTTAAGCCCGGCGACGTTCTCTTCGGCGGCCTGCCGCTCTTCCACACCTTCGGCCAGACCGTGGTGCTCAACGCCGGCCTGCGGGCGGGGGCCACAATCGTGATGATGCCGCGCTTCAACGGCGAAGATGCCCTCCAGCTGATGGCCCGGCACAACGTCAACATCTTCCTCGGCGTGCCGACCATGTATGTGGCGCTCATCGAAGCGGCGAAGACCGTTGCCGTCCGTCCGACCGGCCTCCGCTACGGCATCTCCGGCGGGGCATCGCTGCCGCTTGCGGTGATGGACCGGTTCCGCGACGTCTTCGGGGTGGAGATCCACGAAGGCTATGGCCTGACCGAGACCTCTCCGGTCGCCGCGTTCAACCATGTGGGCACCCAGCCCCGGCCCGGCACCATCGGGACGGCCATTTGGGGCGTCGACATTGAAATTGCGCGGGCCGAGACGGTCGACAGCATCGAACTGCTGCCCACGGGCGAGCTGGGCGAGCTCGTCGTCCGCGGACACCTGCTGATGAAGGGCTACCTCAACCGGCCGGAGGCCACGGAGGAGGCGATCGTCGACGGCTGGTTCCGCACCGGGGACCTTGGCACCAAGGACGACGACGGATACCTCACCATTGTGGACCGCAAGAAGGACATGATCATCCGGAACGGCTACAACGTCTACCCCCGCGAGGTGGAGGAAATCCTGCTCACCCACCCGGAGGTGGTCAGCGCCGCCGTCTATGGGATCCCGCACGACGTCCACGGCCAGGAAGTCGCGGCCGCAATCGTGCTCGACGCCGGCGCCACCGTCTCCGAGAAGGAGCTGATCGACTTCGCCAGCGCCCAGCTGGCCGCGTACAAGTATCCTCGCGTCATCAGGCTGCTCACGGAGCTCCCTCTCGGCCCGAGCGGGAAAATCCTCAAGCGAAGCCTGGCCGGCGGATCCAACGGGACGTAGGAGGAACAGCATGGGGATTGACGCCCGTCGATAAACTGGCCACGTGAAATTTCTCGAGAACGCCCCGCGGTTCCTCTTCTTCACCGGCAAGGGCGGGGTGGGAAAGACGTCCATAGCCTGCGCGGCGGCGCTCACCCTCGCGGGTAAGGGCAGAAGGGTCTTGCTGGTCAGCACAGACCCCGCCTCCAACGTCGGGCAGGTCTTCGGGGTCAGCATCGGGAACACCCTCACGCCCATCCCGGGGGCACCGGGGCTCTCCGCCCTGGAAATTGACCCTGAGCAAGCCGTCGAGGCCTACCGGGAACGGATCCTCGCCCCCGTAAGGGGTCTCCTCCCGGAGACCGAACTGGTAGGCATCGCCGAGAGCCTCTCAGGCTCCTGCACAACGGAGATTGCCTCTTTCGACGAGTTCACCAACCTGCTCGCCGACGACGAAGCATACGGCGAGTACGACCACATCCTCTTCGACACTGCCCCGACAGGCCACACGCTGCGGCTGCTGCAACTGCCCGGCTCGTGGACCGATTTCCTGGCCGCCGGCAAGGGCGACCCCTCCTGCTTGGGGCCGCTCTCGGGACTCGAGAAGCACAAAGAGGTATATGCCGCGGCGGTCCGTGCCCTTACCGATCCGGCGAGGACTCGGCTTGTCCTGGTCACCCGGGCACAGAAGTCGGCACTGAGCGAGATCGAGCGGACGTACCGCGAACTCGAGCAGATCGGGATCGGCGGCGGTTACGTCGTCGTCAACGGCGTGCTCCCGGATTCAGCCGGCACGGAGGAACTGGCGCGGGCGCTGAGGACCCGCGAGTCTGCTGCCCTCGCCTCCATTCCCGAGTTGGTCGCCGGGCTGCCACGCGATGTCCTGGAATTGAATTCGGGCAACATGGTCGGCATTCCGGCCCTGAAGTCCCTGTTCGTGACCGCTTCCGGCGCCAGCTCCACGGCAGACGCGGCAGACGCGGCCCCGGCCCCCGAGGTCAGCCACGCTCCGCTGGCCGCCCTGGTGGACGAGATGGAAGCCGACGGCCATGGTCTCGTGCTGTGCATGGGCAAGGGCGGGGTCGGGAAGACCACCGTCGCGGCCGCTATCGCAGTCGCGCTGGCGAACCGGGGTCATGCGGTTCACCTCACGACGACCGATCCGGCCGCTCACCTCACCGAGACGCTCAACGGTTCCATCACGGGCCTGACGGTTTCGCGGATCGATCCGGAGGCGGCCATCCAGGAATACCGCAGCCACGTGATGGAAACCAAGGGCCGGAACTTGGACGAAGAAGGACGTGCGGCGCTGGCCGAAGACCTGTTGTCCCCGTGCACCGATGAGGTAGCCGTGTTCCGGCAGTTCTCCAGGGTGGTTCAGGAGTCGCGCCGGCACTTCGTGGTGATCGACACCGCCCCCACCGGGCACACGCTGCTTCTCCTGGATGCAACCGGTTCCTACCACCGCGAGATCGCCCGCCAGGTCGGTGACACCATGGGGTTCGTGACGCCGCTCATGCGACTACAGGATCCAGCCCAGACCAAGGTCGTACTTGTCACCCTTGCCGAACCAACACCGGTGCTCGAAGCACAGGAACTGCAGTCCGACCTGGAAAGAGCCGGCATCCATCCGTGGGCCTGGGTGATCAACAACTCGATCGCAGCCGCGCATCCGCGGACGCCGTTCCTGCGGGCCCGCGCCGCGAGCGAATTCGAACAGATCACGAAAGTGCACACCCTGACGGGCCGGGTAGCCCTGATTCCGCTGCTGGCCGAGGAACCCGTTGGAGAAGAAAGACTGTCCGCGCTGACCACTCCCAGCTCGGAGCCGGCCTGAGAGAGACTCGCCCCGCCGGCTCCGCGGCCCGGCTAGTCGAGCCGGCCCCGGTCCAGCAGCGCCTCGATATCCCGGGCCGTGGCGTCCAGCCTGGCGATCGTGTCGCGCTGGAGGGACCGCAGGTATTCGGCATCCGACTCGCCGTCCTGAACCCAATTCTCGTCGCCCGGCGCGTCCATCGCCTGGCGTGTGTTTGCCGTGGCTGTCCTGACGTTTTCCAGCACGGCGCGCAGCCTGTCCTGGGCGGTGGGCTCTTCCATGGTCATGGGTGTCCTTTGTTCGCGAGGCTGTTGCCGGTCCTTGGGACCAGTTTCCCCGCGGGCACGTGCACGGCACCAGAACTAAAGGACCTGGGTTCGCCGTTCGATCAGCACGGTGTCCCGCCATTGGCCTGCGGCAGGGCCGTGGGCCATCCGGCCAATCTTTTCCCGCCGGCCGACCGCCCTGAACCCGTGGGCGAGGTGGAGCGCCAGGCTTTGCTCGTTCTCCGGGAACACGCTCGCCTGGATGGTCCAGATGCCGTCCCGTTCCGTCGAGGCGATCAGGGACCGGAGGAGGACGGATCCGATCCCCCGGCCGCGCGCGGCTGCGGAGACGTAGATGGAGTGTTCCACGACGCCCGCGTAAACCGGCCGGGCGGACACGGCGGAAACCGCAGCCCAGCCGAGAATCCCGGCGTCGGGCGTCTCCGCCACCAGGCGGTGCGAGGCCAGCCGCGAGGCGTCGAACCGGTGCCAGTCCGGCGCCTCGGACTCGAACGTCGCCTGCCCGGTGGCGATACCCTCGCTGTAAATTCTGTGCACCGCCGGCCAGTCCGTCTCCCGCATCGGCCGGACGGCGACACCCGCCGCGGTTCCCCGGCTCACAGTGTCGCCAGGAGCCCGGCAGTCTGCTCGATCGCGCCGGGCACCAGTGAGTAGTAGGCCCAAGTCCCGCGCTTTTCACGGTGCAGCAAGCCGGCGTCGACCAGGATTTTAAGGTGGTGCGACACGGTGGGCTGGCCCAGGTCCAGCGGTTCGGTAAGGTCGCAGACGCAGGCTTCCCCGCCCCCGGAACCCTTGACGATGGAGAGGAGCCGTAGCCGGTTAGGGTCGGCCAGGGCCTTGAACACCAGGGCCTTGCGCTGGGCATCCTCTGCGCTCAGGACGGCCTGGTCGGACGGTACGCAGCAGGCCTCGTCGACGGCCGGCTCAAGGGTCTGCAGAGAATTCATGTGTCTATTATGCACATGGATTGACATCCATCGATATAGTTGGCAATACTTCATATCGATAACCATCAATCTTTTGCCGAGCTGTCCAAATCAGGCTGCGCCGGCGCAGTACAGGAGTCCCGTGAACATCCAGACCGACCAGTCGCCCGACGTCGAAGGTGAGGCCGCCGTCGTCGGCAAACTCTCCACTCTGGACCGGTTCCTGCCCGTCTGGATCATCGCGGCCATGGCTCTCGGCCTGCTGCTGGGCAGCTTCGTCCCGGGCCTGAATACCGCACTTGAGGCCGTCAAAATCGGCGAGGTCTCCCTGCCGATCGCCGTCGGCTTGCTGGTGATGATGTATCCGGTGCTCGCCAAGGTCCGCTACGACCAGGCACACCGCGTGATCGGCGATCGCAAACTCATGATCACCTCCCTGGTCCTGAACTGGGTCCTCGCCCCGGCGTTCATGTTCGTCCTGGCGTGGATCTTCATCCCGGACCTGCCCGAGTACCGCACCGGGCTGATTATTGTGGGCCTGGCCCGCTGCATCGCCATGGTGATGATCTGGAACGACCTTGCCTGCGGCGACCGCGAGGCCGCGGCCGTGCTGGTGGCCATCAACTCCGTCTTCCAGGTCATCGCGTTCGGCGCCCTCGGCTGGTTTTACCTCCAGCTCCTGCCCTCCATCCTGGGCCTGCCCACCACCAGCGCCGGCTTCTCCTTCTGGGCCATTACCGCCTCCGTGCTGGTGTTCCTGGGGATCCCGTTGCTGGCCGGCTTCCTCACCCGCACACTCGGGGAACGGGCCAAGGGCCGCGACTGGTACGAGGGAACCTTCCTTCCGAAACTCGGCCCCTGGGCACTCTACGGCCTGCTGTTCACCATCACCCTGTTGTTCGCCCTGCAGGGCGGCACCATCACTTCCCGCCCGCTGGACGTCGCCCGGATCGCCCTGCCGCTGCTGGTTTACTTCCTGGTGGTCTTCGGCGCCGGGATGCTGATTGGCCGGCGGCTGCGACTGGGCTACGCCAAAACCACCACCCTGGCCTTCACCGCGGCGGGCAACAACTTCGAACTCGCCATCGCCGTCGCGATCGGCACCTTCGGCGTCACCTCCGGGCAGGCGCTGGCCGGCGTCGTCGGGCCCTTGATCGAAGTCCCCGTCCTAGTTGCACTGGTCTACGCGGCCCTCTGGGCCCGCAAATGCTACTTCACCTCCCGCACCCTTTCCGTCTAACCCCACAAACCTCAGGAGAACGCCATGAGCACCGAAACCGCCAAGAAGCCGTCCGTCCTCTTCGTCTGCGTCCACAACGCGGGCCGCTCCCAGATGGCCGCTGCCTTCCTCACCACCCTGTCCAAGGGCGCCATCGAAGTCCGCTCCGCGGGATCTGCGCCCGCGGATAAGGTCAACCCCGCCGCCGTCGAGGCCATGGCCGAACTCGGGATCGACATGTCTGCGGAGATCCCCAAGGTCCTCACCACCGAGGCCGTCAAGGAATCGGACGTCGTCATCACCATGGGCTGCGGCGACACCTGCCCGATCTTCCCGGGCAAGCGCTACGAGGACTGGGAACTCGAGGACCCTGCCGGGCAGGGCGTCGACGCGGTCCGTCCCATCCGGGACGAAATCAAGTCCCGCATCGAGGAGCTCATCGCTTCCCTCACCCCCGCGAACAAGTAACCACCCCGCCGAACGAAACAGAGGACACCATGGCTGCAACCAACACCCTTCCCGTAGCTGTCATCGGAGCCGGGCCCATCGGCCTCGCCGCGGCGGCGCACCTGCTCGAACGCGGCCTGGAACCGTTGATCCTCGAGGCCGGCCCGGCCCCGGCCGCCGCGATCGAACAGTGGCGCCACATCCGGTTGTTCTCGCCCTGGCAGTACAACACCGACGCCGCCGTGGCACGACTGCTCGCCGCGGCCGGCTGGGAATCACCCGAGCCGTCCGCGCTGCCCACCGGCGGCGACTTGATCGACCGGTACCTCAGCCCACTCGCATCGCTTCCCGAGATCGAGTCCCGCCTGCACACCGGGGCCCGCGTCATCGCCGTCACCAGGCAGGGCATGGACAAGACCCACAGCCGGAACCGCGACACGACCCCGTTCGTGGTCCGGGTCGCGCACGCCGACGGCGAAGTCCGCGACTACCAGGCCGCCGCCGTCATTGACGCCTCCGGAACCTGGTCCACCCACAACCCCCTCGGCACCTCCGGCCTGCCCGCCGTCGGCGAAGCAGCCGCCGCGGCCCACATCTCCTCTCCCCTGCCGGACGTCCTGGGCCGAGACCGCGAAGCCTTCGCCGGGCGCACCGCCGTCGTCATCGGCGCCGGCCACTCCGCGGCCAACACGCTGATCAACCTCTCCGAACTTGCGGCCCAAGTGCCCGGCACGAAGATCGTGTGGGCGATCCGCGGAGCCTCGGCGGCCAAGGTCTACGGCGGCGGCGACGCCGACGGGCTCGCCGCCCGCGGCCAGCTCGGCAGCAGGCTGCGCGCCCTTGTGGAGGACGGCACGGTGGAACTGCACACCGGCTTCGGGATCGCCGCACTCACCGCGGCCGACGCCGGTTCGGTAACCCTCACCGCCACCGACGGCCGGACCCTGACGGCGGACGTCGTGGTCCCGGCTACCGGGTTCCGCCCAAACCTGGACATGCTCCGGGAACTCCGGCTGGAACTGGACCCGGGCGTCGAAGCACCGCGGGAGCTGGGCCCGCTGATCGATCCCGAATTCCACTCCTGCGGCACCGTGGAACCGCACGGCGCGAAGATGCTGGCCCACCCGGAGCGGGACTTCTACATCGTCGGGATGAAGTCCTACGGCCGGGCCCCCACCTTCCTGCTGGCCACCGGCTACGAACAGGTCCGCTCCGTCGCCGCGGCCCTGGCCGGGGACCGGGAAGCCGCCGACACCGTCCAGCTCGAACTACCCGAGACCGGAGTCTGCTCCTCGGACATCGGCACCAGCTGCGACGTCCCGACGCCGGCGACCGCGGGGTTCGTGGCGGAGACCTCCGGCGGTTGCTGCGGGACGCCCGAACCGGTCCTGGTCGGCTTCCCCACCGGTCTGGCCCACGGCCGCTCCGGCGAAAACTGACCCCCTCCGCCTGGTCACCTAGCCAGGTCCCCATCCCTGCTAAGCAACACCGGCTCCGGCTCCAGCAAGAAGGAATCAAACCAATGATCCAGACCACGAAAAGGCCCGGCGTCCTGTTCGTCTGCAGCAAGAACGGCGGCAAATCACAGCTCGCCGCCGGACTGATGAACCAGCTCGCGAACGGTTCCGTCACGGTGTACTCAGCCGGGACAAACCCGGGCACGTCACTGAACCCCCAGTCCGTGGAGTCTCTGGCGGAACTCGGCATCGACATCAGCGGCGAACACCCGAAACCCATCACTGAGGCAGTCCTTGACGAGGTCGACGTCGTGATCGTCTTGGGCAAGGAGGCCAGAGTGGACGGCCCCGAGGGCAAGCGGCTTGAAGTCTGGGACACGGATGAGCCCTCCGAACGCGGCATCGAAGGCATGGAGCGCATGCGGCTGGTCCGGGACGACATCAAGTCCCGGATCCAGAAGCTGTATGCGGAGCTCACCGGTAGCTAGGCCATGCCCGCCGCGGCGCCATCAAGGACCCTGGTGGCAGAGGGTGCACCGCGCGGCGGTCTCGCCGCACTGTGCATTACCCAAACCACAGGGTGGGGCGTGCTCTACTACGCGCTGGTCGCCGCGGTCCGGCCCATCAGCGAGGACACCGGCTGGGACCCGGCTTTGGTCACCGGGGCCTTCTCCGCCGGGCTGCTGGTCTCCGCTGCAGCCGGAATCTTCGTGGGCAGGATCCTGGACAGGACCGGGCCGCGGACACTGATGATCAACGGATCGCTGCTGGGAGTGCTGGCACTGGTTATCGTGGCGATGGCACCAACCCTGCCCGTGTTCTTTGCCGCGTGGCTTTTGGCGGGGGCCGCGCAGTCCGCGGTCCTCTATCAGCCGGCCTTCACCGTGATCACCCGCTGGTACGGCCCTGCCCGCATCCGGCCCCTGACAATCCTGACCCTCGCCGCCGGCTTCGCGTCCACCATCTTCGCCCCGGTCACCGCCGCCCTGGCCTCCGCGTTCGGCTGGCGGGACGCTTTCCTCGTGCTCGCCGGGATCCTGGGTCTGGTCACAGTCCCACTGCATGCCCGCTACCTTAACGGTCAGTGGGCGCCGCCCGCTCGCGGCACCCCTGCGACAGACCACCGCGCCCGGCTGCGGGCCGTCCGGCGCAGTCCGGAATTCCTCGGCCTGCAAACCCTCATGGTGCTCCTCGGGTTTGGTCTTTACACCGTGACGCTGAACATCATTCCCCTGCTGCTTGAAAAGGGAGCCGACTACCCCACGGCCGCCCTCGGCCTCGGGCTTGTGGGCGCCGGGCAAGTCGGCGGCCGGCTGCTGTTCGCGGCCATCCCGCCCGGAGCCCGGCTGCCAAGCATCACCGCTGCGGCGGCCTGCGCTGTGCTCCTCCTGGCAGCCCTGCCCGGCCCGATGCCGGTGCTGATTGCGGCGGGAATGCTCGCAGGTGCCGTCCGGGGCTGCCAGACCCTTCTGCAGGCGACCGTCGTCGCTGAACGGTGGGGAACGCACGGCTTAGGCACCCTTCAGGGCGTCTTTGCGGCACCGCTGACCGCCGTGACCGCCGTCGCCCCGGCTGCGGGCACGCTGCTGGCGGTATGGCTGGGAACGTACACGGGCATGGGCTACGCCATGGCAGCAGCCGCCGGCACGGCGGCCGTGCTTGCGGCCGGCATGAGCCTGCGGCCACAACGGGCTGGGAAGTCCGACAGCTTTGGCCTTTCATCCACGGCACCGCCGCCGCGAGGAAAGAAGCGGCGCGACTCACGCCCTTAACCGGGGGAGATCCCGTCCAGCCACTTTAGGGCTTCCGCACGGGAGGTGAAATAGGCGTGCGGGCAGAAGTCATGGCGCCCCAGCGCTGCCGCCACGACGGTGTCCACCACCGTCGATCCCACCAGGGCAACGGCCGATACCGCCTGGGCACGCTCGTAAGCGCCCCTCGCCGCTGCGCTCACGGTCACGCTGGAGATATCCACCAGCAGGGGCAGCGCGCTGCCGTCACTGAGGCCGCGCATGACCTCGATGGACGCGATGGCGTCCTCAATTCCGACCTGCGAACCGGGCGCCCAGGACAGGTGCAGTAGCCGCCCGCTGAGACCGAGCCGGCCCTTGCCGTCTGCAATCAGGATTTCTTCCATGCCGCCCTCCCCCAGGGCCCCACAATACGCCTTGAGAGGCCAGATACACGGGACGCGGGCGGCAAAGGCGCTCCCGGCCATGAGCTCGGCGGTCGCAGCACCGCGGATGGCCAACGAAGCGTGCAGCGGCGTCGGGCGCGTCCAGAGTGTGCAACGCTGGTTGCATGGATCTCGAGGTGTCGCCCGCGCTCACCATCCCCTAGTCCGAACTCCGCTGGCGGTTCTCACGCTCATCCGGGCCGGGCGGCCAGCACGTCAACACCTCGGACAGCCGCGTGGAACTCTCGTGGAGTGTCGGCGGCTCGGCCGCGCTTTCGGACAGCCAGCGGGCGATGCTGGTGGCACGCCTGGGACGACGCCTGGTCCGCGGGGTGATCACGGTGACCGCTTCGGAGCAGCGATCCCAGCTGCGCAATCGCGAGAGCGCCCTGGCCAAGCTCTCCGAGCTTGTGGCCGAGGCCCTGACGGCAGAGGCTGCGCCGCGCCGGCCGACCAAACCTACCCGGGGCTCCAACCGCAGGCGCCTTGCCGCGAAGGAACGGCGGGCCGCGACGAAACAGCAGCGCCGACGGCCGTTCGCGGAGTAGCGGCTCCGGCCGCCCTTTTGCGGACCAGCGGCTCCGGCCATTCGCATTCGGCCCCTGTCGCCACGAGGGGGCATTGGATAAAATCAGGGTCCCCGGTCAATCGACCCGGGACCCCGGCGGCCGGGCCCGGACGCTAGCTCGCCGGGCTGAGCAGAGAGGCCAGCCATGGACTTCACCCCGGCCAGTGAGCATCCGCTGGATCCCTTTCCTTCCTACGAACGAATGCGGGAAACCGCCCCAGTCTTCCACCACGAGCAGTCGGGCAGCTGGCACGTCTTCCGGTACGAGGACGTGCAGCGGGTGCTCTCCGAACACGCCACGTTCTCCTCCCGGATGCGGGGCGACGACTCATCCGAGTCCGGCCACCTCTTCGAATCCAGCCTGATTACCACCGACCCGCCCCGGCACCGGCAATTGCGTTCCCTGGTGACGCAAGCCTTCACGCCGAAAGCCGTAGACGCGCTCGGTCCCCGCATTTCACAGCTCACGGACGAGCTCCTCGGGGAGATCACGGACCTCGGAACGGCGGACCTGATCCAGGCATTGGCCGTGCCGCTGCCGGTGATCGTGATCTCGGAACTGATGGGCGTGCCCGCCGAGGACCGCGACCGCTTCAAGGAGTGGTCAGACGTGATCGTCAGCCAGACGCGGACCAATGCGCTAAATGAGGATCATGAGGCAGCCAACCGGGAGATGACGGCGTACTTCCTGGACCTGATCGAACAGCGTCGGAGCCGGCCCGGCAACGACTTGATCAGCAGTCTGCTCTCTGCCGAGATCGACGGGCAGAAGCTAAGCGTGGTCGAGCTGCTGGGTTTCTGCAGCCTGCTGCTCGTTGCCGGCAATGAAACAACCACCAACTTGATCGGCAACGCTGTTCTTTGCTTCGCCGAAGTTCCCGGCACCATCGAACGCCTCCGCGGGGAACCGTCGCTGCTCCCCCAGGCCATAGAAGAGGTCCTTCGCTTTCGGTCTCCGGTCCAGTCGATGTACCGGATTGCCGTCGCCGAAACCGCTCTGGGCGATGTTCAAATTCCGGCCGGCGCCCCGCTCGTGGCGTGGATCGGCTCCGCGAACCGGGACGAACGGCAGTTCCAGCAGGCCGCCCGCTTCGACGTCGACCGCGGCCAGATCCGGCATCTTGCGTTCGGCCACGGCGTCCACTTCTGCCTCGGCGCCCCGTTGGCAAGGCTGGAAGCCAGGATCGTGCTGGAGGGCATCCTCAGCCGGTTGCCCGGACTCGCCCTGGATCCGGGAGCTCGCCTCGAACGGATGGAAAGCACCATCGTCTATGGCCTGAAAGCGCTCCCGGCCAGCTGGCAGGCGGCCTGAACGTCGCGATGAGCCGGTGCGCACCGCTTGCACCGGGAGCATACTGGTGGCATGAATGAGCGTGAGGACTTCTTGGCCTGGGTCCAGACCGCGCTGTACCAGGCGGAACTGGCCCTGCACAATGGCGACGCAGCGCCCCGCCGGGCGCTCTGGTCCCGCAATGAACCCGTGAGCGTCCTGGGTGCATGGCGCAACGCGAACGGCCAGCGGGAACTGGATGAGCTGTTCACGGGGCTCGCGAAGAGTTTCTCGGACTGCACGTCCTATGTGTTCGAATTGCAGGCATATGACGTGGTGGGCGACATGGCCTACACGGCGGGCCTCGAACACACCTCTGCGTCCGTGAACGGTGAGCCGCGGGCCTACACGCTGCGGGCCACCCAGGTTTACCGGCGCGAGGACGGCGAATGGAAAGTTGCGCATCGGCATGGCGAACACCGTGACGGAGACTCCGTAAACCTGCCTCCGGTACCCCGGTCGACGGCGGCACACGCGCGCGGCGGCCGCCTTACCTCACTCGGGGATATGATCCGAGCTCATACGGGTCGTCATAAACAGACCAGCTGATTGGTGGCGTGAGCTCAAGGTTTCCTGCTTCCAAAAGCCCGTTGTGGATATCCTGGCGCCCGTGCTTCTGGTAATCGCCCCAGGCCTTGAGGACTTTCACCCTGTCCTTCACGACGGCGGCGAGGAACTTAGCCTCGTCTCCGCCCTGGGCCGGGGGGCGTTCCGACTTCCGGGCTGCGGCCAGAATGCCACCGAACGACTCGTCGTCGTCCCCCGGGCCGTGGTTGACCGAGACGTCGTAGTAGATCGCAAGCCCCAGCGGACCAACGCCGTCCCGGACAGCTTCTTCGAACGCAGGCTGCCAATAGACCCTGTCCCGCTCCTGCTGTTGGGTCCGCTGGAAGGCCGGGTCACCCGCAGCGGCCTTCCAGTCGGCAGCGAAGCCAGGGTCCAGCAGCCGGTGGCTCAAGGCCGGGCGTTCCTTGTAGGGCGCCTCCATGATCTGCTGCAGGCTCGGCAGGTACTGCGCCAGCGGATTCCCGGGGGCGGCATTCGAGTAGGCCTGGAGGAGCTCGAGCATATCGCCGGTGCCGCTGCACCACCCCACCAGGCCGCCGGTGTAGCCGCGCCCGTCATCGATGTCCTCGATGTAGCCATAGGACGTGGTCCAGTCAGGAGTCGAATTCTCTGCGGTGGAGGTGAGCTGGAGCGCGATCTCCTTGTACACCGGATTGGCGATATCCGCCCGGGATTGGGTTTCGCCGTTTGCCTGCTGGTCTTTTCGTCCAAAAAGTCGATCAAACACCAGACCTCCCGAAGTTGTCGTGGCGCCGAGCCTAGCAGTCCGCCGGCCGGCGCAATAGGGCCTTTCCGGCACTGTGCAGCGACGCCGGACCCCTCGCATCCTGTCCGCGCCGGCGGACTGTTATCCGGCCTGCCGTCCATCCCTTGCGGCGGCCGGACGCGTTTGTAAACTGAACGGGAATCCACCTATTCGTTTGGCAAGGGATGGGATTGAAAATGACTACGTTTCGGGACCTCCACTACGCCGCAACGCCGTTCCTATTGCCGAATGCGTGGGACGCCGGATCCGGCCTGGCATTCGCCGATGCGGGATTCCCTGCCGTCGGCACCACCAGCTTTGGCATCGCTGCGAGTGCAGGCCTCCCGGACGGAGGCCGCTCCAGCAAGGCGGCAACGGCCGCTCTGGTGGCCCGCCTGTGCCGCCTGCCGGTCCACATCACGGCGGACATCGAGGACGGTTACTCCGATGACCCGGCCGAGGTTGCGGACTTCGTGGCCCAACTGGCTGCGCTCGGCCTGGCCGGGGTCAACCTGGAGGACAGCACGGCCGGTCATCTGGTTGATCCAGCAGTCGTCGCGGACAAGGTCGCCGCCGTCAAGCGACGCAGTCCGGCCGTGTTTGTCAACGCGCGGGTGGACAACATCTGGTTCGGCGAACAGGCCACCGTCGACGCCGTCCTGCGCCGCGCCGGTCTCTACGCCGACGCCGGGGCGGACGGAATCTTTGTCCCCGGGCTTGCGGCTCCGGACGACATCCAGGCCGTCACCGCCGGTGTCGCGCTGCCGGTTAACGTGCTGGCACATCCCTCACTGACCGTCCCTGAACTGGGTGAGCTGGGGGTCAGGCGGGTGAGTTCCGGCTCCCTGCCTTACCGAGCCGCCGTCGACGCCGCGGTGAACGTAGTCACCGCCCTGCGCGATGGCAAGCAGGCGCCGGCCGCCACCCCGTACTGGGAGATGCAATCGCGCTTGGTGTCCTTTAGCGAACGTTCCGAGAATTGACTCGGCCGGGCCGCCCCGACCTAACTCGCGGGGAGCCCCAGGCTGCCAGCGGTGTCCGGATCCTGCCTGATTCCGGCATAGTAGGCAGCGGCCATGTCCTGCTTTGCGCGGCCCTGGGAGGCGACTCGTTCGAGGCGCTCGGCCGATGCCTCCACCCCGTCTAGCCGAACACCCTGCTCCCGGGCGGCATCGAGGATCAGCCGGGCGTCTTTCAGGGATGTGTCGACCGCGAAGGACGCCGGTTCCAGCCGGTCTTCGAGGATGAGGCCGGCCTTGGTTCGCAGGAAGGGCAGATCGAGGCCGCCGCCGTCGATCAGCCCGAAGAACTGCCCGGGATCCACCCCGAGCGCCTCGGCGAGGGCCAGGATCTCACCGGCGGCATTCGAGGCGGCGATGACCCAGCTGTTGACGACGAGCTTCAGCCGGGTTGCGGAGCCCGCGGCCGCGTCCTGCCCCGTCCAGACCGTGCGCGCACCGATGGCGTCCAGGACCGGCGCCACTCGTTCGCGGACTGCGTCCGGGCCGGCCGCGATCACTATAAGCTGGCCGGCCTCAGCGGGCTCGCGGGTGCCGGAAACGGGCGCTTCGACCAGGTCGAGGCCTACCTCGTTCGCCAGGTCCGCGAGGGCTGCGACGTCGTGCACGCCGACGGTAGTGGACTGCACCCAGGCGGTGCCCGGGCGGACTCCCGCTGCCGCTTCTCGGATTACCTCGGTCACGGCGGCAGCATCAAAGAGCATGGTCAGCACGACGTCGGCGCCCGCAACAGCCTCAGCCGGGGACCCGGCTATCTGTGCCCCGGCGTCGCCGAGCGGGACGGTCTTGGCCTGGTCGCGGTTCCACACGTGGACTTCGTGTCCGGCCCGCAGCAGATTCCGGGCCATCGCGGCCCCCATGATGCCGGTGCCGAGCACAGCCACCTTGCGTTTCATGTCCATCCCGAAGTCCTCTCGATCGTTGCGGGTGCCTTAGCGATCCACGTCTGTGTAACTGCCCTGGCGGCCCTGACTGTCCCAGGCAGTCATCCTACCCACCAGGGTGTGGACGTCCGCGTAGCTGCCCGGTCGCCCCGCATGCTCGGCCCGCCCCCCGGCCAGGACGTCGACGTCGGTGTACCCGCCCGGCTGCGTCCTCTTCGCCGGGGCCGAGCGATGAAGGGTGTCGGTATCCGTGTAGGCGGCCTTCCTGGCCGGTCCGCGGAGTGGCTGGTGAATGGCAAAAGTACTCAAGGAATCTCCAATTGCTTAGACAGGCGTCCAAAGAGGCCGCGCCGTGAAGTGCCGCGTCCGGGCTCTTCCTGAGCCCGCGGCTGCTACCCACCCTTCTCCGAGCAGCGATAGCTTTCAAAGAAGCAAAGTCCATCGCGCGATAGGGAATGTTTATTCCTGCTGGTCAGCCGGCGCATTTTCCAAGAATGTGAGATCGATCCCACGGGCCACCTCAGTGAGCGCGCGTGCAAGGACGCTTTGCGGCTCGCGAGAGAGCGTCACGAGCCCGATGTGTGGCCGCCGCTCCGATCCGATCAGCCGGAGGGCGCGCAGGCCACGGGGAATCCGAAACACATGCAACCAAGCCGCCGGCACAATGGTGGCCCACAGGCCGGCGCTCATTTGGGCCAGGAGCGAAGCGACCGAGTCCGTCTCAAGCCGCGGGTCAGCGGTCAAACCCACGTCCAGGAACGCTTCGTCCACCTGCCGGCGCCCCTGCATCGACCGGTCCAACAGGCACAGAGGCAGTGTCGCGGCGCCCGACCAGCCCACCGCAGTGCCCTTGAATGCCCCGTGGGCCTCCGACGTGAGGAGCACATACTTTTCGCGGTACAAGCTGGTCATCTCAAAACCGTCCGGAACCGGGTCGGCGACGTAGCTAATTCCGGCGTCAATTTCGTAGTCGGCCAGCAGCCGCAGCACGTCCTCGGACCTGAGGTCGGACGCGACATGGACGTTGGCCAGAGGATGCGCCGCGCAGAAAGCGGCGGTCAGCCCGGACACGGCGGGTGACGCGGTCGGGATCGTGCCGATTCGAAGCTGTCCCGTCACGCCGGACCGCATGGCCGCGATCTGCGCCGTCAGGGCACTGCGGTCCGCCAGAATGCGGCGCGCCCACACCACAATCTGTTCACCCTCGGCCGTCAGACCTTCGAACCTATTGCCGCGCCGGATCAACGGGACGCCCAACTCGACTTCAAGCTTCCTGATGCCCTCGGACAAGGCCGGCTGGGACACCGAGCAACTCTCGGCCGCCCGTGCGAAGTGGCGCTCCCGGGCCAACGCGACCATGTATTCAAGCTGGCTGAAGATCATAGCTTCTGGTCTACCGCACGCAGACAACGAATCCACCACCCCGGCCGCTCCAACCCCTAGTTTTCCCCTATATCGGAATGTATCGTTGAGTATCGTTCGCGACTCACTAAGGAGAGACCAGCATGCGTAGTTCATACCCGGCCGGCGGCTTTGGAGCACCCAACATTGATAGCATGTGGCAGGCGGTTGAAGACCTGCGCGCGCGGTTCGAGAAGCGCTCGGGAACCCGTGCGGGTCGTGGCGAGGTGCGGTCGGCGGTACTCGCCCTGCTCGCTGAGCGGCCGATGCACGGCTACCAAATCATCCGTGAAATCGAGGAGCGCAGCAGCGGCAGCTGGAAGCCGAGTGCCGGCTCCGTCTACCCCACCTTGCAGCTCCTGGCCGATGAGGCGCTGATCCGTGCCGAGGAGTCCAACGGCCGCAAGATCTACTCGCTAACCGAGGCGGGCCGGGAGGAAGTCGCCGGCGCCGATGCGTCGGCACCGTGGGAGCCTACGGGCCACGCAGCCGCCCCCGGTTTCGCGGCGCTACCCAAGGCCGGAGTCGAGCTCGCGCAGGCTGCCTCCCAGGTGGGCCGCACGGGCTCGCCAGAGCAGGTGCAGCAGGCCGTGGCGGTGCTCAACGAGGCGCGTCGCCGGCTGTATTCGATCCTCGCCCAGGACTGACCGGTGCCGTCGGGCCGCCGGGACCGGGCGGATCCGGTTCCCGGCGCCGGGGACACCCGTGCACGCTACCGTCGGATCCTGCGCTTCGCCGCGTGGCATCTCGCGGAGACCTGGTGGTTTGAACTGTTCCTCCCCCGGGTGGGGCTGGGCAGCGTTGCCGGGCGTACCCGGACGAAGCGGATGCGCCGTTTCGCGCAGCGCTTCCATGTGCTCGCGGTGGAGCTCGGCGGCCTGATGATCAAGGTCGGGCAGTTCCTGTCGTCCAGGCTCGACGTGCTTCCGCCCGAAATCACCAAGGAGCTGGAGGGGCTGCAGGATGAGGTGCCGCCCGTTCCGTTCCCCGCAATCCGCGCCCTTGCCGAGGCGGAGCTGGGTGCCCCGCTGGACCAGGTTTTCGACTCAGTAGAGGAGGTCCCGATCGCCGCGGCATCGCTTGGGCAGGCACATCGAGCACGGCTCCTGCCCGCCAATGCCGCCGACGCCGGGCTTCACAGCGTGGTCTTGAAGGTGCAGCGCCCGGGCATCCGCGAGATTATCGACGTCGACCTGGCGGCCCTGCGGAAGGTCGGCGGATGGCTCAGCCGCGTGCGCCTGGTGTCCAGCCGCGCGGACATGCCGGCCCTGGTCGAGGAGTTTGCACAGATCAGCCTCGACGAGATCGACTACCTGCATGAGGCGGCGAACGCGGAGCGCTTCGCGGCTGATTTCGCCGATGATGACCGGGTGGACGTGCCCGAGGTCGCATGGGAGTGGAGCACCCGCCGCGCGCTTGTTCTCGAAGACGTTGCGGCGATCAAGATCACCGACGCCGGGGCGCTTCTCGCGGCGGGAATTGACCCGGCGAAGGTGGCGCCGGTTTTTGCCTCGGTGATGTTCGACCAACTGTTTACCAACGGGTTCTTCCATGCAGACCCGCACCCCGGCAACATCTTTGTCACCCCGGTTACCGATCCATCGGCGGCTCGCCCGTGGAAGCTGACGTTCATCGACTTCGGCATGATGGGCGAAGTTCCGCCGCGCACCCGCAGCGGCCTACGGAAGCTGCTGATCGCGGCCGCCTCGCGTGACGGCAAGGGCCTGGTCAACGCGATCAGCGACGTGGGGGTGCTGGTTCCGACGGCCGACAGGGCAGAGCTGGAGCGGGCGATGACGCAGCTCTTCGCCCGCTTCGGCGGGATGGGCTTTGCCGAGCTTCGCGAGGTGGACCAGCAGGAGTTCCTCGAGTTCGCCGTGGAGTTCGGCGATCTGGTCCGCTCGCTGCCGTTCCAGCTGCCGGAAAATTTCCTGCTCATCATCCGGGCGATGTCGCTGACCTCGGGTGTGTGCAGCTCGCTGGACGCCCGCTTCAATCTCTGGGACGCCGTCGAACCCTATGCGGCGCAGCTGCTGCGCGACGAACGGGGCAACCTCGTCCAGGATGTGGCACAGCAGGTGCTCGACGCCGCCGGGGTGGCCGTGCGCCTGCCGAAACGCCTGGACGGCCTGATCACCGGGTTCGAGGACGGGCCACTGTCCGTGGCCAATCCGCGCCTCGAACGGCAGCTGGCCCGGCTGGACCGCACGGCGCAGCGAGCCGCGTCGGCGCTGGTCTTCGGCGCGCTGCTCATTGCAGGCGCCGTGATCCGGGCGGATGACTTGTTGCTCGGCAACGTGCTGATGGTTGGGTCGGTTGTTCCGCTGCTCCACGGGCTGTGGGCGGGGCGCCGAGGCCTCTGAGTGCGGTGTGAGGACAAACCGCTCGGACTACCACCCGCCGGTGCCCGGACCGCCCTTGAAGGGACCGACGATCTGCCTGGTGATCCAGCCGCCGTAGAAGTCACCCGCCTGGGCGGCCACTCGCTCGCCGTCGACCTCGCAGGAATCCATGCGGGCCGGGTAGAGGGCCACCCTGGTGCTCAGCGCTTCGAACCCCCGGGCGGGATCGGGATAGGTCCACCCGCCGCGGGGAACCACAACACCGCCGGCCACGACGTCGAAGTAGTGCGCCTGCCCCTTGAACTCACAGAAGCTGGTGCCCTCGACCGGGACCAGGACGCCGGCGGAAAAGGCATCCAGCGGCAGGTAGTAGACCGGCGGATGACTCGTTTCCAGGACGCGCACTGAATCGGTGGTGTCGGCAATCACCTGGCCGCCGAGCCGGACAACGATCCGTTCCGATCGCGGCTCGACCCTGGGCGGCCGCGGATAGTCCCAGACCGACTCTTGACCGGCCTCAGGTTTGATGGGCTGCGGACGCCGTAGGAAGCCGGGAAAGCCGTGAGCAGGAGTCATATTAACCGGAGACCTGAGCCGTCCTAGCCTTCGCACTCGATGCAGTACGAATGTCCGTTCCTTTGGCTCGCGAGCTGGGAACGGTGCCGGACCAGGAAACAGGAGAAGCAGGTGAACTCGTCTTCGGCCTGGGGAATGACTTCAACGACGAGTTCCTCGGCGACAAACTCTCCGCCGGGGGTGATGGCATCATCCAGTGCATCGGATTCGTCCAGTTCCCGGACAACGCTGCGGGCATCCGGCGCGTTGGCGGACTGCAGCGCTTCGAGGGAGCGTTCCTGGGATTCCTTGACGTCGGAACGTACTTCGTCGTAATCAGTTGCCACTTAGGTCATTCTCTCTTCCGTCGTTCTTATCTGACGCAGATGCAACGTACGAAGTGGCTACGGAATTCCCTGTTTCGGTGTACAAGCTTCGCGGAGTGTGCGAACAGAGAGAACGCGCCTCCCGGACTGGCCTACCGGCCCTACCTACCTGGCCGCGCGCCGCGTGAAGATCAGGTGGGTGACTCCGAGTGGAGAAGGGGTGGCTTCGATGTCAAAGCGTTGTTCAAGGTCTTCGAGTCCGTCCCAGAGCCGTTCCCCTCGTCCCAGGACGATCGGCACGAGGACGATGTGCATGTGGTCGATCAGGTCGGCCTCAAGGAACTGGCGAATCGTCCGGACGCCGCCACCTATCCGGACGTCGAGGTCTCCGGCCAGGGCGCGGGCCTGCTGAAGCGCTGAGACGGGATCGGCGTCGACAAAATGGAAGGTTGTCCCGCCTTCCATTTCGAGCGTCGGCCGGGGGTGGTGTGTCAGAACAACGACGGGGGTATGGAAGACGGGGTTATCGCCCCACCACCCCTTCCATTCCTCGTCCTGCCAGGGACCGCGTTGAGGACCGAACTTGTTTCGACCCATGATCTCCGCACCGATCCCTGGCTTCCACTGGCTGGCGAAGGCCTCATCGACGCCGGAGGAGCCTTCCGACTCCCCGTGGAAGCCCATCTCGCGGAAGGTGCGCGTTTCGAAGGCCCATTCCATGAGCCGTGAGCCAGCGTGGCCAAATGGAGCCTCGAGTCGCTGGTCCTCGCCGGTGCCGAAGCCGTCCAGGGAGACCGAGAAGTTGTGCACGCGGACGAGGGACATGTCATCTCCTGGGGCTGCTGGCCGTTTGCGGACACTCTATGGGGATCACACCCCGCGGCTCAAGGGGTTCCAGCCTTCTCGGCATAGGCAGTGGCGTGGCTGCGCACCTGGCGGATGTAGTCGCCCGACTGGTTGTAGGCGTAAATGGCGTCGGTCCATCCTTGCGCCGTAGTGAGGTCGCGGCCGCTGCCGCACAGATACGTCGCCGCGCTGAGGGCGGCGTCGTCGATATTGAGCGGATCCGCTTTTCCGTCACCGTTCCCGTCCCGCCCGGCGAGCTGCCAGGTGGAGGGAATGAACTGCATGGGCCCGACGGCGTGGTCCCAACGGGCATCACCGTCCAAGGCGCCGGCGTCCGTGTCCGCGATGGCGGCAAAGCCGACGCCGTTGAGGCTGGGGCCCACGATTGGGCCGCTCGCCTGCCCGGCGCTGTTGAGGCTGCCGCCGCCGTATGATCCGTGCGCTGATTCGACGAAGCCGACGGCCGCCACGGTGTTCCACCCGATCCCGCAGCCGGGCGTCGCTTCATTGGCCGAGACAGCCGCAGCCACGTAGGCCCGGAGCGCGCGGGCCGGGATTCCGGTCTGAGCGGCGGCGCGGGTGAGCCACTGGGCATCAGGGTTGCGGCTGACGTTCACGGCGGTTGTGATCCCGGTGGACAACATTTCAAGCTTTGCCCCGGCCCGCGGCGGTGCAGGAGGGGCCCCGGCTGAGTCCGCGCCGGGCTGCCGGATTACCCAGAACGAGAACGCGATGATGATGCACAGGGCGAACAAGCCGAAAACCAGAAGGCGTTTGAGACGGAGCACTGACCAATCAAACCATCCGGCCCTGAACAGGGAAAACCGGGGAATTGCGGTAGGCAGTCAGAGCCGGAACCCGGCTCACCATCAGGAGCTGATCCTCACCCTGAGTCGGTCAGATGCCTTGGTAGGCGCCGGAACCCTGCTCGGGAATCTCCCACTCCCCCTCCGGCGTCCGGAACCCACGCATCGACCCGAACATCAGGTCGGTCATCCCGGTGGGATCCCCGCCGCAACGGACAAAATCTTCCCGCCGACGGCGGCCCATCCGCGTGGTATTTCGGACGCCCCCAACCGTGACCAGGGTTGCGCCCAACACTGCGGCGGTCAGGACGAACGGCACGTCAGTGCTGAAGCAGGAGGCCAGCCATCCAGCGGAAATTGCTCCAGCCGCGATCCACAGAACGAAGCCGGTGACTACTGCGCCGCGCAGCGATGCGTTACTGGGACGGCGGATGGGGGTGAACTTGGCGGGGTCGACGGGGGTATAGCCGTGCCTGGCACGGCGGCCGGATTGTTCGGGCATGAAGTTCGTCTCCCCTTGAGATGTTTTGACGGCTGCCTCCGCTGGCCGGGGGCATGCTGGCTCTCCCCCGATCCTAGTCCGGAAAACGGCGACGGCCCCGCTAATCGACGTGGCCCGGGATGCTGCTGCGTCCGCGCACCCGTCCGACGCCTAGCCGCCGCGTTAAAGCAAAACCCCCCTCCTGCGAGGGGGTTGCTGTGCCCGAGGTGGGACTCGAACCGGGTTCCAGCCCTTGGATTTCCGCCCTTCCCCCGAAAATGTCCCTAATCCGGCCGAGTCCGGCACCAGTACGACTCGATCCGAAGCCCAGGGTGTGCACATTGTGCACACCCCCCATTTTCCCCATTTTGTTGCAGGCCCGACAGGCTCCGCAGATCTCGCTGGAACGGCTCATTGCTCTTCTGGCGGCGCCGGTTCGGATGCCTCGCGGACCAGGGTCTCCAGAAGCTCGATTACGGACTTAGAGCGTTCAACAATTTTTGCCCGCGCAACTGCAACCGGAGTCTGATCAGAGTCCTCGGCCTGCTCATAGCCTTGCAGCAGCTGTAGGTAGTCGAGCTGAACTGCGCCTGCCGCTCGAGTATGTAGCACCCACTCGTTGTCCTTCGCAGCCGACATCATCGCGGCGCAGGTAACCAGCGAGCGTACAAGATCCGCCATTATTCGGTCAAGGCCCACAGCGGCCCGGAGAAAAGTGTTGACCTCTACCTCTGTTGCGCTCGGGCCAGCCTCTTCTTCGAAGGTTTTGTAGTAACCCCAGGGCTGGAGCCCCTTAGGGTCCAGCCGAGCGATTGCCCGCTCGACACTCTCGGATAGGGCGATAGGATCCTCACGAAGTGCAGCTCCGTGCCGATGTTCCCAGAGCCGGAGGATATGGTCGGCAATTGCATCCTCGGCTTCTGAACGCTCCCGCCCCCGAAGGGACTCGAGTGTGGCCATGCGCTCGGCAAGGTAGTGCGCCATCCACCGTGACAGGAAATCATGCTCATCCAGAGTGGCGGCGATTTGCTTACCTAGCAATAGGATCGCCGCGGTAGTCGCGCCATCCCTCGTTGGGCGTGAAGAGGAAGAACTTGACGTAGTCATCGAGATACCCCAGAGAGTCATCGGAGCCTGAATAGCGCCGGGTGGATTCGTCATTCCTATCAAAGCGGACTGCAAGGATCACCGCACTGTCTGTTGCGGCGGCGAGATCTTCAAGGAGTGTTGGCGTGACTCGAAGTCGGGCACCGTCTGGCCCCCGCCGCTCACGACTACCGTCT
The DNA here is from genome assembly GCF_056399345.1 of Arthrobacter sp. 01N442. Taxonomy (NCBI): domain Bacteria; kingdom Bacillati; phylum Actinomycetota; class Actinomycetes; order Micrococcales; family Micrococcaceae; genus Arthrobacter; species Arthrobacter sp. 01N442. The sequence continues at coordinate 405,375 of NZ_JBFTRD010000001.1, forward strand.
TTTTGAGACCACGCCGCAGAGACGGCAACGGCTTCCGGCTTCCCAGGCTGGAGCCAGTCCAGTCCGTTCGTCGTCGAGCTCAGGTTCAGCAGCTTTCGCACCCAGTCGGAAGGTCGCGGTGTTGGGTACCGCACATCGAGGGAGAATTGGTCTCGTCGGTCACTGCCACTTTCCGAGTCAGGATCGTCAAGCCATCCTTGAAGCCGAAAAGTTCCGAGGTCGTATGTGAAATCTTCATCACCACCGAGCGGGATACGGAAATTGTTGAATGACGGTGAAGTTTGCAGGGCCCGGACGAGCGCCGGACCAGTTTCACGGCCAACGAGGGCGCTTGTCACGAAAATATTGTCTGAGGTTCCATAATCAATTCGGTGAGCGGATTGTCTCACCGTGATCCAACCATCCGCCCCGAGAAATGCCCGGACGAAGTCGCCGGTGGTAACTTCCCACAACCATCCGTCGCGGCCACTACGCGAAGAGTGGCCCAGGTCGCGGGGCACGGCCCGACGGGCGTCGGACAGCCACAGCCGGTCCTCGCGGCTTAGATCGAATGTTGAAAACCAGCGGTCGAACTCTGTACGGTCATCCTCTGGCTCCTGATACGGCGTCTTACTCCTAAGCAATCGGCCAGCGACTGTGAGCATCGCGTGATATGAGAGATAGAAGTCCAAATCCTCCGCTTCGGGGAAGTCGTATTTGTAGAAGTATGTTTCCCCCTCCATGTAGGTGTCTGCGGCTCGTCGGGGGTCGAGCGTCAATAACGGCGAGTCGCGCCACTCCCACTCTTCAAGGATCAAGTCGCTCGCGGCCTTAGCCACATCGGAGTGCTCAACCTGGAAAGAATCGCTCAAAGGACCAAGCCAGTACTCATCTATATCGAAGTGGAAGTCGAACTCCGAGGTCACCCGACTTGTGGTGAATGGTTTGGGCGCACCAGCGCGTTCATAGCGGGCGAGCACTTCAATTGGCTTCGGAGTGATCGTGGCTTTATCGGCCAATTCGTTATCGCCAGTACGAATGCCGATTTGGGCGCAGCAACGCTGCATTCGTACATGATCCGGGTATTCTGCCTGCAGCCTCTTGATTGTTGGCAGTACCGAAACGACGTTCCCGGGATGTGCGACGGAGGCACGCTCGGCGGCAACCAGCAGCGCTTCCACGGCGTGCATCCGATAGAAGGTAAACCTCTGGTCGGCGTAGCCTATGGGCGCATCGCCACGGGAGAACTCGCAAAGGGCATCAATCAACATTTGATCGCCGTACTCGAAGAGGAATCGCACAGCGTGTGTAGCCCGCCAGCGAATACTAGCCCGCGGATCTGCCAGCGCGGACCAGAGAAAGGCAGCGGTAGCGGAGTGGATATCCGAGGAGGTAGGGATTTCAAGACCCTCCGTTGACCACGGTTCAATCTCTAGGGCCTGTTCCAGGTCAGTGAGCGCCGACGTGAGTGAGGAGACTGCCTCCTGTGGCGTCAGGAGAGACGCAACTGCACCTGCTAGGCGGTAGCAGGACTCCGCAGACGAGACGACGATCGTGGCATCCGTTGCCTCGAGCGCAAGCATGGAGACGCCGCGCGCGTTTGTGCCCAGGAGAGCAGCGAACTCTTCCAGATCGATTCCAAATCGGTATCCCGACATGATGGTTGTGCCATTCTCAGCGAGAAAGTCGTTGGCGAGTGCACGGAGAGCTCCACGAAATGCCTGGCTGTTCGACGGTAACTGTAAGGCATGTTGAAGGAAGGACGCTCTCTGCCATGCCGTGAACTCATCACATTCACGGAAGGCATGAGTCACTGCCGCCCAATGGCTGACGGGCCGCTCCATCATCGCCTCGATGAGCGGAAGAATCTCGCTCCCGTGGTTGGCATCCGCGATTGCTTCTGCGGCCTGCGACATGCTCTTTTGCGCAGAGAGGTTGAGCTCGTGCAAACGTTCTCGCAGCCCCGCGAGTTTAAGTGCCTGTGATGCCACGTAGGCGCCATTGTCGTTAGAAAAACTGGATTCATAATCTTTGCTCCGGGTCTCGGAGGTGTCCTTGGAGTCCAGCCCGAAGCGGGCGGCAACACTGGCATCAGTGTCTTCAGCGTGGAGCTCCGAGCCACGTGCCCGCGCCAAATCGCGAACTGCAACGAATCTACTGTCGGTGAGTTCGCCGCGGTCCTGAAGCAGGGTCAGTTGCGGACCTATGGATATACGTTCGCTAAACGAGGCCAAAGCTATCGACAGATGAGGCGCTGGCTGAAACAAACCAGCTTGTTCCTCGGAAAGTGAGTGGAGAAGCCACTCCAAAGACCCAAACCGCCGATCGCGCCACTGGCCAAGCAACCCCAAGGATCTGGGGCCAGCGATTTGTCGAACTGCTAGGATCAGTTCCCCCTCTTCGAAGCCGTCGTCCAGGTAGGGCTTTATCCTTTCTGATACATACGCAAGGTGTGCAGCCAACACGAACGCCTCGCTCTCGTCTTCGACTGCGGCTACGCGTCCAATCGCGATAATCGACCCCCAGCGTTGCCACCCGTCATCACCCACACGGGACACGACCGTGACCGCGCGCTCGAAGTAAAGGCGCGCTTCAAGAGAGTCATAGGTAAAGATCGATCGCGCTATGCGAACCAGGTCATCCGCCATCTGGTCTGCAGACTGGTGTTCTCGCTCGGACGCGCCGGCCGCGGCACTGGCGCAGGCATAAGCAGCATCAACGAAGCGTTCGTCCCCGCGCAAGCAGGCAATCATGTCGGCCGCTACATATAGCCCTGAATGGTCGTTGGCGTTTCGCAGGATTTCACGGAATCGATCTGCAACAGTTTCTTCGCGGGTGTCACGCGCTAATTGGGCGGCGATAGGCCCGGCTATCCGGCGAAGGAGAACAGGGTCCCGGTAGCCTGAGCGCTTGTTCGGATAGGTGCCAAGCAAGGCATCAATCCCGCTAGCTGCGACACTGCCCAAGCTCCAATTCGCCCATTCGTTAAGCCACGGGAGAAGCTGCTGGAGTTGAGCTTGCTGTTCTTCAGATTCTTGCCGTCCTCGGCGACGTTCGACCGTATCGTTTGTTGGTTGCAGGTCCGGAAAAGTGAGCGGTTGCTCTCGTAGGCGCGCGCGCAATGCATAAGCATGAAGCATGCCAGCACGCATGCGCCCATGGATGTCACCCAAGTCGGTTGGCGGTTCGGTGGGAAGGTACTCGTTCAGCAGCGAAATCGCTTCCCCTGGGGCCGCGATGCTGGAGCGTACAGCCCATGCTGCGATCCAAGAGACACCGCGATAGACCATGTCTGCCGCATTCTGAAGCGCGTACTCTCTGAAATCGATGTCGAGGCGCTTTCCCCGTAACGTCTCCCACGCGCGCTGGGCGTGCTTCTGCGTCAACGGAACGCCACGGCGCTGCGATTCGGCAGCGATCGCTACGCTGAGCGCTGCCGTCTGGGATGCGGCTCCGAGTCGCGTGGCGTTAACCTCCTCGCCTCGTGCTAAAAGGGTCGCGGTTACAAGACCCGCGGGCTCGAGGATCCAGCGAGCTGGACGCCAACTTTCCAAGAATCGCGCCGCAGGTCCTTCTCCGTGCAGGTAGAGGGCCGCCAGCGCGATGTCTGCAACGTTTTTGGGCTCGACCCTAGAATCGACTGATTCTTCAGACGCCTGGACCCATGCGTGCAACGCGGCTTGTGCAGCCCGCAGCCGGTTCCGTCCTTCAGCTTGTCTATCTGCCCTCATAGCCAACATGACAGATTCAGCTCCTAGCACCGCGCCCGGCCAGTCACTCGGAAACATGCGGGCGGCTCGTAGCTCATCCAGTGTTGAGCTGTCGAGAATTTCTCCTGTCAGGTCGGGTTCGTTGCAGAGGAGCTTATAGCGACGCTCACTGCTTGCTGCCGCCACGCCTGCACGCATCGCAAGTCCTACGATGTCCTCAGGATGACGAAGCTTTATTGCTGCACGGAGCGCGAAGGCGGTTCGCAATTGTGCGATCTGGCGCCGCTCGACCTCGCTTGCACTTGGAAGCGCGAGATCGGCACCCGCAAGTTGTGTCAGTTGGGTGTAGCGACCGGTCTCCCACAGCACCTGTGGGAGTGAACCAGCGGCATACGAACTCGTGGCCGATAGCTCTGTAAGAGTGGCCACAACTCGCTCAGCATTTTCCGGGTTCAGCGCATATCGCGTCCGAAAAAACGTTTCGGTTGGTTCGTCTAGGAATTGCACCGAGTCTTCATCGACGAGGAGCCCACGACCAAGGTCAGACACAAAACTGCGTATCAGCCCACTGTCCCGTTCGGTTAGAGACGCCAGAACACTAATCGGAATTCGGGGGCGCAGGGTAGCGAGCAGCTGTCCGGCGAACTCTAGCGCGTCACGGTCATCCCCAGCAGCGTCAAGAATTTCATCGAGCTGTTGATTGAGCAACTGCTCGACGGCATCGCCACCTTCCGCCGTTATCCCAGCAAGCCATTCAAGACATTGGCGAAGGCTACTGCACCGCTCGAGCGATAGCGCTTGGATTCGAGGATTGGCCGAAGTCCGTCGATGGAATTCTTCTACCTCGGTCGGCGTCGCTTCTGGATATCGCGAGCGAAGCATTCCCGAAGATTCGGCAATGGAGAACTCTGACAAGTCGAGTTGTACGAGTCCCGGGGGCGGGTCAAGGTCATTTACACGGTAAGGGCGACAAGTGAGGACTATGCTCACGTTTTCGACTGGATCTAGGCGCAGCAAGTCACGCACGAACGATTGTTCCCCCGGCCGGGAATCGGCTGCAGCCGCGGCATTATCAGCCGCATCGACAATGACGACAATTCGAGCACCCGGGCTGACTTCGGCATTCCGTAAGGCAGCCTCCACCAGACGCTTACGAAACGCCTTGAGGTACTCAGTTGAAGCCGTCGCTGAGCGCGGGATGATCGGAGGGCAGAGCGCGGCGGCGGCAAGCTCCGAAGTAATCTGGACTAATCCGTCGCGGTGTCTGTGTCTGGAGTGGTTGGACGCACGATAGGATCCATTTCCGAAGCAGTCGTAAACGATCACAGTAGCGCGGTCTTTAAGCAACTGGGGAAGCTGCCTGGCGAAGGTGCTCTTGCCCGCCCCGCCGACCGCTGTAATGATCATCGGACGCTCGGCTGCGAGTATTGCCTCAGCCAGTTCTTTGTAGCGCTCTCGTTCGACTTCGGCCGGTTCGGTGGACAAGAGGGATGGGGCCGGGACGAGGTCTTCAACCGCTACCCCGAACGCGGCAGCCACGGTTGCAAGTCGAATTGGAGCGGCCGTTTCTCCGCTCGCACGTCGACTGACTTGTTCTATCAGAACGGATGGGATCGTAGGGTCCGTCTCTCCAGTAAGCGCTCCCGTCAAGTCATCGAGTTGTGACCTGAGCGCCTTGAGCTCTAACTCGCCGGAAGCAAACTCGACCCGGTTCAGAAACTTGATTGCCGCTTCGCGATCCAGCTGAAGCCACCTCAGCACCTTCCCTGGATACGAATTCTCAGTAAACTGCCGCCCCTCGGTAATCTTTGTAAACGCGGTTGTCAGGGTGCGACTGATAGGACGATTCGTGACGATGACGTAGCGGGCCCTCACATGGGACGGCACTTTCAGAGCTTGAGAGGCCCGAGAGTCGATCTGCGCGAACTTGCGGAGCGTCGGGCCCAGATCACTCAAGCCCATGTTTCGGGTAGCGCGAGTTGTAGAGTACTTCAATTGCCGGACGACGACCTCGTCGAAATCATCAGGTCCCTGACCGTAATACTCAGCTACGTCGATGATCTCATCACCCGCAACCGTTTCACCTCCGGCTCCTTCGATCCACACAGCTTGCAGCCGTGAACTCGCGTCCAGGAGCTTCAACGATCGGGCAGCGGCCCACACATGATGAAATCGCTCACCAGCGCGACTGTATTCGACCAGGGCGGAGTAGTTCGGCGAAGCTTTAGGCTCGACAGACTCGGCGTCCGCGTCCTGCATCGAAATATTAGTCATTGCCTCACTGGTCACTGCTCAGATTCTGTCCAAACAAACGCAAACCGCCGCAATGGGGGCATCGGTCAGTCGCTTTTCATTCTGGCTTTTAGCCAACTTTAGTTGTCAAAGCCTTAGCAGCCCGCTAAGCCAGACGGATGTCGCAGTTGGAGTACGAGATCCTTTTGCCATCCCCGATGGCGACAACCCTGCCCCCTGCCTTGACTGCGGCGGCCTCACTCAGAGCTACCATTACGGGCGCTTCGGCAGACAACGACTCGACTCAAGCCAAGGAAAGAGGCCCTACCCTGACCTTCACGTCGGTGGTGATGCAGGTGGACAAACATGTCAAGTTTCGCCCCCGCTCGCGGGGGTGCAGAACGGCTCCCGCGGGCGTCTGCGCCTGATTGCCTGATTGCCTGATTGCCCAGTACGAGCATGCCGTGATGAGGCCAACCGCGAACGGGCTGAAAACCACAAGGCGTTTTAGACGGACCACGCGCTAGTCAAACCATCCACGCACTGTGACCGGTTGACGAAACGGCTCTCTGCGGATTAGGGACGCCGTCGGGTCGGTCCGTGGTGCTTGGGCCGGCCACGCGGACCTGACACCGAACGCTCCATAAGCACCACGGCGTCCCTCCGTTCCGTCATGTCGTCCTCGACCACGCAGGCAATGAACGGATGTGAAGTACCAGCCAGATAGCAGGCAGATCCCTACGGGACACCGCCTCTCAAGTCCAGCGTCATGTAGTAGACGCCGCAGGCACCCATGAAGAAGTATCCAAGACCCGAACAGTCGACCACATAGGAAAGGAGGCGCCGGCTACAGGAACGGCGACCAACAAAAAGGGCCCCGAAGGGGCCCATAAGTGAACAGCTTGTGCACACTCAGAGGCTCACAAGCCCCTGAACGGGGAAAACACTGTGCCCGAGGTGGGACTCGAACCCACACACCTTTCGATACCGCATTTTGAGTGCGGCGCGTCTGCCAATTCCGCCACTCGGGCGCGGAGTACACCGGTTGTCATATTCGCCTGCTCCATGGTGCTGTGAGCAACGCGATCGCTTCCGGTGCGCGAAATTACTCTACATGCAGATAGGCTGAATTCCAGAATCGCGCCAGTGACGCCGCATTGATCCCTACCGGCCCCCAGTACACCAGCGGACTTGCCTCAGATGGTCGAGTTCCCGCCGTACCTTTCCAAGGAGTTCCCGTGTCAGAACAGACGGAGTCAACCCCCACTTCCCAGCCGGCGCGCCGCGTCGTCGTCGCCGAGGATGAGACCCTCATCCGGCTGGACATCATCGAGATCCTGCGCGGCGAGGGCTACGACGTCGTCGGCGAGGCGGACAACGGCGAGAAGGCCGTGCAGCTCGCGGAAGAGCTGAAGCCTGACCTGGTCCTGATGGACGTCAAGATGCCCGTCATGGACGGCATCTCCGCCGCCGAAAAGATCGTCAAGGCCCGCATCGCCCCCGTGGTGCTGCTGACCGCCTTCAGCCAGAAGGAACTCGTCGAGCGCGCCCGTGACGCCGGCGCCATGGCCTACGTGGTGAAGCCCTTCACCCCGGCCGACCTGATCCCGGCCCTGGAGATCGCGCTGTCCCGCCACGAGGAAATCAAGGCCCTCGAGAGCGAGGTCAGCGACCTTCAGGAGCAGTTCGCCACCCGCAAGCTCGTGGAGCGCGCTAAGAGCCTGCTGACCACCAAGATGGGCCTGACGGAGCCGGAGGCGTTCCGCTGGATCCAGAAGACCTCAATGGACCGCCGACTGAGCATGCGTGAGGTTGCCGAGACCATCATCAACCAGGTCAACTAGCCGCCGGCCAACAGGCAGCAAACAGACAAACAAAAGGAAGGGCCCCGCCGCTGAATCTCAGCGGCGGGGCCCTCCCTTTGTGTTGCTTGGCGAAGAACTAGATCTTGTTGTTCCTCTTCTTCTTTTCCGGCCAAGGGCCGAGCTTGTCTTTGGCTACCGCCGCTTCGCCCTGGCTGCCGGCGTCGGCGAGGTCGCCCACCTTGTGGACCTTGAGCATGTTGGTGGAACCGGCCTTTCCGGGAGGCGAACCGGCGGCGATGACCACCATGTCCCCGTCCTCAACCAGGTCCATCTCGAGCAGGTTGCGGTCCACCTGCGCGGTCATCGCGTCGGTGTGGCCCACCATCGGGACCAGCACCGGCTGGATGCCCCAGGTCAGCGCGAGCTGGTTCCAGACGTGCTCCACCGGGGTGAAGGCGAAGACCGGGCGGATCGGGCGCAGGCGCGAGAGGCGGCGTGCCGAGTCACCGGACTGGGTGAAGGTACAGATGTACTTGGCTTCCAGCTGGTCGGCGATCTCGACGGCGGCACGAGTGATGGCGCCGCCGCGGGTCTTGGGCTTGGTGCCCAGCGGGGGGACGCGCTCCAGGCCGTGGACCTCGGTGGATTCGATGATCCGGGCCATGGTCTTGACGGTCTCGATCGGGAACTTGCCCACGCTGGTCTCGCCGGAGAGCATGACGGCGTCCGCGCCGTCGAGCACGGCGTTGGCGCAGTCGGAGGCCTCGGCGCGGGTCGGGCGCGGGTTGTCGATCATGGACTCGAGCACCTGCGTGGCCACGATGACGGGCTTGGCCCAGCGGCGGGCCAGCTCGACGGCGCGCTTCTGCACGATCGGCACTTCCTCCAGCGGAAGCTCAACGCCGAGGTCGCCACGGGCCACCATGATGGCGTCGAAGGCGTCAATGATTTCGGGGAGCTGGTCCACGGCCTGCGGCTTTTCGATCTTGGCGATCACCGGCACGCGGCGGCCTTCTTCGTCCATGATTTCGTGGACGCGCTTGATGTCCGAGGCGTCGCGCACGAAGGAGAGCGCCACCATGTCCACGCCGCGGCGCATGGCCCAGCGGAGGTCGTCCTCGTCCTTTTCGCTCAGGGCGGGGACGTTGACGGCAACACCGGGCAGGTTGATGCCCTTGTTGTTGGACACGTAACCGCCGACGACCACCTGGGCGACGACCTTGACGTCGTCGACCTCGATGGCACGCAGGGCCACCTTGCCGTCGTCAATCAGCAGCGCGTCGCCGGGGTTGACGTCCTCGGTGAGGCTCTTGAGCGTCGTGGAGCAAATGTCCTTGGTGCCCGGAACGTCCTCGGTGGTGATCGTGAAGGTGTCACCGACGGCGAGCAGGTGCGGGCCATCGACGAAGCGGCCGAGGCGGATCTTGGGGCCCTGGAGGTCGGCCATGATGGCGACGGCCTTGCCAAGCTGGCCGGCGGCCTTGCGGACGTTCTCGTAGGTGTTGTCGTGCACGGAGTAATCTCCGTGGCTCATGTTCATGCGGGCCACATCGACTCCGGCTTCCAGCACGGCGAGCGTGTTCTCGAAGCTCGCGATCGCCGGTCCGAAGGTGGCCACAATTTTAGCGCGTCTCATATACCTACCCTAGTTGTCTCTTGGTTGTTTTAAGTTGTCGCGGGGATGAACGGCCGGTGCCCGGCCCGGACCCCGCAGGATCCGGGACCGGCTACAGGACGGCGATCGCCCGGTCGGTCGGCGCAACTGGCGCCGGGAGAATGGTGCTGCCCATCAGGAACTTGTCCACCGCGGCCGCGCAGGCGCGTCCTTCCGCGATAGCCCAGACGATCAGGGACTGACCCCGGCCGGCGTCCCCGGCAACGAAGACCCCTTCCGTGTTGGTCATGTAGTAGCCGTCCCGCGCCACGTTGCCGCGGCCGTCGAACTCGGCGTTCACCTGCTCGGTGATCCCGGCGGGTTCGGCGCCGGTGAAGCCGAGGGACAGGAAGACGAGGTCCGCCGGGATGATCCGCTCGGTGCCGGCCTTGGGCAGGCGCTTGCCGTCGACGAATTCGGTTTCGGCGACCTTCACGCCCGTCAACTTGCCGTCCTCACCGACAAATTCCACGGTGGAGGCGAGGTACGTTCGCTCACCGCCCTCCTCGTGCGCGCTGGCCACCTCGAACAGGGTGGGGAACGTCGGCCAGGGCTGGTGCGCGGCCCGCTCGGCGGAGGGCTGCTTGCCGATCGCCAGCGTGGTCACGGACGCCGCCTGGTGCCGGTGCGCGGTGCCGAGGCAGTCCGCGCCGGTGTCGCCGCCGCCGAGGATCACCACATGCTTGCCGGCGGCGTTGATCTGGTTTTCCACCGTCTCGCCGGCCACCACGCGGTTGGCCGGGACGAGGTAATCCATCGCGAAGTGGACGCCTTCGAGCTCCCGGCCCGGGATCGGCAGGTCCCGCGGAACGGTGGCACCGGTGGCGACCACGACGGCGTCGTAGCGGCGGCGCAACTGCTCCCAGGTCACGTCGGTGCCGACGGCGACGCCGGTCCGGAAGCGGGTGCCCTCGGCCTTCATCTGGTCCAGCCGGCGGTCCACGTGCTCTTTTTCCATCTTGAAGTCGGGGATGCCGTACCGGAGCAGGCCGCCGATCTTATCGTCGCGCTCGTACACGGCCACGGTGTGGCCTACGCGGGTCAGCTGCTGCGCCACGGCGAGTCCCGCGGGGCCGGAGCCGACGACGGCGACCGTCTTGCCGGTCAGGCGGGCCGGCGGGAGCGGGGTGACCCAGCCGTTGTCGAAGGCCTGGTCCACGATGGAAACTTCGACCTGCTTGATGGTCACGGCCGGCTGGTTGATGCCCAGCACGCAGGACGCCTCGCAGGGTGCCGGGCAGAGCCGGCCGGTGAACTCGGGGAAGTTGTTGGTGGCGTGCAGCCGCTCCATCGCTTCCTCGCCCTTGTCCCGCCAGACGAGGTCGTTCCACTCCGGGATCAGGTTCCCCAGCGGGCAGCCCTGGTGGCAGAACGGTACGCCGCAGTCCATGCAGCGGCCGGCCTGGCTTTTCAGGACACCCTTTTCCTGGGCTTCGTAGACCTCTTTCCAGTCCATGATCCGGACCGGGACAGGACGGCGCGGCTGCGTTTCACGCTGGCGTACTTTCAGAAATCCGCGTGGATCAGCCACCGGTCACCTCCAGGATTCGAGACCAAACTTCTTCGCCGTCGGGGTCCAGGCCCTCTTCGATGGCGTCAAGACGGGTTTGCAGCACGGCCGCGTAATCGCGCGGCAGCACCTTGGTAATGCGGGCTGCGGTGTCGTCGAAGTTCTCCAGCAGCCGGGCCGCGTGCTGCGACTCGGTCTCCTCGAGGTGCTTGACCAGCAGTCCGTGGACAATTTCGCGGTCCTCGGCGTCGAGTTCGCGCAGCTGCAGCTCGCCGGCGTCGAGGGCCTGCTTGTTGACCCGTTCGGTCTGCAGGTCCAGGACGTAGGCGGTGCCGCCGGACATGCCGGCACCGAAGTTGCGGCCGGTGCGTCCGATGATGAGCGCCTGGCCGCCGGTCATGTACTCGCAGCCGTGGTCGCCGATGCCTTCGACCACCGCTGTGGCACCGGAGTTGCGCACCATGAAGCGCTCCCCCACCTGGCCGCGCAGGAACAGCTCGCCGCTGGTGGCGCCGTAGCCGATCACGTTGCCCGCGATCACGTTCCGCTCCGCAGGGAAGACGTTGGTGCGGTCCGGGCGGACGATGATGCGTCCGCCGGAGAGGCCCTTGCCGACGTAGTCGTTGGAGTCGCCGAACATCCGCAGCGTGATGCCCGCCGGCAGGAACGCGCCGAGCGACTGGCCGGCGGTGCCGGTCAACGTGATGTCGATGGTGTCGGTGGCGAGCACGTCGGTGCTGAAGGTCTTGGTGACCACGTGGCCGAGCATGGTGCCCACGGACCGGTCCGTGTTGATCACGTCGACGGCGATTTTGACCGGGGTGCGGTCGCTGAGGGCCTCGGCGGCCATCGCGATCAGGCGCTGGTCAAAGTGCTTGTCCAGCTCGTGGTTCTGGCCCGTGAGGTTGCGCAGCGGGGCGTCGTCGTCGAACTCAAGCCCGTGCAGGATGGGGTCCAGGTCCAGCCCTTCGGCCTTCCAGTGGCTGATCGCCTCCCGGGTGTCGAGCATTTCGGCGTGGCCGATCGCTTCCTCGAGGCTCCGGAAGCCAAGTTCGGCCAGGATCTCGCGGACTTCCTCGGCGAGGAACTCGAAGAAGTTGACCACGAACTCGGGCTTGCCGCTGAAGCGCGACCGCAGTTCCGGGTTCTGCGTTGCGACGCCCACGGGGCAGGTGTCGAGGTGGCAGACGCGCATCATGATGCAGCCGGAGACCACCAGCGGCGCGGTGGCGAAGCCGAATTCCTCGCCGCCAAGTAGCGCGGCGATCACGACGTCGCGGCCGGTCTTCAGCTGGCCGTCCACCTGCACCACCACGCGGTCGCGCAGGCCGTTGAGCATCAGGGTCTGCTGGGTCTCGGCGAGGCCGAGTTCCCAGGGCACACCGGCGTGCTTGAGCGAGTTCAGCGGCGAGGCGCCGGTACCGCCGTCGTGGCCGGATACCAGCACGACGTCGGCCTTGGCCTTCGTCACGCCGGCGGCGACGGTGCCGATGCCGACCTCGGAGACCAGCTTGACGTGCACCCGGGCCGAGGGGTTGGCGCGCTTGGCGTCGTAGATCAGCTGGGCGAGGTCTTCGATCGAGTAGATGTCGTGGTGCGGCGGCGGCGAGATGAGCCCGACGCCGGGCGTGGAGTGCCGGGTCCGGGCCACCCAAGGGTAGACCTTCTGGGCCATCAGCTGGCCGCCCTCGCCGGGCTTCGCGCCCTGCGCCATCTTGATCTGGATGTCGTCGGCGTTGGACAGGTACAGGCTCGTGACACCGAAGCGGCCCGAGGCGATCTGCTTGACCGCGGAACGGCGGGTCGGATCCAGCAGCCGGTCCACGTCCTCGCCGCCTTCACCGGTGTTGGACTTGCCGCCGAGCCGGTTCATCGCGATCGCGAGGGTCTCGTGGGCCTCCTGCGAGATGGAGCCGTAGCTCATGGCTCCGGTGGAGAACCGCTTGACGATGCTGGAGACGGGCTCCACTTCCTCCAGCGGGACCGCCGGGCGCAGCCCGCCCTTGAACTTGAGCAACCCGCGCAGGGTCATCAGGTTCTGGGACTGGTCGTCCACGCCGCGGGTGTAGGCCTTGAAGATGTCGTAGCGGCGTTCGCGCGTGGCGTGCTGCAGGCGGAACACCGTTTCCGGGTTGAACAGGTGCGGCTCGCCGTCGCGGCGCCACTGGTACTCGCCGCCGCCCAGCAGGGGCTGGTGCGGCAGTTCGATGCCGTTCTCCGGGTACGCCATCCGGTGCCGCGCCGCGACCTCAGCGGCGATGACGTCGAGGCCGACGCCGCCGAGCTGCGAGTGGGTGCCGGAGAAGTATTCGTCCACCAGGTCCTGGCCGAGGCCGAGGGCTTCGAAGGTCTGTGCGCCGGTGTAGGAGGCGACCGTGGAGATGCCCATCTTGGACATGATCTTGAGGACACCCTTGCCGAGGCCCTTGATCAGGTTGTAGACACCGTCCTGCGGGGTGACGCCGGTGACGTCGCCGGACGCGATGAGCTGCTCCACGGATTCCATCGCCAGGTACGGGTTTACCGCGGAGGCGCCGTAGCCGATCAGCACGGCCACATGGTGCGTCTCGCGGACGTCGCCGGCCTCGACCACGAGTGCGGTCTTGGTGCGGTTGGCGCTGCGCAGCAGGTGGTGGTGCACGGCACTGACCAGCAGCAGGGACGGGATCGGCGCCCATTGGGCGTTGGAGTCACGGTCCGAGAGCACGATGTACTGGACGCCGCGGTTGATGGCACCGGAGACCTGCTCGCAGATCTCCGTCAGCCGGGCGCGCAGGGCGTTCTCGCCGCCGTCGGGGCGGTAGAGGCCGCGCACCTTCATGGCGACCCGGTCGCCGTCGGCGTTCTCGATGTTGGCGATCTTGGCCAGCTGGTCGTTGTTGATCACGGGGAACGGCAGCGAAACCTGCGGCTGGCGGACCTGCTTGGTGTCCAGCAGGTTGCCGTTGGGGCCGATCGCGCAGGTCAGGGAGGTGACCAGTTCCTCGCGGATGGCGTCCAGCGGCGGGTTCGTGACCTGCGCGAAGGACTGCACAAAGTAGTCGAAAAGCAGCCGGGGCCGCTTGGAGAGCACGGCCACGGGGGTGTCCGAACCCATGGCGCCAAGGGGTTCCGCGCCGGTCCGGGCCATCGGGCCGAGCAGGATCTTCAGTTCCTCGGTGGTGTAGCCGAAGGTGCGTTGGCGGATGTTGACCGAAGCCGCGGTGTGGACCACGTGCTCGCGCTCGGGCAGGTCCTTGAGGTCGATCAGGTTGTCCTTGAGCCATTCGGCCCACGGGTTGGCGGCGGCCACCTCGGCCTTGACCTCGGCGTCGTCGATGATCCGGCCGGCTTCGGTGTCCACGAGGAACATCTTGCCCGGCGAGACGCGGCCCTTCTTGACCACCTTGGACGGTTCGACGTCGATCACGCCGACCTCGGAGGCGAAGACGACGAGGCCGTCCTCGGTGATCCAGTACCGGCCCGGGCGCAGCCCGTTCCGGTCCAGGGTGGCGCCGACGAGGTTGCCGTCGGTGAAGGACACTGCGGCGGGGCCGTCCCACGGCTCCATCAGCAGCGAGTGGTACTCATAGAACGCGCGCCGGGCCGGGTCCATCGTGGCGTGGTTTTCCCAGGCCTCCGGGATCATCATCATGATCGAGTGCGTGATGGGTCGGCCGGAGAGCCAGAGCAGTTCGGCAACCTCGTCGAAGGAGGCCGAGTCCGAGGCGCCCGGGGTGCAGATCGGGTAGAGCTCTTCCGGGCTGTCGCCGAGCAGCGGGTTGGCCAGCTGTGACTGGCGGGCGCGCATCCAGTTCCGGTTGCCCTTGACCGTGTTGATCTCGCCGTTGTGGGCAATGGTGCGGAACGGCTGGGCCAGCGGCCAAGACGGGAAGGTGTTGGTGGAGAACCGGGAGTGGACGATCGCGAGCTTGGTCTTGAAGCGCTTGTCCGAGAGGTCCGGGTAGAACGGCTCGAGCTGGGCGGTGGTCAGCATGCCCTTGTAGACGATGGTCCGGGAGGACAGCGAGGGGAAGTACACGCCGAACTTGTTCTGGGCACGCTTGCGGATCCGCCAGGCGCGGGAATCGAGCTCGTTGCGGGAGAGCGTTTCGCCGGTGCTGGAAGCGAAGAACGGCTGCGCGAAGTAGGGCATGCAGGCCCGGGCCATCGCTCCGACCAGGTCGGCCACGATCGGAACCTCGCGCCAGCCCAGGACGGTGAGGCCCTCGTCGGCGGCGAGGCCCTCGATGCCGGCCTTGGCGGCATCGGATTCACGCTGTTCGGCCGGCAGGAACGCGGTGCCCACAACGTACTGCCCGGCTCCGGGGAGTTCGAAGTCGGTGACCGCGCGGAAGAACTCGTCGGGGACCTGCATGAGGAGGCCGGCGCCGTCGCCGGTTCCCTCGTCGGCACCGACGGCACCGCGGTGTTCAAGGTTGCGCAGGGCGGTCAGGGCGGCGTCGACAATGTCGTATCCGGGCTCGCCGCGCAGGGTGGCGATGATGGCCAGTCCGCAGGCGTCTTTCTCCTGCTCCGGGTTGTAGAGCCCGCCGGCTTCGGGCAGTGCCGCGAAGCGCTTGAACGGCGAAACGGCCGTGGGTTCCTGGTCCGGACCGGACCAGCTGGGGCTATGCAGGGTTTGGGTCATGGGAGACGTCCTTCCTCCTGATCGTGCGTATGGGAGGGACAACATTGGCCCGAATCGGTGCGCCGGTGTGACGGGCGCAACAACGTGATTTTCCTACTCGAATTGTAGGCCAGCGCCGCTTGCTGTACGAACAGTTACGCGGGCTGCCGGCCCGGGTTTGCATGGCGTGCAGGTCTCTGCTGCCCAGTGCAATCCCCGTTGCCACGACGCTGTGGACTCGGGCCCAGCCGGCGGTTGCCCTGCAGCCCGATTGCCGTCGCTGAGCTACTTGGTGCTGTCAGCGTCCGGCGCGGTCTCGGTGGACCGGCGGCCGGATACTCCGGTTGCCGGTTCTCCGGTGGCGGGCATGGTGCCGCCGGTGGATTCTCCGGCGGCCGCAGCGGGGGCTGCGGCGCGGTCCGGACCGCTCTGGTTCTCCCGGAGATTATCACGCGATTCATTATCTGAGACAGCAGAGTCCGAATGGCGGATGGTTGTGCTTGCGGCCGGGACCGTAGCCGGCTCGCGGGTCTCAGTAGCTGCGGTCGCGGCTTGGGGTGCGACGGCGGCTCCGTCGTCGGCGTTCTTGGCGGCGGCTTCGTCGTCGGCGTTCTTGGCGGCGGCTTCGTCGTCGGAAGCGGTCGCTTCGCCGTCGGCGTCGCCGTCGACCACCGCGGCTTCGGGCTCGCGGCCCGGCAGGTACGGAGTGTCGGGCATCTCCCGCTTGCGCAGTCCAAGCACGATGAAGACCACGAGAGCCGCGACCAGGACGAAGATGCTGGTCCAGACATTGAGCCGGGTGGTGATGCCGAAGAGGCTGATCTGTTCGGCATCGTCGATCCGCATGGCCTCGATCCACACACGCCCCAGCGTGTAGTAGATGGCGTAGAGCCAGAAGAGCCGGGCACGCCGGAACGCGAACTTCTTATCCAGCGCGAGCAGCAGCGCCACGCCGACAAGGTTCCAGAGGGACTCGTACAGGAACGTCGGGTGAAAGAGGGTGTCGGCCGGCATGCCGGCGGGGAAGTTGGGGCTGTTGGCGTCGACCTGGAGGCCCCACGGCAGGGTGGTGGGGCCACCGAAGAGTTCCTGGTTGAAGTAGTTGCCCCAACGGCCGATCGCCTGGGCCAGCAGCAGCCCGGGGGCCGCGGCGTCCATGAAGGCGCTGAGCTTGACGCCGGCCCGGCGGCAGCCGATCCAGGCGCCGACGGCGCCCAGCACCACGGCACCCCAGATACCAAGGCCGCCGCGCTGGATCTGCGGGATCAGGGACAGGTCGCCGGTGCCGTCGAAGCCGGGACCGAAGTAGGCGTCCGGGGAGGACACCACATGGTAGAGGCGGCCGCCGATGATGCCGAAGGGGACCGCCCAGATGGCGATGTCCCAGACGCTGCCCTCGGGCGCACCGCGGCGCGCCCAGCGCACCGACGTCAGCCAGAGGCCGGCGATGATACCGGCCAAGATGCACAACGCGTAGGCGTGGATGCGCAGGGACCCCCAGGGCAGCGGGATATCGAAGCCGGACCAGTCCGGGCTCGGAATGCTCGCGGGAACCATCGCTGCCGCGTGGAGGACTGACTGCATTGCTTACGCTTCTTCCTTGGTGAGGCCGGTGCTGAGCTCTTTCGTCAAGGACGCTACAGCATCGACGCCGCCCTCACCGATCGCCGCGACGAGGGCCGTGCCAACGATTACTCCGTCGGCGTAGGCGGCGATTTCGCGGACGTGGCCCGCGTTGGAGACGCCCAGGCCCACGCAGACCCGCTCGGCTCCGGCCGCATGCGCGGCGGCGACGACGTCCTTGGCCGCGGAGCTGACCGAGGTCCGGGCCCCGGTGACACCCATGATGGAAACGGCGTAAACGAAGCCGCGGCTCGCGTCGACGGTGCGCTTCATCCGTTCCGGCGAGGAGGAGGGCGCCACGAGGAACACCCGGTCAAGGCCGTACTTGTCCGAAGCGGCCATCCATTCCGAGGCCTCGTCCGGGATCAGGTCCGGGGTGATGAGCCCGGCTCCCCCGGCCTCGGCCAGGCGGCGGGAGAACTCGTCCACGCCCATCCGGACCACCGGGTTCCAGTACGTCATGACCAGGACGGCGGCGTCGGTCTTGCTCGTGATGCCGCGCACGACGTCGAACACCTGGCTGACGTGGAAGCCCTTGGCGAGGGCCTCGGTGGTGGCGGCCTGGATGACCTGGCCGTCCATGACCGGATCCGAATAGGGGATGCCGATCTCGATCAGGTCGGCGCCGTTTTCGGCGAGGGCGATGCCGGCGGCGATGGTCTCCTCGACGCTCGGGTAGCCGGCCGGCAGGTACCCGATGAGGGCGGCACGGCCCTGGGCCCTGGCGCGGTCGATCGCCGCCGCGGACTTGCTGGCCGTTGCTTCGGCGTTGGTCTCAGCGGTGCTCACAGCTGCTCCCCCTCCTGGGCGATTTCGTGCTCGGGTGAATCCTTGTCCAGCAGGTCGAACCATTCCGCGGCGGTGGCCACGTCCTTGTCACCGCGGCCGGACAGGTTCACCAGCACGATCTTCTCCGCTGCGTTCCCGCCTGATTCTGCGGCTTCCGCCGCTAGCCGCTGGCCAACCTTGATGGCACCCGCCAGGGCGTGCGCGGACTCGATCGCGGGGATGATGCCCTCGGTGCGGCAGAGCAGCCGGAAGGCCTCCATGGCCTCGCTGTCCGTGATGGGCTCGTAGCTGACCCGGCCGATGTCGGCGAGGTAGGAGTGCTCGGGACCGACGCCGGGGTAGTCCAGGCCCGCGGAGATGGAGTGCGACTCGATGGTCTGGCCGTCGTCGTCCTGCATGAGGTAGGAGCGGGCACCGTGCAGCACGCCGGGCTTGCCCAGGGTGATGGTGGCGGCGTGGCGTCCGGTTTCGACGCCCTCCCCGCCCGCTTCAAAGCCATAGATCTTCACCGAGGGGTCATCCAGGAAGCCGTGGAAGATGCCGATCGCGTTGGAGCCGCCGCCGATGCAGGCGCAGACGGCGTCCGGCAGACGGCCGGTCTGTTCCAGGATCTGGGCGCGTGCCTCCTCGCCGATGACCTCGTGGAAGTACCGGACCATGGCCGGGAACGGGTGCGCTCCGGCGGCGGTGCCCAGCAGGTAGTGGGTGTTGCCCACGTTCGCGACCCAGTCGCGGAGGGCCTCGTTGATGGCGTCCTTGAGCGTCTGGGATCCGTTGGTCACCGGGATGACGGTGGCCCCGAGCAGCTCCATCCGGGCTACGTTGAGTGCCTGCCGGCGGCAGTCCTCGGCGCCCATGTAGACCACGCATTCCAGGCCCAGCAGGGCGGCGGCGGTGGCACTGGCGACGCCGTGCTGGCCGGCTCCGGTCTCGGCGATCACCCGGGTCTTGCCCATGCGCTTGGCCAGGAGCGCCTGGCCCAGCACGTTGTTGATCTTGTGCGAGCCGGTGTGGTTCAGGTCCTCACGCTTGAGGAAGACGCGGACTCCCCCGGCGTGCTCGGCGAAGCGCTTGGCTTCGGTGAGCAGTGAGGGACGACCGGAGTAGTTCTTGTTCAGCTCCGCGATCTGCGCGGTGAACTCGGGATCTGCCTTGGCCTTCTCGAAGGTGTCCTCGAGTTCGTCCAGGGCCGCGATGAGGGACTCGGGCATCCAGCGGCCGCCGTAGGAGCCGAAGTAGGGTCCGGGGGCGTGGCGCAGGGAAGGTGCACCCTGCGGTCCGTCCTCGTCCGGTCGTTTGCCTTCCAGGAACGCATCCACGGGGCTTTCATCTGAGCCGGCTGTTGGCGCATCGACCATCAGTCTCACCATCCTGTTCCACTGCTAACTAGATCTTCGGTGCCGCACGGGAGCCCCGCAGGGGTCCGGCCGGGTGCCGGGCCGCGCCGCGGGTCAGGAGCGTGCGGCGATTTCTTCGGCTCCGGCGGCCATGAATTCGGCGATCCGCTCGCGCGGGGTCGCGTCGCTCACAAGCGCCTCGCCCACCAGGACGGCGTTGGCGCCGCTCGCCGCGTAGTGCCGCACATCGTCGACGCCGCGCACACCGGACTCTCCGACTACGAGCGCCCCCGCGGGGATGCCCGCGGCCAGGTCCGCAAAGACGGAACGGTCGACGTCGAGCGTCTTGAGGTTCCGGACGTTGACGCCAATGATTCTCGCTCCCGCGGCCACGGCGCGTTCGACTTCGCCCGGCGTGTGGGTCTCCACGAGCACGTTCATGCCCAGCTCACGGCTGAGCGCGCTGTATTCGCGCAGCTGCGCATCGGAAAGTGAAGCGACGATCAGCAGGATCAGGTCGGCGCCGTGGGCACGGGCCTCCCAGATCTGGTACTCGTCGATCATGAAGTCCTTGCGCAGCAGCGGGATGTCCACGGCCGCCCGGACTGCGTCCAGGTCTGCGAGGGAGCCGTTAAAGCGCCGCTGTTCGGTGAGGACGCTGATCACAGCTGCGCCGCCGTCGGCGTACTGCACGGCAAGCGAGGCCGGGTCCGCGATGCTCGCCAGATCGCCCTTGGAGGGGCTGCGCCGCTTGATTTCGGCGATCACCTTGAGCTGGCTCCGGTCGGAGGGACCGCCCAGGGCGGCCCAGGCGTCGCGCGCCGGGGCGGCCGCCGCGGCACGCTCCTTCAGCTCGGCGAGCGTGACGAGGCGTTGGCGGGCCTCCATATCCTCCCTGACACCGGCGTTGATGTCATCGAGAACAGTCACTACTAGTGGCCGGAGTTCTTCAGCTTGCTGCCGCCGACGCCGTAACCGGCTTTGCGCATAGCGAAGCCCACCACGAGGCCGATCAGCATGACGGCCGCGCCGGCGATGAAGATCGGAATGTTGGCGATGACGAAGGCGATGGCCGCGATGAGGGCACCGACCAGCATGATGATCACGGTGGTCCAGGCCGCCGGGCTGTTGCCGTGGCCGGTCGGCTCGCTGTGGTCGACGCCGTCGTAGACGCCGGTGCCGGCAGCGGGCTGGGGTGCGGAAACAGGGGCTTTGCTCATGGAAATCTCCTCAGAATCAATACTGCTTACATTCTGCCATTTATTGGCGGGCGTTTTGGCCGCGTTGCGGGCTCCGAGCTCAGGTGGGGTCGTCGCCGCGGGAGAGCCGGTCCCAGCTGTCGATCTCGTCGGCCGGCTGCGCGGTGCCGGAAACGCCTCCGCTGGCGGCGGCGTCGTACTTGGTGCGGCTCTTCCAGTAGCGTCCGGCCGGGACAATGGCGAGGGCGCCCAGTCCCAGCAGCGAACCGGCCACGACGGCGAGGACCGGGAACGCGGTGACCGCAACCTGGACGTTGCTGCCGCTGATGCCGGTGGCGGCTGCGATGGAACCCTGCGCCGCAGCCAGCGGGTCGGCCAGCACGGTGGCCGCCGCGGCCACAATCCCTGCGGCGGCGAGCAGGACGATCGCCGTGATGACCCAGCGCGCGATGCGCCCGGCGATCGATGCGGCGAGCCCGCCGGCCAGCGCCACGAGGGCAAGGGCGGTAACGGTGGTGGCCGCCTTGCTGCCCTGGACCTGCAGGCCGTTCTGGCTGCTGAGGCCCTGGCCGAGCTGGCTGGGGTCCAGTTGCACGGTCAGCCAGGTCTGCGTGGTGGTGCCGAAAGCTGCCAGCGCCAGTGCGGCGATGACCAGGACCAGGGTGGATTTACGGGCCCAGCGCGGCACGGCCGGGCTGGTGCTCTTGACGATGGCGGGGCCGCTCATGGCTGCTCCGTCCCGGCACTGGGCACGGTGTCCGGCGTGATGTTGCGCAACGACTGGGCCGTGTGGACTGCCCGCATCGGGGCGGCGGCCTTATTGATGGTTTCGATCGCCTCGGTGGCGTTGACGGAGTCGGCCACGATCCCGCCGCCGGCCTGCACGTAGGCGCGGCCTTCCCGCAGCAGGGCGGAACGGATGGCGATCGCCATGTCCATGTCGCCGGCGAAGTCGAGGTAGCCCACCACGCCGCCGTAAATGCCGCGGCGGTGGGGCTCCAATTCATCCAGGAGGCGCAGGGCCCGCGGCTTTGGGGCGCCGGAGAGGGTGCCGGCCGGGAAGGTAGCCTTCAGCACGTCATAGGCCGTGGCAGTCGGAGCGAGCCGGCCCACCACCGTGGAGACCAGGTGCATGATGTGGCTGAACCGTTCCACCTCCATGAACTGCGTGACATCCACGCTTCCGGCGACGCAGACCTTGGAGAGGTCGTTGCGGGACAGGTCCACCAGCATGAGGTGTTCGGCGCGTTCCTTCTGGTCCGCGAGCAGCTCCTCGGCGAGGGCCTTGTCCGCCTCGACGGTCTTGCCGCGGGGCCGGGACCCGGCGATCGGGTGAGTGATGACTTCCTCGCCGGTGACCGTCACGAGGGCCTCCGGGGAGGAGCCCACGATCGAGTACTGCCGGCCGGCGGCGTCCTCGAGGCTGAAAATGTACATGTACGGGCTGGGGTTGGTGTTGCGCAGCACGCGGTAGACGTCCAGCGGATCGGCTCCGCACTCCATTTCGAAGCGGCGGGAGATCACCACCTGGAAGACTTCGCCGTCGACAATCGCTTCCTTGCCGCGGTCCAGGGCGGCCAGGTATTCGTTTTCATCCCAGCGTTCCTGCACGCTGGAGGCGAAATCCAGGGCGGCCGGCTGGAGCACGGAGACGGGCTGTTCCGTCGGAGTGCTGATTTTCGCCAGCAGTTCCTTCACCCGGGCGACGGCGTCGTGCCAGGCTTCGTCGACGCGTTCGGAGCTGTTGTCGAAGTTGATCGCGTTGGCGATCAGCAGCACGGTGCCGTCCATGTTGTCGTGCACGGCCATGTCCGTCACGAGGTTCAGCGCCATTTCCGGAAGCTGCAGGTCATCCTCCGGCGGGCTGGTGAGCTTCTCCCAGTGCCGCACCGTTTCCCAACCGAGGAAGCCCACCAGGCCGGAGGTGAAGGGCGGCAACCCATCGAAGCGGTCGGTGTGCAGGGCCCGGAGGGTGTCCCGGATGGCGTCGACCGGGCTCCCGTCCAGCGGCACGCCCACCGGCGGCTCGCCGAGCCAGTGCGCCTGCCCGTCCTTGGTGGTCAGCGTGGCACGGGACTTCGCGCCGATGAAGGAATAGCGGGACCAGGCGCCGCCGACTGCGGCGGACTCCAGGAGGAACGTCCCGGGCTGGCCCTGCGCGAGTTTGCGGTAAAGCCCGATCGGCGTTTCGGCGTCAGCCAGCACCTTCAGCCGGACCGGGATGACACGGCTGTGGCCCGCGAGTTCCCGGAACTCGTCCAGGCTGGGGCTGATGATTCCAAGGTCCTGCATGGCTGCGTTTTCCGCCTGTTCTCTGGGTCTAAAGCTTGCGAAATGCCCGCGGTCTGCGCCGCGGTGCGCCGGGTCAGTCGGCGTGGCCGACGACGGCGTCCAGCGCCCGCCCGTCGAAGCACGTCCGGGTGCCCGTGTGGCAGGCGGCGCCGACCTGGTCTACCCGGACCAGCAGCGCGTCGCCGTCGCAGTCCAGCGCGAGGGACTTGACCCACTGGACGTGGCCGGAGGTGTCGCCCTTGCGCCAATACTCCTGCCGGGAGCGGGAGTAGAAGGTGACACGCCCGGTGGTCATCGTGCGGTGCAGCGCCTCGTCGTCCATCCAGCCGAGCATGAGCACCTCGTTGGTGTCGAACTGCTGGACGATCGCGGCCACCAGGCCGGCGCTGTCCCGCTTCAGGGACTCGGCGAGACCGGCGGGAAGCGGCCCGGCGGCGTGCGCCGAATCCGGCACGGAAGGACCCGCGGCAGCGGAACCCGGGAGGGAATTTTCCACGTTGTCTTGCGCGGTGTTCAGCGGGGCTGGGGCGGGGGCGGGCTGCTCAGACATCAGCTCAAGTCTAGTGCCTCCGGACCGGCCGCCGCCCGGCGCTGGCAGCACCACGCTTAACATGCCGGTCAAAAGCGCGCTGCGGCCGAAACCACGGCGCTTCCTGTGCCCAGAGGCGGGCCTCTCGTGCTAGTTTCACAAGTGATGCATTTCGTCGATCCGTCCCGAGAAGTTCTGGCCGAAACCCTGCTGGCGGCCGGTCCTGACTCCCCCACGCTCTGCAAGGGGTGGCAAACCCGCGATCTCGCGGCCCACCTGTACCTGCGGGAGCGCAAAGCCCGCGTTGGCCTGGGGCTGCTGATCAAGCGGCTGTCCAAGGCCTCGGACGAGGCAACAGCCGAGCTCGCCGCGAACGTCCGGACCCCGGAGGCTTACGCGAAGCTGGTCAACACCTTCCGCGCCGGGCCGCCCGCCCTCTCCCCCATGCGCATCAAGGCCCTGGACGAGAGCTCCAACCTGATCGAGTACTTCGTGCACACGGAGGACGTCCGCCGCGCGGTGGACCGCTGGGCGCCCCGGGCCCTGGACGAGGCGTACTCCGACGCGCTCTGGGACGAATTGATCAAACGCGCCGCCATCCTCTACCGCGGTGTGGACCTGGGCATCGTGCTGGTGCGACCGTCCGGACCGCGTCATGTTGCCAAACGCGCCCCCGTCTCGGTCGCGATCGTGGGCGAACCGGGCGAACTCCTGATGCACGCGCACGGCCGGACCCGGCACGCGCTGGTGACTTTCGAGGGCCAGCCGGACGCCGTCGCGCTGCTGCAGTCGGCCGAAGTCGGTCTCTAGACGCGGCTTAGACACGCAAAAGCGGGGCCACCCGGAAGGGTGGCCCCGCTTTTCTGTGCCAGCTTTTTTGATTGCCAGGGCTTTCGCGTACCGGCGGCCCGGCCCGGGCCTCCCGAAACGCAACAAGGTCAGCGGACTTCGAAGCCTGCCTCGCGGATAGCGGCTTTGACCTGGGCGATCATGTCGAGCGGGCCGAAGTGGAATACCGAGGCGGCCAGGACGGCGTCGGCGCCGGCAGCGACGGCCGGCGGGAAGTGCTCGGGCCTGCCCGCGCCGCCGGAGGCAATCAGCGGCACTTTCACGGCGGCCCGGGCAAGCCGGATGAGCTCCAGATCGAAGCCGTCCTTGGTGCCGTCGGCGTCGATGGAGTTGAGCAGGATTTCGCCGACGCCGCGGTCTGCGGCTTCCCGTGCCCAGGCGAGGGCGTCAATTCCGGTTCCCTGGCGGCCGCCGTGCGTGGTGACCTCGAAGCCCGAGGGGGTCGGCTGCGAGCCGGGACGGGTGCGCCGCGCGTCGAGGGAAAGCACCAGCACCTGCGAGCCAAAGTGCCGGGTGATCTCGTCGATCACCTCGGGCCGGGCCACGGCCGCGGTGTTGATGGCTGCCTTGTCGGCGCCGTAGCGCAGCAGTTTGTCCACTTCGGCGACGCCGCGGACGCCGCCGCCCACGGTCAGCGGGATGAAGACTTCCTCCGCGGTGCGCCGGACGACGTCGAACGTCGTTTCGCGGTTGCCTGAAGACGCGGTGACGTCCAGGAACGTCAGTTCGTCGGCGCCGCCATTGTCGTAGCGGTGCGCGAGTTCCACCGGGTCGCCGGCGTCGCGCAGGCCTTCGAAGTTGATCCCCTTGACCACACGGCCGGCGTCGACGTCCAGGCACGGGATGACACGGACGGCTACGGGCATGGTTGCTCCTGAACTTGGCTGACAGGTGACGGGCTAGCGGATGACGCCTTCACGGGCCGGCCGCGCTAGATCCGGCAGGCGTGGATGCTGCTGACCAGGATGGCGCGCGCGCCGAGGTCGTAGAGCTCATCCATGATCCGGTTGGTGTCCTTCTTCGGCACCATCGAGCGCACTGCCACCCACTCAGAATCCCGCAGCGGCGAGATGGTGGGCGATTCCAGCCCGGGGGTCAGGGCGGCGGCCTGCTCGACAAGCTCCGTGCGGATGTCGTAGTCCATCATCACGTACTGGCGGGCCACCAGCACACCCTGGAGGCGGCGGATCAGCACTTCGGTGGCCGGGTTCTGCTCGCCCTTGCGGCCGATCAGGACCGACTCGGAGTTCAGGATCGGCTCGCCGAAGATCTCCATGCCGGCGGCCTTGAGCGTGGTGCCGGTTTCGACGACGTCGGCAATTGCGTCCGCGACGCCAAGCCGGACGGAGGATTCGACGGCGCCGTCGAGCCGGACGACCTTGGCGTTGATGCCGCGCTGGGCGAGGTACCCGCGGAGCAGCCCGTCGTAGCTGGTGGCGAGGCGCTTGCCCTCAAGCTGTTCGATGGACGTGAAATCCCCCACCGGGCCGGCGAAGCGGAACGTCGAGGCGGCGAAGCCCAGCGGCAGCAACTCTTCGGCCTCAACCTCGGCGTCGAGCAGCAGGTCGCGGCCGGTAATGCCGACGTCCAGCGTGCCTTGTCCGACGTACACGGCAATGTCGCGCGGGCGGAGGAAGAAGAATTCAATGTCGTTGTCCGGGTCCACCATGACCAGTTCGCGGCTGTCGCGGCGCTGGCGGTAGCCGGCCTCGGCAAGCATGGCGGAGGCGGCTTCGGACAGGGAGCCCTTGTTCGGGACGGCAACTCTCAGCATGGGAAGTTCTTTCTGGTTAGGAAGTCATCGGTTCAGGCACAGCGGGCCACGGGATGCGCCGGTCGTGCGGACCCAAGTCCCCAAGGACGGCGCGACGTGGCTAGAGATGCTTGTAGACGTCTTCCAGGCTGAGTCCTTTGGCGAGCATCAGAACCTGCAGGTGATAGAGCAGCTGCGAAATTTCTTCCGCGGCGGCTTCATCCGATTCGTACTCGGCAGCCATCCAGACCTCGGCTGCTTCCTCCACGACTTTCTTGCCGATGCCGTGGATTCCGGACTCCAGTTCGGTGACGGTGCGGGAGCCCTCCGGGCGGGTGGCTGCCTTCTCACTCAGTTCTGCGAACAGCGACTCGAAATTCTTCACACCCTCCAGCCTACTTGTTCACGGCCGGAGCGTGCTTGCCGGGCCCCAGCATGACGGCCCGGATGTGAGCGAATACACAGCCTAGGAGTACTGCTTGAGCGTGACGGCGGTGGCCAGGGCGGCCGTGACAGCCTCGTGGCCCTTGTCCTCGCTGGAGCCCGGGAGGCCGGCGCGGTCGATGCCCTGCTGTTCGGTGTCGCAGGTGAGCACCCCGAAGCCCACCGGCACGCCGGTGCGGACGCTGACCTCGGTCAGGCCGAGGGTGGCGGCTTCGCAGACGTACTCGAAGTGCGGGGTGCCCCCGCGGATCACCACGCCGAGCGCGACGACGGCGTCGAAGTGCGGTGCCAGCCGGGCCGCGGCGACCGGCAGCTCAAAGGTTCCGGGCACGCGCAGGACGGTGGGTTCGGCGATGCCGGCGTCCTTGGCGGCGCGCAGCGCGCCGTCGAGCAGCCCGTCCATGATCTGGGTGTGCCAGCTGGCGGCCACGATGGCCAGTTTCAGCTTGGAGGTCTCGTCGGGCTGGAAGGTGGTCAGGTCAATCTGGGGTGCGCCGTGGCCGCTCATGAAAAAGTTCCTATGCTCTGGGGTGGTGTGCGGTGGTGGGGCTGTTAGCCCTGTTCGTGCTCGAAGCCGAGTTGTCCGGCGGCAGGCGCCGCGGGCTCCATGTCGAGGACCAGGCGGTGGTCCATCCGGTCCTTCTTGGTCTGCAGGTAGCGGAGGTTCTGTTCCCGGGACGGCACCTCGGTGGGAACCATCTCGACAACGCGGACGCCGGCCTGGGCCAGCCTGTCCTGCTTGTCCGGGTTGTTGCTCAGCAGGCGGATCTCGTGCAGGCCCATCTCGGCGAGGATCTGGGCTGCGGCCTTGTAGCACCGGGCGTCCACCGGCAGGCCGAGCTGCTCGTTGGCCTCGACGGTGTCAAAGCCGGCCTCCTGCAGGGCGTAAGCCTTGATCTTGTTCGCCAGGCCGATGCCGCGGCCTTCCTGGCCGCGCAGGTAGAGCAAGGTGCCGCCGAACTCGTGGATCATCTCTAGGGCGTACGCCAGCTGCTCGCCGCAGTCGCACCGGTAGGAGCCGAACACGTCGCCGGTGAGGCACTCCGAATGCAGCCGGACCAGGGGCGCCTGGCCGTCCGTGGTAGGCAGCGGGGAGCTCACCGCGAGGTGTTCCGCCCCAGTGGCCAGGTCGGTCCAGGCCTGCGCGACGAAGTCGCCATAGGCGGTGGGCAGCTGGACGATCGGTCCGCCGCTGACCGGATGCGGCTGCTGTTCCGGGGTGGCCGGCTGCGTTTCAGAAGTCGTCATTGTCTCTCCTCTATCCAGGTGTCAGGCGGATTCCGCTGCGTGGCTGCCGCTGAGGCCGGTGTTACCGGCTTCAAGGTAGGCCACCAGGTCGGCAATCGAGATCAGCGGGCAGCCATGTTCGATCGCGAAGCCGCGAAGTCCGTCCAGCCGCATCATTTCTCCGTCGTCGTGCACCAGTTCTGCAATTACGCCCACGGGTTCCAGGCCGGCCAGCCGGCACAGCTCGACAGCCGCTTCGGTGTGGCCGGGACGCTCCCGCACACCCCCCTTAACGGCACGGAGCGGGAAAACATGCCCGGGACGGGTCAAGGAATTCGGCTGGCTGCTCGGATCGGCCAGGATGCGGGCCGTCAGTGCCCGGTCGGTCGCCGAGATTCCGGTGCTCACGCCCGCCGCGGCGTCGCACGAAACCGTGTAGGCGGTGCCCTTGGCGTCCTCGTTGATTTCCACCATCGGCGGCAGCGCCAGCGTGTCAGCCCGTTCGCTGGTCAACGGCACGCAGATGACGCCCGAGCTGTAGCGGATGGTCCAGCCCATGAGGGTCGGGGTTGCATGCTGCGCGGCGAAAATAATGTCGCCTTCGTTCTCGCGGTCCTCGTTGTCCACCACCAGCACGGGCCGGCCGGCGGCCATGGCACGGATGGCGTCCTCGATCGGGTCCAACGCCGACGCTGCGTCCACGGCAAGGCCGCGGTGGTCCTGCAGCCGGCTCATGATGCGGCCGCCTGGCGGTGTGCAGCCTCCGGGCGGTGCATGGCGGGCGCGAAGGCGAGCAGCCGCTCGGTGTACTTGGCCAGCACGTCCACTTCAAGGTTGACGCGGGCGCCGATGGATTTGGCGCCCAGGCCGGTTTCAGCCAGGGTCGTCGGGATCAGGCCGACTTCGAACCACGGTGCCGGCTCATCCGCCGGGCTCACGGCCGTGACGGTCAGCGAGACGCCGTCGACGGCGATCGAGCCCTTTTCCGCGATGTAGCGGGCCAGCGCGGACGGGACGCCGAAGCGCAGCCGGTCCCAGTTGCCGAGCGCCTCGCGTTCCAGCAGCTCGCCGACGCCGTCGACGTGCCCCTGCACGACGTGGCCGTCAAGCCGTCCGCCGGCCGGGACGCAGCGCTCGAGGTTGACCGGATCGCCCGCGGCCAGGGCCCCGATGGTGCTGCGGACCAGGGTCTCGCCCATGACGTCGACGCTGAAGTCGGTGCCGTCGATGTCCGTGGCGGTCAGGCAGACGCCGTTGACGGCGATCGAGCCGCCGTGGGCCAGCCCTTCGGTGCTGGCCGGGGCGTGCAGTCGCAGAGTCGCGCTGGTGTCGCCGTCGCGCTCGACGGACAGCACCTTCCCCTGTTCGGCGATAATTCCGGTAAACATCAGTAGCCTCCTGCGGCGGTGTCCGCGTCGCTGCGCGGGGTGGAATCGGATGAAGAGTCGGTGGCGGGGCACAAGTGCAGCCGCAGGTCGCGGCCAAGCGTCCTGACGGCGCCGCCGGATGCGTGGTCCCAGTCCCAGTGCTGGGCGTCGGCGAGGGTGCCGATGCCGAGGTCTTCCAGGGCGGGGGTGCCGGAGCCGAGCAGCGTCGGGGCGAGGTAAACGATCAGTTCGTCGACCAGGCCGGCGGCGAGGAAGGCGCTCAGAATCCGTGAGCCGCCTTCAACCATGAGGTGCCGGACGCCGGCGTCGAACAATTGGTCCAGGGCCTCGCGGGGATCCCGGGTCGGAAGGTGCAGCACCTTGCCGTCCCCACCGTTGACGGCTGCGCCGTCGGGAATCCCGCGCAGTCCCATCACGGCCCGGAGCGGCTGTTTGTCTGCGTGTGACCCGTCGGGGGTGCGGGCGGTCAGCCGCGGGTTGTCCACCAGGACCGTCTGGGTCCCGACCAGGATTGCGTCGATCCGGCCGCGCAGTGCGTGGTTGTCGGCGAGCGACTCCGGGCTGGAGATCCACTGGCTGGTGCCGTCGCTGGCCGCGATCCGGCTGTCCAGGGTCTGGGCGATGTGCAAGGTGACGAACGGGCGTTTGGCGGCGACGGCGTCGAACCAGCGCCGGTTCAGGTCCAAGGAAGCCACGGCCCCGAGGCCGGACCGGACCCGGACGCCGGCGGCGCGCAGGGTCGCTGCTCCCCCGGCGGCCGGATCATGCGGGTCGTCGACCGCGTAGACGACGTCGGCGACGCCGGCGTCGATGATCGCCTGGGCGCAGGGGCCGGTGCGCCCGCAGTGGTTGCACGGTTCGAGCGTGACCACCATGGTGGTGCCGGTCAGGTCCAGCCCTGCCGCCGTGGCCTGCGAGATGGCGTCGGCCTCGGCATGCGGGGTGCCGGCGCCGCGGTGGTAGCCGGTTACGAGGGGCGTGCCGTCGGTTCCGATGACGACGGCGCCCACCAGCGGGTTCGCGCCGCGCGGACCTTGGGCCGCCGCGGCGAGGGCGGCGTCCATGGCGGCCGTTTCCGCAGCGCTGAAGCCGGCGGCTTCAGCGACATCGGCGCTGCCCGTTTCCGGGAAATCCTGCGGCCCGGCGGCCGCCTGCTGGAAGCTCATCTGCCGTCCGTTCGGTCCCGTAGGACCGCGGAGTCGGCGAAGAGCCATCGCAAGGGGTTCATGTCTGTCGTTCCTTCCCTCAAGAACCGCGATGGCTCCGGGGGTATACGACAGCGCAATGCCGCGGCGCCGGGAGGGCGCCGCAGTAACAGCTGTACGTGCTTCTCTCATCCAGACTTTAACTGTCGGTACCGGAGTTCCACCGGTTCAACCGTCCGCCGCCACCTTCCCGGGGGAAGAATGCCGGCTCGCGGGTCGCGGACTATAACCGCCGGTTCGGACTTACACCGACCCCGGAGCACGTATGTGTGTTGCTATTCTGACACAACCCGCGGTTGGACCCGGCTATTCCCGCGGAACGGACGGTACAACTTTCGTCATGTTCGGGTCAGCGGCTGCCGGCTTCCCGCAGCCGGGCGATTGCGTCCGCCGGGTCATCGGCGCCGTACACCGCGGACCCCGCAACGAAGACGTCGGCACCGGCCTCGGCGGCTCGCCAGATGGTCTTCTCGGTGATGCCACCGTCCACCTGGAGCTTGATGTCAAGGCCGGAAGCATCGATCGCCGCCCGGGCCCGGCGGATCTTGGGCAGCGTGAGATCCAGGAATTCCTGGCCGCCAAAGCCGGGCTCCACCGTCATGATGAGGATCATGTCCAGCTCGCCCAGCATGTCCAGGAACGGCTCCACCCCGCTGCCCGGCCGCAACGCCAGGCCTGCTTTGGCCCCGCGGGCCCGCAGTTCACGGGCCAACTTCACGGGCGCGATCGATGCCTCGGCGTGGAACGTCACCGAAGCCAACCCGGCGTCGGCGTAGGCCGGCGCCCAGCGGTCGGCGTGCTCGATCATGAGGTGCGCGTCCAGCGGGATGGGGCTCACTTCCTGGAGCCGCTCAACCACGGGAAGGCCCAGCGAGAGGTTGGGCACGAAGTGGTTGTCCATCACGTCCACATGCACGGCGTCCGCGGTCCTGATCTTGTGGAGCTCGGACTGGAGGTTCGCGAAGTCCGCCGACAGGATACTGGGGTGAATGCAGCAATGGGCCATGGATTTCCTTGTCGTTGCGCTGGTCGGAAGGTCGGGTAGCTGGTGCCAGTATGGCCCGGGGCTCAGGCTTTTTTGTGGATGAGCGCCAGGAACATGGCGTCGGTACGGTGACGGTGCGGCCAGAGCTGGGCAGTGAGCTCGTGGCCGGCCTCGAGGTGGCCGGTGAGGCTCACCGCGTCCAGCGCGGCCCCGGCGTCGAGCAGCTCGAGGTCGTCGCGCTTGCGCAGCGCATCACTGACGACGGCGGTAGTTTCGGCCGGGTGCGGGGAGCAGGTCACGTAGGCCACGAGGCCGCCGGGCTTGACGGCGTCCAGCGCGGACTTGAGCAGTTCGCGCTGCAGCGGGCCCAGGTCCACGAGGTCCTTGGGGGTGCGCCGCCACCGGGATTCCGGACGGCGGCGCAGCGCACCCAGCCCGGTACAGGGCACGTCCACGAGTACCCGGTCGAAGCTTTCGGCCATCTCGGACCCCACCTCACGGCCGTCGCCGGTGCGCACATGCCAGACCTCGTGCGGGACGGCGGCCAGGGCCTGCCGGACGAGCTTCGCGCGGTGCGGCGCCGGCTCATTCGCGAGCAGGGTGGCGCCGTGCTGGCGGGCGAGGGCGCCGAGCAGGGCGGCCTTGCCTCCGGGGCCGGCGCAGAGGTCAAGCCAGCGTTCGCCGCCGGCCTGTCCGTTGGCGGCTTCGGCGGTTTCAGCGGCGCCCGTTTCGGTGGTTTCGGTGCCGGTTTCGGTGCCGGCCAAGTCCACCGACGCCAGGGCACGGGCCACCAGCTGGGAGCCGACGTCCTGGACCCGGGTGCTGCCGTCCCGCACCGAGGCGAGCCGGCCCAGGTCGCCGCCGCTGGAGAGCGCCGAACCTTCCACCAGCTCGCCCGGGGTGGCACCACTTTCCAGCGCCTCGTCCAGGCTGCCAAGGCCGGGCAGTGCCACGAGGTTCACCACGGGCGCGGCGTTGTCTGCTTCCAGCAGGTCGTTGATTTCCGTGACCGGGCGTCCGTGCGCCACGAGCGACTGCCGGAACGCCCGCACGATCCACTCCGGGTGGGCATAGCGGACGGAGGCCACCTTGGTCTCGTCCTGCTCGTCGCGGAGCAGCAGCTCCAGCCACTCGTCGAGTGTGTGCGCGGAGACCTTGCGGAGCACGGCGTTGACCAGGCCGGACGGGCCGGCGCCGATCACGGCGCGGGCCAGGCCCACGGTCGAGTCGAGGGCGGCGTGGGCCGGGACGCGCATGGCAAGGAGTTGGTGCGCGCCGATCCGCAGCGCATCGAGGATGGCGGGGTCCAGCTGGTCCAGCGGACGGTCAACGCAGCGGGCCAGGATCGCATCGTAGGTGCCCTGGCCGCGGAGCGCGCCGTAGCTGAGCTCTGTGGCGAAGCCGGCGTCGCGCTTGTCCAGGCCGTGGTGCCGGATCCGGGCCGGCAGCACGAGGTTCGCATAGGCGTCCTCGGCGGCCACCGCACGCAGCACCTCGAAGGCGACCAGCCGCGCCGGGTCGGCGCGCCGGGTGCGCTGGGAGGGAGCGTTCTCGGTGAAGCTGCGCTGCGTACCGCGGTTGCGTTCGCGTCCTTGCGCGTCCCGCCGTACGCCTCCCCGGGGGCCCTGGCCGCCGCGTCCGCCGGCCGACCGTCCGTTGCCTGACTGTCCGCCGCCTGGCTGTCCGCCGGATCGGGGGCCCCGGGCCCGGCCACTGCCGTTGGATCCGGATTCGCTCATTCGAAGACCACGCTTTCCAGTGTTGCCTGTCCGCGCGCCCAATCGGCGGCGGTCATCATTTTCTTGCCTGCGGGCTGGACCCGGGTGAGCTCCACGGGGTGCGAGCCGGTCCCGACCAGGACGGCTTTCCCGTCCAGCGCCAGGTGCCCCGGGCGCAGCGCCGCGGCCCCGGGCCGGAGCAACACCGGTTCAAGCTTGACGCGCTGGGCGTCCAGCGTCGTCCAGGCCCCCGGTTCCGGCGTCACTCCGCGGGCGCGCCGTCCGATCGCGAGGGCCGGCTGCTGCCAGTCGAGCCGGCCGTCGTCGAGCGTGAGCTTCGGGGCCAGGCTGACGTCGCCCTGTTGCGGCACGGCGGCGGCCTTGCCGGCGTCGACGGCGGAGAGGGTCTGGGTCAGCAGCACTGCGCCGCTGTGCGAGAGGCGTTCCAGCAGCTCTCCCGCCGTGTCCGCGGGCCCCACCGCTTCGGTCAGGGTGCCGAACACCGGTCCGGTGTCCAGGCCCTCTTCGAGCCGGAAGGTGACGGCGCCGGTGATGTCGTCCCCGGCAATGAGCGCCCGCTGCACGGGCGCCGCCCCGCGCCAGGCCGGCAGGAGCGAAAAGTGCAGGTTTATCCAGCCGTGCCGGGGAATGTCCAGCGCGGCCCGGGGAATTAGTCCGCCGTAGGCCACGATCGCGGCGACGTCGGGCGCGGCGGCGGCAATCCTCGCCGTTACCGCAGCGTCCACCCGGGACGCGTGGATTACCTCAATGCCGAGCTCCGCGGCACGGGCCGCGACCGGCGAGGGAGTCAGCACGCGCTTGCGCCCCAGCGGCGCGTCCGGTCTGGTCAGCACGGCGACGACGTCGAAGCCGGCTGCGACGAGGGCGTCCAGCGAGGGGACGGCGACGGCCGGCGTGCCCGCGAAGAGGACCCTCACTGGCCGGGTCCGAAGGCGGAACCCGCGCCAAAGCTCGAGCCGACAGTCTTGGCCCGCTTCGACGTCGTCTGCTCCGTGATGGAGTCGTAGTTCGCGTTGCGGATGGCGCGCAAGGCCGCCTTGCGGTCCTCGCCCTCGAGCCGGTCGGTGAAGAGAACGCCGTCGAGGTGGTCGGTCTCGTGCTGGAAGACCCGGGCGAGCATGCCTTCGCCTTCCAGCACCACCGGGTTGCCGTGAACGTCGACGCCGGTGACGCGCGTGGCACGGTGCCGGCGGACCGGGAAGCCGAGTCCTGGAATGGAGAGGCAGCCCTCCACCTCGTCCGGCTGGAAGTCGTCGCTGTTCTCCAGCACCGGGTTAATGACGTGGCCCTCGACTCCACGGATACGGTAGGTGAAGACCCGCTGGCTGATGCCTACCTGCGGTGCGGCCAGTCCGGCGCCTTCCACGTCCTCCATGGTTTCGGTCATGTCGGCAACTAGCTTTTCCAGCTCAGGCCCGAACTCCGTCACCGGGTCGGCAACTGTGCGCAGCACCGGGTCGCCAATGATGCGGATATTCAAAATGGCCATGGGCAATCTGTCCTCACGGTGGGCTGCTTTGGGATCCTGTCCAGTTTAGTGGCAGCCACGGGTTTCCGGGTCAGCGGGCCACCGGCGGTGCAATTGGCAGCAGGGCTGCTCCGGCGGCAGAGGTGTCGGCCGACATCTCCCAGACGCGGCGCAGCGCGCAGAACTTCCACCAGTGGTGCTTGAGAACCTCGGGGTTCGCCCGTTGCGGCCGCACCTCGGTTTCGCCTATGGCCACCGCAAGGAGGATCGGGGAATCTCCGTGCTGCCACGCTTCCCACTCCCCTGCCACCGGATCAACAAGGCTTTCCTCCGCCTTCATACCGGCCACCAGCTGCATGACGACCTTGTCATCAAGCGGCTTGACCGTGCCGTCGCGGCTGGTTCCCTTTGTCTTGTAGTCGATCAGGCAGGTGCGGCCGTTGATTTTGGCCACCAGGTCCAGGGTGCCGGCATAGCCAACGGTCTTGTTCCAGACGGTGATTTCCGGGGCGATCGGCTCAACCTGGAAGAGCTCCCACCACTCGTCGAAGCGGGCGGCGAAGGCTTCTTCGCCGTTGGCCGCGAGGGCCTCACGGGTTTCCTTCATCTGGTGCGGACGGCCGAGCGCCCGCAGGGCCACCTGTTCGCAGTAGTTGTGCACGCGGTCGCCACGCTTGGCCGCGTCGTCCCGGTGCATTTCGGCCGCCTTGGCCGCCCGGCTTACCGCCTGCCGCACCTTGGCCGGGCTGCCCAGAATCGCCGGAAGCGAGGGATCCGCGGCGAGGCTGCTTGCGCCCATGTAACCGAACCAGCCGTCCAAGCCATGGGGCTGCTGGCCGATCACGGTGGTGATGGACGGCACAGAGAACTGAGCGGACGTGGAACGGGCGTACATTCGGCCGTATTCGGTGGCGTGGGCGAGAAGCGGGGCGGTCATAGAAAGACTCTTTCACAGGGGTCGGACGCTGTAGGAAAACAAAATGGCCCGCCCCGCTCTGTGAGCGGAACGGACCATTTTCCAGGTGGGCGATACTGGGTTCGAACCAGTGACCTCTTCGGTGTGAACGAAGCGCGCTACCACTGCGCCAATCGCCCCGGTGCCATTGAATGCTAGCCCACCCTCGCGGAATAGAGAAATCGGCGCGTTTGACGTCGGCTCTGCCTTGTCTGGGACCTGCCTCGCTGGGCCCGTTGGACGAAGATGGCCGGTTCAGGGGGCCACGTAGCGGCCATCTTGGGCGAACGGATGCAGCCTGCGGCGCGGGGGGCAGGTCGCAGCCGGGCTGGCCCACTGCCGGCCGACTTCATGCCCATCTGACGAAGATGGCCGCTTCAGGGTTCCTTTAGCGGCCATCTTTGGCGAATCGGCCCGACGACGGCGCGGAGAGCAGGTCCGAACCGGCCCACGCTCCACCGTTGGACGAAGATGGCCGCTTTCCGAGCCACTTAGCGGCCACTATTGGCGAACGAATGCAGCGACGGAGCCAGCTCGGTGCCGGGCTGGCCCACTGCCGGACGACATCATGCCCATCTGACGAATATGGCCGCTTCAGGGTTCCTTTAGCGGCCATCATTGGCGAATCGGTGGGGCGCGGCGCGGCGGCCAGGTCGGAGCCAGCCCACGTTCGCGAATCTGACGAAAATGGCCGTATTCCGGGCAACTTAGCGGCCATCTTTGGCGAATCGGCCCAACGACGCCGCGGAGGGCAGGTCGCAGCCGGGCCAAGCTGCGCCGCTGGACGAAGATGGCCGCTTTCCGAGACATTCAGCGGCCAATCTTGGTGAAGCGACGGCGCCGGGGACGCGTCGGCGCCGACCCGGACCCCGCCCATTTGACGAAGATGGCCGCAATCCGAGGCAACATAGCGGCCACCATTGGTGAATCGTGAGGTCATCTCCGCTAGGGGTCCATAGAACTGCGCCCGGCACTACCGCCCGGGACCGCACCAGGCAATTGCCACTCCACACTGTCGGCCCCGGGCCCGCGCGCCACCAAGTCAGGCTCTAATTACACCCCTGTAATTAGAAAAATCCCCTAGATTGCAGGGAAGGGAGGGTATGAGATGCCACGGGGCGGCGTGCGATTTGTAGATTCCCTGAACCTCCTATAGAGTTCTTACTCGTTGGAACGCGAGGAAATGCCGAATACGGCACGGAATCGCAGGCAACAATGCGGACGTAGCTCAGCTGGTAGAGCACCACCTTGCCAAGGTGGATGTCGCGAGTTCGAATCTCGTCGTCCGCTCGCAGGACACTGTCACGGAGATGGTTCTTAGGAATCGTGTCTACACGGTGGGTTGGCCGAGAGGCGAGGCAGCGGCCTGCAAAGCCGTATACACGGGTTCGAATCCCGTACCCACCTCGGTGAAAACCCTGGTTTCCGGTTCCGGCCGGATACGAAAGGGGCGATTGGCGCAGCGGTAGCGCGCTTCCCTGACACGGAAGAGGTCACTGGTTCGATCCCAGTATCGCCCACCAAAGCAAGGCAACTTGCTTGATCCAGTACCACCGGCCCAGCCGGAACGGACTAAAAATGCGGACGTAGCTCAGCTGGTAGAGCACCACCTTGCCAAGGTGGATGTCGCGAGTTCGAATCTCGTCGTCCGCTCTGTTGTTTCATTAGATTCACACAACTCCACTCCGGATCCTTCCGGTTGCGGGCGATTGGCGCAGCGGTAGCGCGCTTCCCTGACACGGAAGAGGTCACTGGTTCGATCCCAGTATCGCCCACCATCAAAGCAGCTCCCCTGGAGCTGCTTTTTTCGTACCCGCTCCCCTGCCTCGGCACAGAGTCTTTCTCCTCTGGGCGTACACCCTTGGCACGCCCACGGGCGCCGGTTAGGATCGGAAGCGCTAGGAGCGATCTGGCTCCGCGACTGAAGGGAGGTGCCCGTGGGTTTAATTGACGATCTTAAGGGCAAGGCTCAGCATCTGATTGGTGGCAACGAGCAGGCCATCAAGGACGGCATCGAAAAGGCGGGTGATTTCGTCGATTCGAAGACCGGCGGAAAGTACGCCGACAAGGTCGATACCGTCCAGCGTGGCGCCTCCGATTACGTCGACAATGCGAACGGCCGGCCGGCAACGGCCCCCGCCGCAGAGCCGCACGTCGCGGAAGTGCCCCCAGTCGCCGGGGAACCCCGGCAGCAGGGCCTCTGACCCAGGTACGTCAGCGAGGTGCCGGTCCCGCCGAGAGGCGGCGCCGGCACCTTCGTCGTTTAAGGACCCACGCGGCGCCAGCCCATCGCGCCCGGGACGCTAGGAGGGCTCGTGGTTCTGGCCCTCACGGGCCAGGGCGGTGAGGCGGGACACAGCACGGAAGTACTTCTTCATGTACCCGCCGGTCATCATTTCCTCGGTGAAGAGCTGGTCGAACGGCACGCCGCTGGCCAGGATCGGCACGTCCTTGTCGTACAGCCGGTCCGCGAGGACAACGAAGCGCAACGCCACGGCCTGCTCGGTGATGGTTTCGACGTTGCGCCACACCACGCCGTCGATCCCGTCGATCAACTGCCGGTAGCGGCTCGGGTGCACGCCGGCCAGGTGGTTGATCAGGGTGCTGAACTCATCCTTGGCCACCGTCTGGCCGTCGAATTCCGCCTGCATGTGGTGGGTGAGCTCGTCGTTGCGCAGCGGCGCGGGCGCCTTCGGCAGGCCGCGGTGGCGGTAATCCTCGCCGTCGATCCGGACGACGTCGAACTGGTCCGCGAGAACCTGGATCTCGCGGGCGAAGTCGACTGCGGCGAAGCGGCCGTCGCCGAGGGAACCGGGCAGCGTGTTGGACGTCGCTGCGAGCTTGACGCCGGCGTCGGCGAGTTCGCGCATCAATCGGGACATCAGGACCGTGTCGCCCGGGTCGTCGAGTTCGAACTCGTCGATGCAGACCAGCTTGTAGTGGCTGAGCGCCTCCACCGTCTTACGGAAGGACAGTGCCCCCACCAGGTTCGTGTATTCGACGAAGGTGCCGAACGCCTTAGGCCCCGGGGCCGCGTGCCACAGCGAGGCGAGCAGGTGGGTCTTGCCGACGCCGAAGCCGCCGTCGAGGTAGATGCCCGCCCTCGAGGTGTCCTTCTTGCCGAAGAGCCGCTTGAACAGTCCGTCGCCGTCCCGGGAGCCGACGCCGGCGGCAAAGTTTTGCAGGGCGTGGACCGCGTGTGCCTGGCTGGGCTGGGCCGGGTCCGGCCGGTAGCTGGCGAAGGACACCTCACCGAAGCGCGGAGAGGGATAAAACCCGTTGAGGAGTTCATCCACGGAAACCGCGGGGGTTCTGGCGGCAAGCTGTTCGATCTGTACCAAGGTGGTCCGTTCTGCTGGTCTCGTGTCCCCAGAAAGAATACCGGCAAAGGCCTCTTTCCCTTCCGGGCGCCGGAACGGAGGTGATCAAGGCCATATTTCCGAGTATGTTGCCGGAGGAGCAATCCCGCCGGTGCGTGGCTAGGGTGGTAGCAGGCCCGGCGCCGCGCACCAGCCCTGTTCCGGCCTCCCTAACGCCCAGTGAAAGGCCAGCTCCATGCCCTACCCCGTTGAGCAGAACGACAAATTCGCCGCCTACGCACACCCCGAACGCCTGGTTTCCACCGAGTGGCTCGCGGCGGCTATTGACGCGGGTGCGCTCGACGGCGGCAAGCTGGTGGTCGTCGAGTCGGACGAGGACGTGCTGCTGTACGAAACCGGCCACATCCCGGGCGCTGTCAAGATCGACTGGCACACCGACCTGAATGACGAAGTCACCCGGGATTACGTGGACGGTGCAGCTTTTGCCGCCCTGGCTGCCGCAAAGGGGATCTCCCGGGACAGCACCGTGGTGATCTACGGCGACAAGTCCAACTGGTGGGCCGCCTACGCGCTCTGGGTCTTCACCCTCTTCGGCCATGAGGACGTTCGGCTGCTCGACGGCGGCCGCGACAAGTGGATCGCCGAGGGCCGCCCGATGACCACGGACCGGACGGTGCCCGCAGCCGGCGACTACCCCGTGGTCGAGCGCAACGACGCGCCGATCCGTGCCTTCAAGGATGACGTCCTGGCGCACTTCGGCAAGCCGCTGATCGACGTCCGCTCGGCCGAGGAGTACACCGGCCAGCGCACGCACATGCCGGCCTACCCGGAAGAGGGCGCCCTGCGCGGGGGCCACATCCCCACCGCGGCATCCATCCCTTGGGCCCGCGCCGCGGCGGAGGACGGCACCTACCGCAGCCGCCCCGAGCTGGAGGCGCTCTACCTGGACGAAGCCGGGCTTAAGGAAGGCGACGACGTCGTGGCCTACTGCCGGATCGGCGAACGGTCCAGCCACACCTGGTTCGCGCTCAAGTACCTGCTGGGCTTCGACAACGTCCGCAACTACGACGGGTCCTGGACCGAATGGGGCAACGCCGTGCGAGTCCCCATCGTCAAGGGCGCGGACCGCGGCACCGTCCCGGCCGGGTCCTAGCCGCCAGTCGGCGGTCCGACCGGGACACAATCGCCGCCCGTGCGTAAGCTGGGAGTGATGAATACTTCTGCCCTCCCGGCCGCACTCGCGGAAATTGTTGACGACTTCCAAGCCCTCGAAGAAGCCGAGCGGCTCCAGCTGCTGCTTGAGTTTTCGCGCGAACTGCCAGATCCCCCGGCGCGCCTGCAGGACCACCCGGAGCTGATGGAACAGGTGGTGGAATGCCAGTCGCCGCTGTTCCTGACAATTGAGACGGAAGCCGGCGACGGGTCCGCCGGCGCGCCCGAGCACGTGCGTTTGTTCTTCAAGGCCCCGCCGGAAGCGCCCACGACGCGCGGCTTCGCCGGCGTGCTGCACGAGGGCCTCGACGGGCTCAGCCCGGCCGAGATCCTGGCCGTACCGGACGACATGCCCGAACTCCTGGGCCTTACCCGGGCCATCACTCCCCTGCGGATGCGCGGGATGACGGCGATGCTCGGCCGGATCAAGCGTAAAGTCGCGGACCTGCCGCAGCAGGGCTGAGCCTGTCCCATGGCCCGCAAACAGGCATCCCAGGGAACCCCTGCCACCGCGGCCCTCGCGGCGGCCGGGGTTTCCTTCGTTGCGCACCCCTACAGCCATGACCCCGCCGCTGCCAGCTACGGTCTTGAAGCCGCGGAGGTGCTCGGCGTGGACCCCGCCCGGGTGTTCAAGACCCTGATGGTCGACGTCGACGGGCGCCTCGCCGTAGGCGTCGTGCCGGTCAGCGGAAACCTGGACCTCAAAGCGATGGCCGCCGCGCTGGGCGGCAAGAAGGCGGCCATGGCGGACCCCGCGACGGCGGAGCGGCGCACCGGCTATGTGCTGGGCGGCATCTCACCGCTGGGTCAGCGCCAGGCCTCCCCCACCGTGGTGGACGAGAGTGCGTTGGGTCTGGAGACAATCCTGGTGTCCGGCGGCCGCCGTGGCCTGGATCTGGAGCTCAGCCCGGCGGACTTGGTCCGGTTGACCGCTGCGACCACCGCCCGGATCGGCACCTCCACCCGCTAGGTCCGTGCTCGCCCGTTCGCGTTCTGGCGGCGGCGTTAGATCGCGGGTGTCGGCCGGGGCGCGAGCTGCTGGCGGAGCCACGCCGTGACCAAGGACTCCCAGCGTTCCGGATCGACGTTCCATTCCTTGGTGTGCCGGGCCGTGTTGAAGGCTTCGAAGGTCACCATGTCCGGGTTCTTCTCGGCCAGGACCGCCGAGGGGCCGTAAGGAACGTACTCGTCGTCAACCGAGTGCAGGACCAGCGTGGGCGTCCGGAGCTCCACCGCACGGGACACCCAGTCCATTGCCTTGAGGTCCACCGGCGCGGCCAGCCCGGTCAGCCGGCGGCCCAGCGGGTGGCTCATCATCAGCTGCCCATAGCGCCCGACGACGGACGGGATCCGGTTCAGCTCGGCATGGTGGGCCAGCACGTCCACCCAGTTGATGACCGGCGCATCCAGCACCATGGCCCGGATCAGATGGTGGTAGCGGGACAAGTCGGCGGTCTGCAGGCAGATGGCGCCGCCCATCGACCAGCCGAAGAGCACCACCTCATGCGCGCCGTGCTCCAGCGCGTAGCCAATCGCGGCCTCGACGTCGCGCCACTCGGTGGAGCCCAGGCCGTAGCGGCCGTCCGCGGCCGAAGGTGCCAGTCCGTCGTTGCGGTAGGAGATCAGCAGGCTGGACAGACCCAGCTCCCGGGCCACCCGGATGGCCCGCAGGCCCTCCAGCCTCGAGGCGCCACGCCCGTGCACCATGATCGCCCAGGTGTCCGACGACGGCGCCCCGGCGCCGGGGGCGGCCGGGACCAGCCACGCCGGAGCCGTCCCGCCGTCGACCTCGATCTGTACTTCTTCAAACGGCAACCCGACGGCTGCGGGATCCGGATGGACGGCGCCGCTCCAATAGCCGCGACGCGCCGTCGTCAGGTCGCCGCTGTAGACCGCCTCGACTTCGCGCAGCACCGTCTGCTCCGCCGGCGAATAGGACAGGATCCGGCCCAGGCGGGCGTGGCCGCGGCCGCCGTCGAAGAAGAAACCGTAGACGCCTTCCACGGTGGAATCGGGGGTTGCCTTGAGGATGACCTGCAGTCCACGGCCGTCGCGGATCACGGCCAGCACTTCCTGGTCCTCTTCGCGGACCAGGACCGGCGTGATGACGCGCCGGGCGAAGTACAGTGCCAGCGCCGAGGAACCGGCAGCGAGCAGCCCAGCCGCGGCGCTTCCGCCGATGATGCCTCCCACCGCCCACTTCGCGTTCCCGGCGGCTCCGGCTTCCAGCATTCCGGCGTCCAGCGCTCCCGTTCCACGCCTCCCCACAGACTGGACGCGGGGGCCCGATCGGGCCAGCAGGGTCCGGGACGTGGGCGGGGCGAGGCGAGGGGTTGATGCCATGGCACCATTCTTACCGAACTCCCGGCCAACCCCGGCATCCGGCGCACCAGTACCGCCATCCCTACGGGGCCCGTCCCGGCACAATACGGCTAGGCTGGGGGCATGAGCGACCCAATCGTCATCCTGACAGAAGAACCCCTCGGCGCGGACGACCGCGTCAACATCGAAACCCTTGTGGCCGACGGCGACTCGCCGCTTGTGGTCCTGGTCCCGGCGAACACGGAGCGCCACTTGCTGGTGGACTTCCTGGAGAACCTCTCCCTGCTGGAGATCGCCAAGGCATTCCGGGAACTGACTGCCAAGCACCCCGATCCGGCCGCGGAACGGACTGCGGCGGCCGAAACGCTCGCCGCCTCGCTCGCGGCACTGGGTGGAATCGGCGGCGGCGTGACCGGCGAAATCGTCGAAGGCCGGGCCGTGGACGCCTTGGTCGCCAAGGTCAAGGAGCTCAACGCCGGACAGGCCGTGGTGATCACCCGGCCGCACGCCGTCGCGGACACCTTCCACACCGACTGGGCCAACCAGGCGCAGGACAAACTGGGCCTTCCGGTGCTGCATCTGTATGCAGGATCGGGATTTATCGGCGACTCCTGAGCGTTGTTCACGTCATGAGCATCTTCAGCAACAAGCCAAAAGTCGCGCCCGTCTCCTCCCCCGCCGGAAGCGACGCCGGCAATGAAGCCGGTCCCGCCGGCACGAACGCGGGACCGGCGGCCGGCAAGCTGCCGGTGGAGAAGACCGAGCAGCAGTGGCGCGAGGAACTTTCCCCCGAGGAATACCGTGTCCTCCGCCAGGCCGGGACGGAGCGCCCCTACACCGGCGAGTACTGGGACACCCACACCGCCGGCGTGTACCAGTGCCGGGCATGCGGCACCGAGCTCTTCACCAGCCGTGAGAAGTTCGATTCACACTGCGGCTGGCCGTCCTTCTGGGCTCCGCTGGCCGACGGCACGGTGCGCTACATCCACGACCGGACCCTGGGAATGGAACGGATCGAGGTCCGCTGCGCGGCCTGCGACTCGCACCTTGGCCACGTGTTCGAGGGCGAGGGCTACGGCACGCCCACGGACCAGCGCTACTGCATCAACTCGGTCTCCCTGAAGCTGGTCCCGGCCCCGGATGCCGCCTCCGGCACCGACGCCTGACCAGCCCTGCTGCGGCTGGAGCTGGGACGGCTCCGGCGGCCCCGATGCCTCAGACTTCCTTATGCTCGATGGCTTTTTGGGTTAGAGCTACTGATTGCTTGCTACGCTCGCCGTAGACGTTTCCAGCAATCAGAAAGGCGCCTGACGATGACGATGACCGCCCTCACCGCCCCTGCCCCGATCACTGCCAGCTCCCCGGAATGGCAGCGGCTCAAGGCCGCCGCCACCGCCCTGCAGGCCCTCCAGATCCAGGACGGATCGGTGCCGGATGCCGCCGACCACGAGGCCGCGGCCGGGCTCGTCGCCACCATCACGGAGGCGGTCGCGGCGCTGGCCCCGGCTTTCCCGCATGATGCGCGGTACCTGGAACTGCTTGCGGTCGACTTCAAGCGCTGGGCCGAGGGCGGCTTCGGCGTTCCCGACTTCCTGGACTCCCTGCAGGCCTTCCAGCCCCAGCAGCACCGGGTCAACGGCCTCCAGCACCTCGTGGTTTTCCCGATGTACACCCAGAACGGGAGCAGCAACCGCCTGGTCGAGGCCGTGCTGATCGAGGTCATCTGGCCCGAGTTCATCGCCGGCCTGGAAGCGGGCGAGTACTCCAACAAGCTCTTCGTGCCGATCCGTTTCCTCGACTTCACGCCCGGCTACGACACCAACTCCGCGGTGCTCTTCCCCGAGACCGTGGCCGTCCGCGAAACCCCCACCTTCACCTGGGGCGCCATCTTCGCCGACCGTGAAGCCGCCCGTTTCCGCCGCGTGCTGCGCGCCGCCGCGGACATTACCTCCCTGCAGCTGCCCGAGGACGCCGCCGGCCTGCTCGAGGACCAGGAGCTGACCCAGGCAACCTTCGTCATGTGGGACCTCATCCACGACCGCACCCACATGCGCGGGGACCTGCCCTTCGACCCGTTCATGATCAAGCAGCGCATGCCGTTCTTCCTTTACTCACTCGAGGAACTCCGCTGCGACCTCACCGCCTTCCGTGAATCCGTGAAGATCGAAAAGGACGAGGAAGCGGATCCGGAAGCCCGCAGGCACGCCAAGCTGGTCCAGTACGCCGTCATCTTCGACCGCATTTTCCGCTTCGCCATCACCGGCAGCCGCGTGCGCAACTATGACGGCCTCGGCGGCCAGCTGCTGTTCGCCTGGATGCACCAGCACCACGTGCTGCACTGGACCGACAGCAAGCTCAGCATCGACTGGGACGAGGCCGCCGACGTCGTGGTGGAACTCGGCGCCAAGATCGAGGAACTGTACTGGCGCTCGATCGACCGTCCCAAGATGGCCCACTGGCTGGCAGCCTACGAGCTGATCTCCGGCACCGTCACGCCGAACCCGGCCTCGGTCTGGGCCAAGGGGCCGGACGCCCTGCCGCTGGACGGGCCGCCGCGCGGCCTGACCGACCAGGTCCTCGACGACGAGTTCCCGCTCTCCATGTTC
Organism: Arthrobacter sp. 01N442; assembly: GCF_056399345.1. Classification (NCBI taxonomy): domain Bacteria; kingdom Bacillati; phylum Actinomycetota; class Actinomycetes; order Micrococcales; family Micrococcaceae; genus Arthrobacter; species Arthrobacter sp. 01N442. Next base: position 450,116 of record NZ_JBFTRD010000001.1, read on the forward strand.
TACGAGGCGCTGGAGAAGAAAATGCGGACCGTGATCGAATCGACCGCCGGGATCACCGGTTCGTCCGACACGGGCAGCTCCAACGCTGCACTGAACGCCGGATGAGCGGCCGCACCCTCAACATCCTGGTAGCCGGCGGCAGCAGCCCGTCGGGGATCGCCGTGGCCCGCGCCCTACGGGGCGCCGGCCACGCGGTCTTTACCGTGGGGTCCGACGCCGCCCGGATCGAGGCGGCCGCCGCGGCCGCCGGCGACGGCGTGGTGCCGCTGACCTGCGACCTCGCTGACCCGGAAGCGGTCCGCGGCCTCCACGCGGATCTGCTGGAGGGGGCCGGAAGCATTGACGGCGTGATCCACCTCGTCGGCGGCTGGCGCGGCGCGAAGGGCATCACCGACCAGAGCGATGCGGACTGGGACTTCCTGGAACGCAACGCCGTCACCACACTCCGCAACGTCAGCCGGGCCTTCTACGACGACCTGGCCAGCTCGGATACCGGGCGGCTTGCCATTGTTTCGTCCACTTCCGTGGCCAGCCCGACGGCGGGCGGCGCCAGCTACGCGGCCGCCAAGGCCGCCGCGGAAGCGTGGACCCTGGCAGTGGCCGACGGCTTCCGCCGCGCCCAGTCCGGCGCCGCCCAGCCGGGCACCGACGTCGAGCCGGTGGAACAGCAAAGCGCCGCCGTCGTCTTCGTGGTGAAAGCCCTGGTCGACGCCGCCATGCGCGCCGCCGCCCCCGAGCGCAAGTTCCCGGGCTACACCGACGTCGAGGAGCTGGCGGCGGCCGTCGTCGAGCTCTTCCGGACCCCGGCCGCGGAACTGAACGGCCGGCGGCTGCCCCTTAGCCGGTAAGCCTGCACCTCTAGACTGAAAGTGTGAGTAACGAGATGACCAGCACGGTCGAAACAAACACAGTTGATACTGCCCCGGCCCGCACCATGGAGCGGCTGCACGACCCCTCCGTCCGTGGTTTTGCCTCGGACAACTACTCCGGTGTGCACCCGGAGGTGCTTGCCGCCCTGGCCGCGGCCAATGAGGGGCATCAGGTGTCCTACGGCGAGGACGAGTACACGGCCCGGCTGCAGCAGTTGATGGAACAGCACTTCGGCACCGGCATCGAATGCTTCCCCGTCTTCAACGGCACCGGCGCGAACGTCCTGTCGCTCCAGTCCCTGCTCCCCCGCTGGGGCGCCGTCATTTGCGCCTCCACCGCCCACATCAATATGGACGAGAACGGTGCGCCGGAGCGGATCGGCGGCATGAAGCTGCTCCAGGTCCCGACGCCGGACGGCAAGCTGACCCCTGCCCTGATCGACCAGGAGGCCTGGGGCTGGGGCGACGAGCACCGCGCCCAGCCGCTGGCCGTCTCGATCACGCAGACCACCGAGCTGGGCACTTGCTACACGCCCGAAGAAGTCCGTGCCATCGCGGACCATGTCCACGCCAAGGGCATGAAGCTGCACATGGACGGCGCCCGGCTTGCCAACGCCGCGGCCCACCTGGGCGTGCCGCTGCGCGCGTTCACCCGCGACGCCGGCGTGGACATCCTCTCCTTCGGCGGCACCAAGAACGGGCTCCTCTTCGGCGAGGTGGTGGTGGCCCTGAACCCGGAGGCCGCCCACGGCCTGATCTACCTGCGCAAGATGAACATGCAGCTTGCCTCGAAGATGCGGTTCATGTCCGCGCAGTTCATCGCGCTGCTCGAAGGAGACCTGTGGCTGCGTTCGGCTTCGCACGCCAATGCGATGGCGGCCCGGCTGCGCGCCGGCGTCGAGTCGATCCCCGGCGTCGAGCTGAGCCAGAAGACGGAGTCCAACGGCGTCTTCGCCGTGCTGCCGGCCGGCGTGGCAGACCGGTTGCGGAAGTCCTTCCGCTTCTACGACTGGAACGAGGCGGCCCGCGAGGTCCGTTGGATGTGCTCCTTCGACACCACCGAGGAAGACGTTGATTCCTTTGTTGCCGCGATCAAGCGCGAGCTCGCGGACGCCTAGCAGCCTGACCGGCCCGGCCCGGCGGCGAGCCTGCCGGGCCGGGGCGTGCCCCATGCATAATCTTTCACTGTGAACCCACTCGACCAGGTTCCGGCGGATTTTCTCTTCGCCCTGGGGACGCTTCGAAACGCACGGTGCCGCAGCGAGCTGCGCCTCGATGAGATCCCGGCTCCGGGTCGACTCGCTCCCTATGCGGTGGCGCTCGGCGCGGAAGTCGTCGTCCCCGGCGACGGCGCATCCGGCGCGGTCCACGGCCCGGCGGCCGCCGCGCTGGCACCTGCGTCCGGAAGCGACGACGTCGAACTTGCCACTGGCCGCTTCATCCTGCTGCACGACCCGGACGGCTCCGCGGTCTGGGACGGCGAATTCCGGATTGTCACGTACATCCGGGCCCAGCTGGAGCCGGACATGGGCAACGACGAAATGCTCGGCTCCGTCGCTTGGACCTGGCTCGTGGAGGCGCTTGAGAACCACCAGGCCGAGTACCGTTCGGCGGGCGGCACGGCCACCCGGGTCCTCTCCGAAAGCTTCGGCACACTCGCCGACCGGCCCGGCACCATCGACATAGAACTCCGTGCGTCCTGGACCCCGGCCGGCCGGGACATCACCGCGCACCTTGAGGCGTGGTCGGACATGGTCTGCACCTTTGCCGGCCTGCCGCCGCTGCCCGACGGCGTCTCCGCACTGCCGCGGCGGCGGCCCCGGACGCCATGACGGGACGCCGAGCGGCGCCGCGTCGGCCGGGAACAACGGTGATGTCGGTAAACTGGAGTCATCATGACCCCTCATAACCCGGAAACCACCACCGCGGGCGCAGCCGCCGACTCAGCCACCAACACAGCAGCCGGCCCTGCCGCCAACACCCCGGCCGCCAGCACAGCGGAGGCAGGTGGCACGGCAACCCACATCACGGTGGAGGGCTTTGACAGCCTGGTCCCCGAGGTCATCGACCTCGACGCTCCCCGTGACGGCGTCCCGCTCGTTATCGAGACCCGGGCAGGGCTGGAGCGCTGCGCCGCTGCCCTTGCCGCCGGCCACGGCCCTGCGGGGGTGGATGCCGAACGTGCCTCCGGATTCCGCTACGGCCAGCGCGCCTTCCTTGTCCAGATCCGCCGCGAAGGCGCCGGCACCTGGCTGATCGATCCGGAACCCTTCGGCGACCTCAGCATCATCAATGACGCCCTGCGCGGCGTCGAGTGGATCCTGCACGCGGCCAGCCAGGACCTCCCCTGCTTGTCCGAACTCGGCATGTGGCCGGACAAGCTCTTCGACACTGAGCTCGCCGCCCGGCTGGCAGGCCTGCCGAGGGTTGGCCTTGCCGCGGTGATCGAGCAGCTGCTGGGCTTCGGCCTGGCCAAGGAACATTCCGCAGCCGACTGGTCCACGCGGCCGTTGCCTGAGCCCTGGCTGCGCTACGCCGCGCTCGACGTCGAGGTCCTCACCGAACTGCGTGAGGAGCTGATCGAACTCCTCACCGCAGACGGCAAACTGGAGTACGCGGAGCAGGAATTCGCCGCGATCCTCGAAGCCGGCCAGGCCCCGCCGCGCGTCGACCCGTGGCGCAAGACCTCCGGGCTGCACCAGATCCGGGACCGCCGCCAGCTCGCCGCCGTGCGCGAACTCTGGCTGGAGCGCGACTCGCTGGCGCAGAAGCGCGACGTCGCCCCGGGCCGGCTGATCCCCGATTCCTCCCTGGTCGCCGCCGCCAAGGCGATGCCCAGCACCGTGCCGCAGCTGCTCGGAACCAAGGGCTTCCACGGCCGGGCCGCGCAGCGCGAGGCTCCGCGCTGGCTGCGCTGCATCAGCACGGCCCGGAACCTCGAGGAACTCCCGCCGCTGCACTTGCCCACCAACGCTCCCCCGCCTCCGCGCGTCTGGGCCGACCGGGACCCGGAGGCCGCGGCGCGGCTCGCCACGGCGCGGCCCAAACTGCAGGCCCGGGCAGAGGAGCTGAACCTGCCGGTCGAAAACCTGCTGACCCCCGACTACCTGCGCCGGGTCTCCTGGCGACCGCCGGCGGAGATCAGCGAGGAGGGAATTGCCGAGGAACTGCAGAACCTTGGGGCCCGCCAGTGGCAGATCGAGCTCACGGCTCCGCTGATCGCCGAGGCGTTCCTGAACCCGCAGCCGCTGCCGCCGAAAGAAGCCAAGGCCGCCCCGGCTCCCGCCGGCACAGCCTCCGACGCCGCTTCCTGACACCGCTTCCTGACGCCGGGCCGCCACTCCTTGCCAGCTAAGTTACTCATGAGTAACATAGCTAGGGATGCCGCCAGGATCATTCTTGTCCCCCAGCCACCGGCCCGGGACAGGGATCCGGCACCCATGTCTCAATGAGGAGTAATACGTGAGCCAAGCCAGCAGCGCAAAGCCGACAATCGGAAGCAGCAGGACCGTCCGCGAGGTCGTTTTTGTGGACGGCGTCCGCACCCCGTTCGGGCGCGCCGGCGAGAAGGGTATTTACGCCGGAACCCGCGCCGATGACCTTGTGGTCAAATGCATTCGCGAACTCATGCGCCGCAACCCCGCCCTACCGGCCGAGCGCATCGACGAGGTGGCCATTGCCGCCACGACGCAGACCGGTGACCAGGGCCTCACCATCGGCCGCACCGCCGCCCTGCTGGCCGGGCTGCCGCGGACCGTTCCCGGCTTCGCTATCGACCGGATGTGCGCCGGTGCCATGACTGCCGTGACGACCACGGCCAGCGGCATTGGCTTCGGCGCCTACGACGTCGTCATTGCCGGCGGCGTCGAGCACATGGGCAACCACCCGATGGGTGCCGGTGCCGATCCCAACCCCCGCTTCATGTCCGAGCGGATCGTGGACCCCGCCGCCCTGAACATGGGCAACACCGCGGAGAACCTGCACGACCGCTTCCCCGCCATCACCAAGGAGCGCACAGACGCCTACGCCGTGGCCTCCCAGGACAAGCTGGCAGCCGCCTACGCCAAGGACCAGATCCAACCGGATCTGGTCCCCGTAGCCACCATGAAGCCCGGCCAGGGCTGGACCGTCAACACGGTGGATGAGCCGCCGCGCCCGGGCACCTCGGTGGAGGACCTCGCAGCACTGCGGACCCCGTTCCGCGCCCACGGCCGCGTCACTGCCGGCAACGCCGCAGGCCTCAACGACGGGGCCACCGCCGCGCTGCTGGCCTCTGCCGACGCCGCCGAGGAACTTGGCTTGCCGGTCAAGATGCGCCTGGTCAGCTACGCCTTTGCCGGCGTCGAACCGGAAGTCATGGGCATCGGACCGGTTCCGGCCACCGAAAAGGCCCTCAAGAACGCCGGGCTCGGCATCGAGGACATCGGCCTGTTCGAAATCAACGAGGCCTTCGCCGTGCAGGTCCTCAGCTTCCTGGACCACTTCGGCATCGCCGACGACGACCCCCGGGTTAACCGCTACGGCGGCGCGATCGCCGTCGGGCACCCGCTCGCCTCCTCCGGCGTCCGGCTGATGAACCAGCTGGCCCGCCAGTTCGAAGAGGACCACAGCGTCCGCTTCGGCATGACCACCATGTGCATCGGCCTTGGCATGGGGGCCACGGTCATCTGGGAGAACCCGCACCACGCCGACTACGGCACCGACTACACCACCAAGACTGGAGCCGCAGCATGAGCGCCGCCGATTTCCACAAGCTTGCCGAGCTGTTTCCGAACGAGACGGTCACGCATTCCTACGTCCAGGACATCCAGCTCCCCGCCGTGAACGGCAAGAGCCCGGGCACCTTCGCCCTGGTCACGCTGGACAACGGCCTGGACCACTCGAAGCCCACCACGCTGGGCCCGAACACCCTGATCGAGCTCGGCACCGTGCTGGAAGGCCTGCGCGACCGGGCCGCGCGCGGTGAGATTGCCGGCGTCGGCGTGACCGGCAAGCCGTACTTCCTGGTGGCCGGCGCGGACCTGTCCACGGTCAAGTCGGTCAGCGGCCGCGAGCAGGGCCTGTGGATGGCCCAGCTCGGCCACGACGTCTACGCCACCCTGGCCAACCTCGGCGTGCCCAGCTTCGCGTTCATCAACGGCCTGGCCCTGGGCGGCGGGCTGGAAATCGCCCTGCAGTCCACCTACCGCACCGTCTCCACCGGTGCCGGCGCGCTGGCATTGCCGGAGGCCTTTATCGGGCTGATCCCTGGCTGGGGCGGCGTCTACATCCTGCCGCGGCTGATCGGGCCCGAGAACGCCGTCAAGGTCATGATCGAGAACCCGCTGAGCAACAACCGCACCCTGACGGGTCCGCAGGCCTACGAATTGGGCGTGGCGGACGCGATCTTCGAGCCGGCTGACTTCGTGGAGCAGTCCGTCGCCTGGGCCGCCCGGGTGATCGCCGGCGCCGAGGCACCCGCGCGGGCCAACGCCGTCGACCCCTCCGCACCGGAGGTCGCCGAACGCTGGGCCGGCGCTGTGGCCGCCGGCCGGGCGTTTGTGGAAGCCAAGACCTCCAACGCCTCCCCGGCCCCGGCCAAGGTACTGGACGTGCTGGAAGCCAACCGCACCATGACGCAGGCCGAGTCCGCGGAGCTGGAGTGCCAGACGCTCGCGGACCTCATGCAGACCGACGAGTTCCGCTCCACGGTGTACGCCTTCCTAGACCTCGTGCAGCGCCGTTCCAAGCGCCCCGCCGGCGCCCCGGACCGCAAGCTCGCCCGCCCGGTCACGAAGATCGGCGTCGTCGGCGCCGGCCTGATGGCCAGCCAACTCGCGCTGCTCTTCGCTCGCCAGCTCAAGGTGCCCGTGGTGATGACGGACATCGACCAGGCGCGCGTGGACAAGGGCGTGGACTACGTGCACGCCGAGGTGGACAAGCTGCTGGCGAAGAAGCGCATCAGCGCGGACGCCGCCAACCGGACCAAGGCGCTGGTCAGCGGCTCCGTGTCCAAGGAAGCGTTCGCCGATGCCGACTTCGTGATCGAGGCCGTCTTCGAGGAGCTCGGGGTCAAGAAGCAGGTGTTCAAGGAAGTTGAGGCCATTGTCTCGCCGGAGTGCATCCTTGCCACCAACACCTCCTCGCTCTCCGTCACGGCGATGGCGGAGGACCTGCAGAACCCCGAACGCCTGGTCGGCTTCCACTTCTTCAACCCCGTGGCCGTGATGCCGCTGCTGGAGATCGTGCGGGCACCGAAGACCGACGACGCCGTGCTCGCCACCGCCTTCGAACTGGCCAAGGGCCTGAAGAAGTCCGCGGTGCTGGTCAAAGACGCCGCCGCGTTCGTGGTCAACCGGCTGCTGCTGCGGCTGATGGGCGAAGTTACCGCGGCCTTCGACGAGGGAACCCCGGCCGAGGTGGCGGACAACGCGCTGCGCCCGATGGGCCTGCCCATGACGCCGTTCACGCTCGGCGCCATGGTGGGCCTGCCGGTCGCGCAGCACGTCCAGGAATCCCTGCACGCTGCCTTTGGCGACCGCTTCACGGTCTCCCGGAACCTGCAGGCGCTCATCGACAACGGCATCAAGTCCATCTGGGATCCCGCCTCGGTGAAGGCCGGCACCCCGGTCATCCCCGCCGAGACCCTGGCCCTGATGACCTTCGGCGATTCGCCGTCGACCGCCGCGGAAGTGCTGCGTCGCACACAGGACGCCCTGGCGGAGGAAATCGGCCTGATGCTGGATGAAGGCGTCGTGGCAGGACCGGAGGATATCGATCTCTGCATGATCCTCGGCGCTGGCTGGCCGATGTTCCTGGGCGGCATCACCCCGTACCTTGACCGGGTGGGTGCGTCCGAGCGGGTCAATGGCAAGAAGTTCCTGGCTCCGGGCGTGGCCTCCGAACCGGCCGCCTAGCGGCCCGGTTCCACACGCGACAGCGCCGCCGTTCCGCCGACAGGCAGGGACGGCGGCGCTTTTGCTTGCTTATTAGCCTGACTGCCGCTGGGAGACCCGTGCGGCTAGCACTCGCAGACCATCAACACATTGCCGTCGGGATCCTTGAAGTTGAACCACTGGCCGTCACGGATTTCCGCGACCTCCGAGCCCGCGCCCTGCAACTGGGTGTGGGCCGCCTGGATGTCCGCGGTGTTGAAATGGAACGCAGGGACCCGGAAGACGGCGTCGGCGGAGTAGATCTTGCTGTCCAGGACCAACCCGGCCCCTTTCATCGGCAGCACGTACAGATGCCCGAAGAGGATCTCGCCGTCCGCCGGGACACCGAGCAGGGAGCAGTACCAGTCCCGGGCCTTCGCGATGTCGCTGACCGGCACGAAGACCGTTCCGATCTCCGGGGCTATTGGATTAGTCAACGGTTCCTCCTGGTCATGGCTCCCGGCCGGGGTGCGGGAAAACTCCAAGGAATATACATGGCCAAGCGGCACTCGGGCGGTAACCGGCGCCTCCGCGTCAGAGCCCGTGTCAGATCTCCCGGAGGCTCCCGCCGTCCAGTGCGAGGACGCGGTGGGCATTGGCGCGGGCGTAGGCGAGGTCATGCGTGACCATGACGACGCCGGCTCCGCGGACTGCCGCGTCGGCGATGGCCTGCTGCAGCCGGTCGAGGCCGTGCCGGTCCAGGCCCACGGTGGGCTCGTCCAGCGCGATGACCGCAGGCCGGCGCGCCAGTACCGTGGCCAGGGCCAGCAGCCGCTGCTGCGAGGACGGCAGTTCCCCCGGGTGCGCCTGTGCGGCGTCGGCGAGCCCGACGGCGGCCAGCGCCTCGTGTGCCCGGCGCACCGCATCATTTGGACCGGCGAGCCGGCGCAGTCCAAAGCTGACCTCCCGCAACACCGTCCGTTCGAAGAGCTGGTCGCGAGGCTGTTGAAACAGGAGGCCGACGGAAGTGGCGATGCGGCCGGTCGGGATTCCGGCGATGCTCTTGCCCGTGACCAGTACGTCCCCGGACTGGGGCCGCAGCAGTCCGTTGAAGTGGCGCAGCAGCGTCGATTTTCCGGTCCCGTTGGGCCCGGTGATGGCGACGATCTCCCCCGCCCGGACGCTCAGGTCCAGGTCCCGCAGCAGGTCCGCCGCGGCCCGGTCCCCGGCCGGCCTCCCTCCCGATCCCCGGCGGACCTTGCCTGCCCCGTAGCCGAAGCCAAGTCCCCGCAGTTCCAGGACCGGTGCGGCGGCGGCCGGTGCGGCGGCGGGGCTGAGGCCGGGCGGGTTTCCGGGTCTCCCGGCGGCGCCGTTTTCCAGCACCACGCCGGCCTCGCGGAGTGAGGCGGTCTTCTCCAGTTCGGAAGGAGGGCCGTCCGCGACGGCCGTGCCGCCGTTCAGGACGGTCCAGTGCCCGGCGCTGTGGGCGAGCGCGTCTGCCGTCTGGCTCAGGACCACGACGGCGGTACCGGCGTCGAGCAATCCGGCCACGAGGTTCCGGAGTTGGCTGGCCCCCGCGGCGTCGAGGGACGCCAGCGGTTCATCGAGCACCAGCACGTCGGGGCGGGCGATGACCGCGCAGGCGACGGCCAACCGGCGCAGCTCGCCGCCGGAGAGCGCCGCCGGGTCCCGCTCCATGAGTCCGGAGAGGCCGGTCTGTTCGGCGACGCGGGCCACCTGCCGGAGCATCTCGAGCCGGGCAACGCCCCAGTTTTCCAGGCCGAAGGCCAGTTCCTCCGCCACCGTGGAGCGCACCGAGGAGAGCATGGCACCGGCGTCCTGGGGCACGTAACCCACCCGGCCGGACCAGGCGGCGGGGTTGATGCGGGGGTCGTCGCTGCCGCCATGAAACTCCAGCAGATCCGCGCCCAACGCCAGGCTGCCGTGCAGGACACCGGAATGGCCGGCCCGGAGCCAGCCGGCGATGAGCTTGCCGAGGGTGCTCTTGCCGCTGCCGGAGCCGCCCAGCACGGCTGTCAGGGTTCCGGGCAGGACGGAGAGCTGCACATCCCGCAGCGCCTCGACTGCCTCGCCGTGGAAGCTGAAGCTGCGGATCCGGGCCGAAGCCGCGGGCAGGGCGGAAGCTTCGGCCTGCCCGGCCCTGGCGGGCTTCCCGACTGGTGCGCGGCCGGCCGCGGTCACGAGGGCACCGCCGTCGGCCACGCAGTGATCAGCCGCAGCACCACGGCCGCCGCGGCCAGCAGGAGCGCGGCAACCCGGAAGATGCGCTGCGCCGGAGGGTCCTGCAGCTGCCGGTAACTGGTCCGCGGTCCCGGCGTGCCGAAACCCCGCGCGTCCAGAGCCTGCGCCCTGGCGCCGGCATCCTCCACCAGCCCCAGGACCAGCGGAACCGCCTGCAGCCTGGCCGCAGCCAGCCGGGACAGCAGCCCGCGGCCGACCACCAGGCCGCGGGCTTCCTGGGCCTGCCGGATCCGGTCCAGCCGTCCGGCCATGGCAGGGACCAGGGTGAGCGTGGAGGCGAGCACGAAGCTGAATTGCGGAGGGATCCGCCGCGCAGCCAGGGCGCTCAGCAGGTCGGGGACGCTGACGGTGAAGGAAAAGAATAGGAGCAGCAGCACGCACGCGGCGGTCCGCGAGCCCAGCTCCACGGCGAGGCCCAGCCCCTCGGCAGTGACCCGGGCCGGCCCCCATTGCGCCAGCACGGTGTGTCCCTCAGGGAAGAACAGACCGTGCAGCACCAGCAAGGACAGGAAAAGCGGCGCCAGGATGACTCCGGCAGCCGTCAGCACCCGCTCTGCCACCCCGGCGCGTGCGGCAAGCAGCGCGGCGGCCAGTGCAACGGCGACGGAAAACGGCCAACTGCCGGCCGCCGTCGTCACGACCGCGGCGCAACAGGCCGCGGTCAGGGCCGTCAGCGGGTGCAGGGACATGTCCTAGGCTACGGAGTCCGACGGGGCCTTACCCGCGAGCACCCGGAAGCGGCGGACGAAGGCGTACTGGAACGTCGTGCGCCGGGGCAGGGCGTAGGCCAGCAGGGCTGCAATCGTGAAGACGATCGCTTTGTCCATCGGGTCCGAGATCAGGGCCTGCTTGGTGATTGCGGCCAGCAGTGTGTCGCCCATGGCACGGAAGGCGCTGACGATGGCGCCGGTGCCCAGGCCCGCGGTTCCGCCGTAGACAAAGGCGGCGATCGGGGCGGACACGACGCCGGCCAGGATGCCGGTGAGGAATCCTGCCACGGGGGCGAAGTAGAAGCGGCGGAACAGTCCTGCGCGGGCGGCCAGGCCGGCGAGGAAGCCGATCAGGGCCGCGCCGGCGGCGAACGGCAGCACGGTGGGGTTGAAGAAGGACCAGACGATGCTGCCGAGCACTCCGGTGGCTGCTCCGGCGGCCGGGCCGGCGAGGACGGCGATCAGGACCGTTCCGATCGCGTCCAGGTAGAACGGCAGGCCGGTGCTGCCCATCAACTGGCCGAGGACCACGTTCAGCACGATCGCCACCGGCATCAGCACCAGGGTGGAGGTGCGCAGGACAGGGAGGACGGCAACGAGCAGGAGCACCGCGCCAAGCAGGAAGCCGCCGAGGGCAACCAGCGCGGAGAAGCTTGCCGGTCCGTTGGCGATCTCGACCGGCTGGGTGAGGACGAGGAAGACGTAGGTGGCGGCGATGGCCGCGGCGCCCGCGATTTCGAGCAGCCGGCGGCGGCCGGGGGCCGCGCCGGCGCCAGTGGAACCCGCATCGGGAAGAGTCAGGGGCTGCTGTGACATGGGGAAAGTCCTTCGGATGGAGTTTGCAAAGACCGCCTCATGTCACCTCGGCGCAGGTACCATCTTAGCCGCCCCGGCGAGGCCGCGGGCGAGCGGCCCCGGCACGGGATCCGGCGGCTTCCATGCCACCGCGGCTAACGGGTTCCCAGTGTCCGCGCCAGCGCGCCCACGGAGGAAATGAGCTCGTCAAAGCACTGGCCGGGATCGTTGCCGGTGACGATCCGGGCGTTCGGCGGGAGTCCCCACAGGCCCCGGTAGTCGGCCACCGTGGTGCCGACCAGCAGCGGGGATTCCGTCTCGACGTCGACTGTCGCCAGCCGCGTGCCGAACGGTGTGCGTCCGACGGCGGCGCAGGCGGCGAACGCGTCGTGCATGTGCGCGACGTACCCCTGGTCGTAGAGCCGGTGGAACTCCATGTAAAAGCGGATCGCGTCGGACAGGCACGCCACCAGGGGGCTGCCGGAACGGCTGCGCTGGCCCTCGGGCTGGTCCGGGAGCACCAGTTCGGGTTCGGCAGCCCCGGCCGCCTCGCCGAGCCGCCGGAGGTGCTCCGGCAGCATCTCGATCCGTTCCGTGGTCTCCAGCGCGCAGACCACCGGGAGTTTGTCCTCGGGCAGCCCGCGGTAGGCCGCGTAGACCTCCTTGGCGGCGTGCGGGTCCACCGAGGTGTTCCACTCCGCCGTCGGCGTCGTGTTGCCCTGGTAGTAGAAGCTGCCGCCCATGATGACCAGGCCCTTGAGCAGCCGCGGCAGTTCCGGTTCGCGGCGCAGGGCCAGGGCGAAGTTGGTGAGTGGACCGGTGATCAGGCCGGTGATCTCCCCCGGATGCGCCCGCGCCTCCTCCACCCAGACGTCCACGGCGTGACGCGTCGAAATGGCTTGGGCGGGCACGGGCAGCTCGGCGTAGCCGATCCCCTGCGGCCCGTGGGTCTCTTCGGTGGTGACAAGCGGGATTTCCAGCGGCACCTCGGCGCCGGTGGCGACCTCAATCCCCTCGCGCCCGCAGAGTTCCAGCAGCGACAGGCTGTTGAGCGCCACCTGGCGGGCACCGACGTTGCCGGCCGTGCAGGTAATGGCCTGCAGCCGGACCTCGGACCGGGCCAGCAGGTACACGATCGCCAGGGCGTCGTCGATCCCGGTATCGACGTCCATCAGGATCAGGTGTTCGGCGTCCGGGCCGCCTGGCATTTCCGGGCTCAGAACAGTGCGACCTTCGGCGTGCGCGGGAAGATCTCGTCGAGCTCTGCCAGTTCGGCGGCGGTGGGGACCCAGGCGGCGGCTTCGGCGTTCTGCCGGACCTGCTCGGGCAGGGTTGCGCCGGCGATCACGCTGCTGACGGAGGGCTGGGCGGCGAGCCAGGAGAATGCCACCTGGATTTCGGTCAGATCCCGTTCGGCGGCGAAGGCGGAAAAGGCCCCCAGCTGGTTCCAGTCGGCGTCGTGGACGAGGTTGGTGCGGGTGTGGCTCAGCCGCGATCCTTCCGGGGCCTTGCCTTGCGAGTACTTGCCGGTCAGCAGGCCGTTGGCCAGCGGGAAGTACGGGAGCACGCCCAGGCCGTACGCCTCTGCCGCCGGCGTGACCTCGAGTTCGGCACGGCGGTCCAGCAGGTTGTAGTGGTTCTGGCTGGCGATGAAGCGGGCTCCGCCACGGCTGCGCGCCACGAATTCGGCCTCGGCGATCTGCCAGCCGGCACGGTTGGAGTGTCCGATGTAGCGGACCTTTCCGCTGGTCACGAGCTCATCGAGGGCTGCGAGGGTCTCGTCGATGGGCGTCAGCGGATCCGGCGTGTGGAACTGGTAGAGGTCGATCCAGTCCGTGCCGAGCCGCCGCAGCGAGGCCTCGGCCGACTTGATGATGTAGTGCCGGGAACCGCGCGCGCCGAAGTCGGTACCGTTGGCGCCGCGCATGTCCATGCCGAACTTGGTGCCGATCACGGCGTCGCCGCGGCGCGAGCCGAGGGCCTTGCCCAGCATGGTTTCGCTTAGCCCGGGCTCCCGGCCGTAGGCGTCGGCGACGTCGAAGAAGGTGATGCCGGCGTCCAGCGCGGCATGCACGACGGCGTCGGTGCCCTCCTGCGATTCAGTGGCGGTGTTGGCCCGGCCCAGGTTGTTGCAGCCGAGCCCCACAACGGAGACAGCCAGTCCGGAATTTCCTACGCGGCGGTATTCAGTCATGGGATTCAGCCTATAACGGCTGCGGACTGGTCCCGGTCAGGAGGCCGTGCCCGGGGCTTAGCCCGCGGGCAGCTCCAGCCCGTGCTCGTCCATCGCGTCCTGGAGCTGCGCGAGCGTACGCGGGCAGACGCCCGGCATCCCGGCCAGCCGGCGGCGGCCCAACTCCCGGACATGCTCAAGGGTCTCCACTCCGGCGTGCGCCAGGGACTTGCGCGCCGGTGCGGCGAGTCCTGCCGGAAGTGGAGTGCTGCCTGGTCGAGGTGATTTCCGCGTCATTGCGTTACCTTCCAATCGCTTGCCCCCAAAACTGAGTTGAGCCGTGCCCGGCTCCTTACAGATGGACTTCCAGGCGGGTGCCGCCTAGAGGGTGAAGCTGTTGGCCGGTTTGGCCGAGTGCTTGAGCTTGAAGTCAGACCCGTTGTACGGCGCCGCTCCGATGCTCAGCTTGGTGAAGTCCAGATCCTCGCCCCGGATGCAGACCTTGATCGCGTTGACGGTCTTGTTGACCTCCGGCGTGAGGCAGAAGATGTTGAGCTTGGCGTCGGAGAACTCGGAGCGGTCCACCACGCCCAGCCCACGCCAGGCGAGGTGGCTGATCAGGGCGTCCTTGGCTTTTTCCTCGAGATAGCGGTCGCGGCTGGTGCCGTCCTTGGTCTTGAGCGCGTACTGCGCCACCACCCAGAACTGCTCCTCGTCCGGGATCTCCGCGTAGCCGTCCTCGGCGCACTGCGCCGCGAAGGCCTCCATGAGCCCCTCACCCGCGGCGGCGTCGGCCGCCTCGGTCTCCTCGGTCTTGCTCTGGTGCCCGACGACGCCGTGGTTCATCACGAACTCGTGGTACTCCTCGTCGATCCAGGCTTCCCGGAAGTGCAGGGTGCCTTCTTCGTCGCGCTTGTAGACCCGGATAATTCCGCTCATGGATGTCCCTTCGTAAACCGTCCGCGGTCAGTGCCGTCGAAGGGTGATTGCTGTGCCTTGACGGCCTGATAAAACTGGTCCGACGCCGGGTCCCTCACAGGATCGGCAGGCTGCCGGTGCTGGGGTGCTGCTGGCCGGGCAGCGGCCGCGCGAACGGCACCTTCGTCCCGAGAACCTGCGCGACGACGTCGTGCGTGATCTGCTGGGCGGTCAACCCGACCCGCTCCAGCACCTGGCTGCGGCTCCCGTGGTCCAGGAACTCCACCGGCAGGCCCACCTCGTTGAGGGCGGTATCCACCCCGGCGGCGCGCATTTCCTGGCGGATCCGGGAGCCGACGCCGCCGGCCCGGACGCCGTCCTCGATGCAGATCACGAGCCGGTGGTGCGAGGCGAGGGCGATCACGGATTTGGGCACCGGCAGGACCCAGCGCGGGTCCACCACGGTGGAGCTGATGCCCTGCGCGCCGAGCCGGTTGGAGACGTCCAGCGCGAGTTCGGACATGGCGCCGACGCTGACAATCAGCACGTCGTTTTCGGTGGATCCCGCGGGGCGGCGGGCCAACACGTCGACGCCGTCGCTGAGCCGTTCGAGGGCTTCGACCTCCGCGCCGACGGTGCCTTTGGAGTAGCGGATGACGGTGGGGGCGTCCTCGACGGCGACGGCCTCGCGCAGTTCCTCGCGCAGCCGGGAGGCATCACGCGGCGCGGCGAGGTGCAGGCCGGGAACGATCTGGACCATCGCCATATCCCACATGCCGTGGTGGCTGGCGCCGTCGGGCCCGGTGACCCCGGCCCGGTCCAGCACCACCGTGACGCCGGCCTTGTGCAGGGCGACGTCCATCAGGAGCTGGTCGAAGGCGCGGTTCAGGAAGGTCGCATAGACCGCGACCACGGGGTGGAGGCCGCCGAATGCCATGCCGGCGGCGGAGGTGAGGGCGTGCTGTTCGGCGATGCCGACGTCGAACACGCGTTCCGGGTGGCGGGCGGCGAACTTGTGCAGCCCCACCGGGATCAGCATGGCGCCGGTGATCCCGACGATGTCCTTGCGTTCGTCGGCGATGTCGGCAATCTCATCGGCAAAGACCGAGGTCCAGGACTTGGCTCCCCCGGCTTCCGTGGGTTCGCCGGTTTCCGGGTCGATAATGCCGACGGCGTGGAACTGGTCCGCCTCGTGCGCGCGGGCCGGGGCGTAGCCGTGGCCCTTCTCGGTCATCGCGTGGACGATCACGGGCCCGGCGTAATTCTTGGCCGTGGACAGTGCGTGCTCCATGGCCTGCAGGTTGTGCCCGTCCACCGGGCCGATGTACTTCATGCCGAGGTCCTCGAACATGCCCTGCGGCGCCCACCAGTCCTTGATGCCCTTCTTCATGGCATGCAGGCTCTTGTAGGTGAACTGGCCCACCGGACCGCCGCTCTGCAGCCGCTTCTTCCACCAGTCAAGGGCGCCCTCATAGGCCGGGGCGGCGCGGAGCGAGTCGATGGTGGGGCGAAGGGAGGCCAGGTAGTCGGCGACGCCGCCCACGGTCGGGGCGTAGGAGCGTCCGTTGTCGTTGACCACGATGACGACGCGGCGCTTCTTGTCAGCGGCAATGTTGTTGATGGCTTCCCAGGCCATGCCGCCGGTCAGGGCGCCGTCACCGACGACGGCGATCACGTACCGGTCGCCGTCCCCGGTCAGCTGCCGGGCACGGGAGATGCCGTCCGCCCAGGACAGCGAGGAGGACGCGTGCGAGCTTTCGACGATGTCGTGCTCGGATTCGGCCCGGTCCGGGTAGCCGGACAGGCCGCCCTGCTGGCGCAGCGTGCTGAAGTCCTGGCGCCCGGTGAGGAGCTTGTGCACGTAGGACTGGTGGCCGGTGTCAAAGACGATGCTGTCGCGGGGGGAATCGAAGATCCGGTGCACCGCGATGGTGAGTTCCACGACGCCGAGGTTCGGCCCGAGGTGTCCTCCCGTCTGGGAAACGTTGCCGATCAGGAATTCCCTGACCTCGGCTGCCAGCTGATCCAGCTGCGCCTGGGACAACTTGCTCAGGTCCTGCGGATTCCGGATGGTCTCCAAGATTCCCAACGGCCCCTCCTTGCGGGTAGTAGACATGCCTTTTAACTCTAACGCCTCGGGACCGGGCCGGGTGCCGGAACGCGAAAGCCCCGGTCCGTCAGGGACGGACCGGGGCTTTCACGGCGTGGCGCCGGACTGCCGCTAGTTAGCGGAGATCTGGCGCAGCACGTACTGCAGGATGCCGCCGTTGCGGTAGTAGTCGGCTTCACCCGGGGTATCGATGCGCAGGACCGCATCGAAGGAGGTGGTGGTGCCGTCTTCGGCCGTGGCGGTGACCTTGAGGGTCTTCGGCGTGGTGCCTTCGTTGAGGGCGGTGACGCCCTCAACCGCGAAGGTTTCCGTGCCGGTCAGGCCCAGGCTGGCGGCGTTCTGGCCGGCCGGGTACTGCAGCGGCAGGACGCCCATGCCGATCAGGTTGGAGCGGTGGATGCGCTCGTAGCTCTCGGCGATAACAGCCTTGACCCCCAGGAGCGCGGTGCCCTTGGCGGCCCAGTCACGGGACGAGCCGGAGCCGTACTCCTTGCCGGCCAGGACGACCAGCGGGGTGCCGGCAGCCTGGTAGTTCTGCGCGGCGTCGTACACGTAGGCCTGCGGGCCGTCGGCCTGGGTGAAGTCGCGGGTGAAGCCGCCCTCAACGCCGTCGAGGAGCTGGTTCTTGATCCGGATGTTGGCGAAGGTGCCGCGGATCATGACCTCGTGGTTGCCACGGCGCGAGCCGTAGGAGTTGAAGTCCTTGCGCTCCACGCCGTTGGCCAGCAGGTACTGGCCGGCCGGGGTGTCCGACTTGAAGGAACCGGCCGGGGAGATGTGGTCGGTGGTGACCGAATCGCCGAGCTTGAGCAGCACGCGGGCCCCGGTGATGTCCTGGACCGGCTCAGGCTGCGCCTGCATGCCCTCGAAGTACGGGGGCTTCCGCACGTAGGTGGACTTTTCGTCCCACGCGAAGGTGTCGCCGGCCGGGGTGTCGAGCGCCTTCCAGCGGTCGTCACCCTCGAAGACGCCTTCGTAGCCGCGGGCGAACATGCCCTTGTCGATCGAGGAATCGATAACCTGCTGGACCTCGACCGGGTTCGGCCAGATGTCCTTCAGGAAGACGTCGTTGCCGGCCTCGTCCTGTCCCAGGGCGTCGTTTTCGAAGTCGAAGTCCATAGTGCCGGCCAGGGCGTATGCGATGACCAACGGCGGGGAAGCCAGGTAGTTCATCTTGACGTCCGGGTTGATCCGGCCTTCGAAGTTGCGGTTACCGGAGAGCACGGCGGTGACGGAGAGGTCGTTGGCCTGGATGGCCTCGGAGATCTCGGCGTCGAGCGGACCGGAGTTGCCGATGCAGGTCGCGCAGCCGTAGCCGACGATGTAGAAGCCGAGCTTCTCCAGGTACGGGGTCAGGCCCGACTTGTTGTAGTAGTCGGTGACGACCTTGGACCCGGGGGCCACCGAGGTCTTGACCCAAGGCTTGGAGGTGAGGCCCTTGTCCACGGCGTTGCGGGCCAGCAGTGCGGCTGCCAGCATCACGGACGGGTTGGACGTGTTGGTGCAGGAGGTGATCGAGGCGATCGACACCGCACCGTGGTCCAGCTCGAACTCGCGGCCGTCGGCGGTCTTGACGGCCACCGTCTTGGACGGACGGCCGTTGGACTTCGGACCGTGCCCGTGCGGCGCCTGCTCGGTGAGGTGGGTCGCCGAGGCGGTGAACGACGGCGAGTCGGACGCCGGGAAGCTTTCGTCGATCGCTTCGTCCAGGCTGCCGTCGGCGAGGTCTTCCTTCACGTAGTTGCGCAGGTCCTCGCGGAACTGGGCCTTGGACTCGGTGAGGATGATGCGGTCCTGCGGGCGCTTCGGGCCGGAGATCGACGGGACAACCGTGGAGAGGTCCAGCTCGAGGTACTCGGAGAACTTGATCTCGCGGGAGGGATCGTGCCAGAGGCCCTGTTCCTTCGCGTAAGACTCCACGAGGGCCACGTTCTCTTCGGACCGGCCGGTGAGGCGCAGGTAGTCAAGGGTGACGTCGTCGATCGGGAACATCGCGGCGGTGGAACCGAATTCGGGGCTCATGTTGCCGATGGTGGCGCGGTTGGCCAGCGGCACAGCCGCAACGCCTTCGCCGTAGAACTCCACGAACTTGCCGACCACGCCGTGCTGGCGCAGCTGCTCGGTAATGGTGAGCACGACGTCGGTGGCGGTGGCGCCGGCCGGGATGGAGCCGGTCAGCTTGAAACCGACCACGCGCGGGATCAGCATGGAGACGGGCTGGCCCAGCATGGCCGCCTCGGCTTCGATGCCGCCGACGCCCCAGCCGAGCACGCCCAGGCCGTTGACCATGGTGGTGTGGGAGTCGGTGCCGACGCAGGTGTCCGGGTAGGCACGAAGCGCGCCGTCAACCTCGCGGGTCATCACGGTGCGGGCCAGGTACTCGATGTTGACCTGGTGCACGATGCCGGTTCCCGGCGGGACGACCTTGAAGTCGTCGAACGCGGTCTGGCCCCAACGCAGGAACTGGTACCGCTCGCCATTGCGCTGGTACTCGATCTCCATATTGCGCTCCAGTGCGCCGGAGTTGCCGAAGGCGTCGATCTGGACGGAGTGGTCGATGACCATTTCCGCCGGCGCCAGCGGGTTGACCCGCTTGGGGTCGCCGCCGAGTTCCTTCACGGCCTCACGCATGGTGGCGAGGTCGACAACGCAGGGCACGCCAGTGAAGTCCTGCATGATCACGCGCGCCGGCGTGAACTGGATTTCAGTGTCGGGCTCGGCGTTGGGATCCCAACCGGCCAGTGCTCGGACGTGATCGGCCGTGATGTTGGCGCCGTCCTCGGTCCTCAACAGGTTTTCAAGCAATACCTTGAGGCTGAACGGAAGGTTTTCTGCACCTTCAACGGAGTTCAACCGGAAAATTTCGTATTCGGTACCGGCTACATTAAGTTTGCCTTTTGAACCGAAGCTGTCCACAATGCTCATCGCAGGACTCCTCTCGCAACAGTTTCATCTTTGTCGCGCCGCAGACCCCTTGCTAGTTAGGTCAGCCTAACTAAGACACGAGTCTTGAAAACCGGTTTCTGATAAACCGGCTCCTGAAAACCACTGTCGAAAAAACCCGGGTGGCTACCGCGCGACGTCGGACTACTACCGCCATCCTAGTGGCATCAAGGCCGGGGAGTCAGTAACGCCACAGTCTCCATGTGGTGGGTGTGCGGGTACAGGTCGAAGGCGCGGAGGCCCGCGAGTCCCCAGCCCGCCTGCTGGAAATAGCCCACATCGCGGGCAAAGGACGCCGGATCGCAGGAGACATAGGCGATCGCCCGGGGACCGGCCGCGAGCAGCTGGTTCACCACGGCCTTGCCGGCGCCGGCCCGGGGCGGGTCCAGGACCAGGGCGTCGAAGTTGCGCGGCTTCTGCCGCAGCACCCGCTCCACCTTCCCCTGGACGATCTCTACCTGGGGCGCGCCGTGCAGGTTCTTGCGCGCATCCCGGCTGGTGCCCGGTGCGCCTTCCACGGACAGCACCGAGCCGGTGACCCCGACGGCGTCGGCGAGCGGCGCGGTGAAGAGCCCGGCGCCGGCGTACAGGTCCGCGACCACGGAGCCGGCGGCGAGGTAGCCGCCCTCGTGCAGGAAGCCGGTGACTGCCCCCACCAGGGTCTCCGGCGCGTCGCGGTGGATTTGCCAGAAGCCGGCGCCGGTGACGCGGTACTCGTGCCCGGCCGCGGTCTCCTGCACCCAGGTCCGGCCGCGCAGCTGCGCCACCTCGCCTGTGGCCGGGTCCACCCGCGCCACCGACACGTCGTCGGGCAGCTGGGCCACGACGGCGCTGAGCCGCTTGGCCCGGGTTCCGGCGGCCGGGACCAGGAGTACCAGCGGCCGGGAGCCGTTGGCCGGCGCCGCGACGTCGATCCGTTCAATCCCCTGCAGGTCGATGTCCCAGAGCTTCAAGGCGTTGATGGCTTCGACGGCCAGCGGCATCTCGCGGACCGGGAACACTGCGTCGGAGCGGTAGGCGTGCATGCCGAGCTTGCCTCCGGGTGTCACGGCGAACCCGGCGCGGGTGCGCCACCCGAGGCCAGTCGCCCCGGTGCCGGCGGCCTCCCCCACGGCCTCGACCGTGACGGGCAGGTCGACGCCGGCCAGCCGGCGCAGCTGTTCGGCCAGGACCTCGGACTTGAGGCTGCGCTGGCGCTCCAGCGTAACGTGGCCCAGCTCGGCGCCGCCGACCGGCGGATGGCCGTGGGACCAGGACCGCTGCGAGTCGGCCGTGTGCCAGAAATGGTCCACCCGGTCCGGGGAGGGCTCCAGTACCTCGACGACGTCGGCGCGCCAGAACTTGGCGGACTCGCCGTCGTCCGTGAGCCTGATCCGGACCTTTTCGCCGGGAATGCCGTGGCGGACGAAGATCACCCGACCCTCGTACCGGGCAACGCAGAGGCCGCCGTGGGCGACGGGGCCGACGTCGACGACAAGTTCGGTGCGGGCGGGCGTCGTGGTGTCGGTGGTCATTGGATATCCTGCAGTTTCTTGGCTTCTTCGGACGATTTCAGCTGCCACGGGACGCTTGCCACCATGACGCCGGGCTCGAAGTGCAGCCGGGTCTTGATCCGCAGCGCGGTCTGGTTGTGGACCAACTGCTCCCACCACTTGCCGACGACGTACTCGGGGATGTAGACGACGATCAGGTCGCGCGGCGAGTCGCGCCGCATGTTCTTGATGTATTCCATGATCGGCGTGACCGTCTCGCGGAACGGGCTGGCCAGCACGGTCAGCGGCACCGGGATTTCAAGCTTCTCCCAGTCCGCCAGGGTCTGTTCGGTCTCCTCCGGGCTGATGTCCACCGTGATGGCGTCCAGCCGGGACGGCCGGGAGGCGCGGGCGTAAGCCAGCGCCCGGAGCACGGGCTTGCGGACGTGCGAGACCAGCAGCACGGCGTGCACCCGGGTCGGCAGGGCCCGGGGCGAGGAGTCTTCATCCACGGCCAGTTCCTTGGCCACGTTGTCGTAGTGCGCACGGATGCTCCACATGATCAGGAACAGGATGAACATGGCCAGCAGCGCGATCCAGGCGCCCTGCTCGAACTTGGTGATCAGCACGATCACCAGGACCAGGCCCGTCATGCCGAAACCGATCGTGTTGATGGTGCGGGATTTGAGCATCCGCAGCTTCGCCGCCGGGTCCTTGGCGAGTTTCAGCTCGCGGCCCCAGTGCCGGATCATGCCCAGCTGGCTCAGCGTGAAGGAGATGAAGACGCCCACGATGTAGAGCTGGATCAGCTTGGTGACGTCGGCGTTGAACGAGATGATCAGCACCAGCGCGCCGGCTGCCAGCGCCAGCACCCCGTTGCTGAACGCGAGCCGGTCGCCGCGGGTGCGGAGCTGGCGGGGCAGGTAGCCGTCCTGGGCGAGGATCGAGCCGAGGACGGGGAAGCCGTTGAAGGCGGTGTTGGAGGCAAACACCAAAATCACGCCGGTGGCTGCGACCACAATGTAGAAGGGGATGGAACCGGCTCCGAAGACGGTCTGGGCGATCTGGCTGATGGCCGGGTTCTGGATGTAGTCCGGGTCCACCGGCTGGCCGTTGAGCAGGAACTCCTTCGCCGGGTCCAGCACGATGTGCACCTTGGTGGCGTTGGCGAGGTAGATGATGCCGGCCAGCATGGACGCTGCGATCACGCCGAGCAGCAGCAGCGTGGTGGCAGCGTTCTTGCTCTTGGGCTTCTGGAAGTTCGGCACGCCGTTGCTGATCGCTTCGACGCCGGTGAGGGCGGCGGCGCCGGAGGAAAAGGCCCGGAGCAGCAGGAACGCCCCGGTGAGCCCGACCAGTCCGTCGTCGAAACCGGCCGCGGGGACGATCTGAAAGTCGGCCGAGGGCGCCTGGCCCAGCTGGCCGGTGGCGGCCTGGAAGATGCCCACGGCGGTCATGCCAAGGATCGAGAACATAAAGATGTAGGTAGGTACCGCAAAGACGCTGCCGGCTTCGCGGATGCCGCGCAGGTTCACGAGCGCCAGGATCACGACGCCGATGGTGGCGATCGCTGCCTGCTGGCCGTGCAGCGAGGGAACGGCGGTAGTGAGGTAGGCCGCGGCCGAGGACATCGACACCGCCACGGTCAGCACGTAGTCCACCAGCAGGGCCGAGGCGACGGTGAGGCCGGCGTACTTGCCCAGGTTTTCGTTGGCGATCTCGTAGTCGCCGCCGCCGGAGGGGTAGGCGTGCACGTTCTGGCGGTAGGAGGCCACAACGGTGAGCAGCACCACCATGACGGCGAGGCCCACCCAGGGCGAGAAGGCCACGGCGCTGACGCCGGCCAGTGCCAGGGTCAGCAGGATTTCGTCCGGCGCGTAGGCCACCGAGGAGAGCGCATCGGAGGCGAAAATGGGGAGGGCGATCCGCTTGGGCAACAGGGTGTGGGCCAGACGGTCGTTCCGGAAGGGCCTGCCTACCAGCACCCGCTTCACGGCATTGAAAATTGTCAGCACCAGACAAAGCTAGTCTGATTCGGACGCGATGTCATGACGGCGAAGCCTGCCTGCGGGCGGCCGGTCCGGCAGCGCTGCCGCCGGACCGGCTCCGGGGCGCCGTGGCCGGTAGAGTTTACGCAGCAACAGAACCGCAGCAGTACAAGAAGGAAGCTTGAGGAGGCACGTGTGGCGCACTTCGTGATCATGGGTTGTGGCCGTGTCGGGGCAACCCTGGCGCACACACTGGAGGACGCCGGCCATTCGGTCGCGATCATCGACCAGGACGACCGTGCTTTCCGGCGGCTTCGGACCGGGTTCTCCGGCCGCAAGGTCACCGGAGTCGGCTTCGACCGGGAAACCCTGAAGCAGGCCGGGGTCGAGGAAGCCTACGCCTTCGCCGCCGTGTCCAGCGGCGACAACTCGAACATCCTGGCCACCCGGGTGGCCCGCGAGACGTTCCACGTCCCGCACGTCGTTGCACGGATCTACGACCCGGGCCGCGCGGAGATCTACCAGCGCCTGGGCATCCCCACGGTCGCGGCGGTGCGCTGGAGCGCCGACCAGGTGCTCCGCCGGATCCTCCCGGAGCAGCACCTCGCCGGTGACTTCCGCGACCCCTCCGGCCGGCTGGTGCTGGCCGAGGTGGACGTGGACTCCGGCTGGATCGGCCACCCGGTGGCGGCGCTGGAGAAGGCCGCGGACATCCGGATTGCCTACCTCACGCGCTTCGGCGAGGGCATCCTCCCCGGATCCGGAACCCTGTACCAGGATGGCGACACCGTCCACGCCATGCTCAGCGTGGACCGGACCTCCGAGGTCGCCCACATTCTTGCCAAGTCCCCCGCCAAGGAGTCCTAAGTGAAAGTTGTCATCGTCGGGGCGGGCAGCGTCGGTTCCTCGATTGCCCGTGAACTGCTGGCCCATAAGCACGAAATCCTGCTGATCGACCTCAAGCCCGAGGTGATCGGCCGCAGCGGCCTGCGCGGTGCGCACTGGCTGGTCGGCGACGCGTGCGAGCTCAGCACCCTCAAGGACGCCCGACTGGAGGACGCCGACGTCGTGGTCTCCGCCACCGGCGACGACAAGGTCAACCTTGTGGTCTCGCTGCTGGCGAAGACGGAGTTCGGTGTGGGACGGACGGTGGGCCGGGTCAACAATCCAAAGAACGACTGGATGTTCGATGATTCCTGGGGCGTCGACGTCGCGGTGAACACCCCACAGCTGATGACTGCTCTGGTCGAAGAGGCCGTGGAGATCGGTGACCTGGTCCGGCTGCTCACCCTGCAGACCGGCGTGTCCTCGCTGGTGGAGTTCACCGTTCCGCACGATTCGCATGTGATCGGCCTGACCGTGGGCGATATCGACTGGCCCGAGGACGCGACGCTGGTGGCGATCCTGCGCGACCAGGCTCCCATCACGCCCAGCCGGGACGACGTGATCGACGGCGGCGATGAGCTGTTCTTCGTCACCACCATCGCGGCCGAGGACGGGCTGCGGGCGCTGCTAGCGGCCCCGGAATCGGACGTCGAGGCAGCTGCCGGAGCCGCGGGCGCCGGCCAGCACCCGGTGACCGCGGACTCCCATGGCCGCGAGACTCAATCCGCCGCCGACGACGGCTTCGACGGCTGATCCCGGCTGGTCGAGGCTAGGCCGGCTCTTCGACTGGGGCCGGCGCGGGGCGGGTGAGCAGCCAAGCCACCCACATGCCGAGGATGTACAGCGGTGCGCCCATGATGAGCCGGGTGGTCGCGAGGCCTGCGAGGCCCTGCTCCCCCATCAGGTACAGCGGGACCTGCACGAGCAGGCGCAGCGCCAGGACCGAGATGATCACCCAGGTGCCGATCCGGTAGGCCTTGACCCGGGCCGGGTGCTTGCGCCAGTCCAGCCCTTCGTTCCGGATGAAGCCGAACAGGAGCCCGGCAAACGGCCAGCGCACCGCAATGGAGATGACCATGGCAACGATGTAGCCGAGGTTAGTGAAGAACCCCAGGACGTAAAAGTCCTCGGCCTTGCCGGTCGAGTTCGCCAGCCAGGCGGACAGACCGACGCCGACGATTCCGGCCAGCGCCTGGGTCAGCGGCTTGCGCTGGACCAGCCGCGCGACGGTGAACGCCGCGGCCACCGCCAGGGCGGCGATCAGGGCCAGGGGAAGTTCGCGGGTCACGGTGAAGGCGACCAGGAAGACCAGGCCGGGAAGGATGCTTTCCGCAATGCCCTGGACACCGCCGGCGCTCTTGAGCACGTCGATGTTGCCGTTGCTGGTGCGGTGCAGGCCTGCCTTGGCTGCGTAGCCTTCGGCGAGCTGGGCCACCGACGGTTGCGCGGGTCCGGGCTGCTGGTCCTCGGGCGTGCTCATTGGTCCTCCTGGCGGGAGAGTATCTCGTAACGCGGATTGAACATGGTGGGCAGCCCGTCCCGGACGGTGACCATTCCCTCGAGCCGTAGCTCCAAGCCGGCCTTCACCCCCGGGATGCGGCGCCGCCCCAGCCAGACCACGCGGAGCCGGTCAGCGGCCAGGAGGGGCCGCTTTCGCCGAACGCTCGGCTGGGCGGCGGGGGCAGCAGCTGCCGCCCGGGTCTTGGGCTGCGGAGAGTCGTGGTCGGTGATGATGGCTGTAAAGGCTGCCACTTCGCTCGCCGGGGCGTAGGTCACGGATTCAATGAAGCCGCGGCAGAGCACACGTCCGCGCTCGGGCAACCCCCGCACCGGGACAGCGGCGGCAGCTTTCTTGCCGGCGGCATCAACCAATCTGGGTAATCTCCGGTCCGCGCTCGGGCTGTTCGAACTCAGGGGCACCCTGCGGGGCCGCGACGCCGGTGTCCCGGGGCAGGCGGAGCTGCAG
Organism: Arthrobacter sp. 01N442; assembly: GCF_056399345.1. Lineage (NCBI taxonomy): Bacteria > Bacillati > Actinomycetota > Actinomycetes > Micrococcales > Micrococcaceae > Arthrobacter > Arthrobacter sp. 01N442. The sequence goes on from NZ_JBFTRD010000001.1 coordinate 476,061, forward strand.
CAGCTCGCGCGGCGGCATGGGGCTCTCGCCCCGCACTACGACGATCTGCCGGAACAGCTCTTCGAGCCCGGCTGCGGCGGAGCGGTCCAGTGCGGCCTCGCCGCCGAGGACACCGCGGAGGAACCAGCGGGGGCCGTCGACGCCGATGAACCGGGCGACGCGGTAGCCGTCGCTGCCGTCGCCGGCAGGCAGCTTGGCGACGAGTTCGATGCCGAAGTGGCCCTCAATCTCGTCGACCTGGCCACCCTGGCTGCCCACGGACTGGCCGATCTGCTCACGGATCTCGTCCCAGAGGCCCTCGGACCGGGGAGCGGCAAACGCCTGCAGCTGCAGGCTCGAGCCTTCCAGGTCCATGGTGACGGCCACGACGCGCTGGGTGGCTTCTTCGACCTCGAGGCGGAGCTGCAGGCCCTCGCGCGGGGCGATCAACAGGGCGCCGAGGTCGACGTAGCCCTCCTGGCTCTCGATTTCCGAGACGTCGTGGGGACCGGCACTGCGCAGGGCGCTGTCCGCGCCCCCGGCGGGTGCGCCGGCTTCAGCTGCAGCGTCCTCCCGGGCGTCGCCGGTGTCCGTCAACTGCTCCTGCTTGGCTTTCCTGCCACGCCCAAAAACCATGGGGTTGTCTCCTTAGTTGTGATCCTGCGCGGGGCTCTGGGCCACCGCACAGGGAACAGATGCATCAATCGGGCGGGGTCAGGCCCCGGGGGCGCCGAAACCGCCGGTGGAACCGAAGCCGCCGCCGCCGCGGACCGAGTCACTGAGCTCCTGGACGGACACGAATTCCGCGTGCTCCACGCGCTGGATGACCATTTGTGCAATTCTATCGCCGCGCCGCAGTTCAATCGCCTCGTCGCGGTCAGTATTCAGCAGCGTCACGGCAATCTCCCCGCGGTAGCCCGCATCCACGGTGCCCGGCGCGTTCACCACGGTCAGGCCGTGTTTGGTGGCGAGGCCGGAACGGGGGTGGATCAGGGCGACAAAGCCGTCCGGCAGGGCGATGGACACGCCCGTGGGCACCAGCCGCCGCTCCCCCGGCTGGAGGACGACGTCCTCGCGGGCACGCAGGTCGGCCCCGGCGTCGCCCGGGTGGGCGTACGACGGCGGCTGCAGGCCGTCGTCGAGCATTTTCAGCTGCACCGTCAGCGTGGGGGCTCCAAAGCCTTGGAGGTCGCGGGCTGCGGGGTCTGCCGCCGGGGTGGTCACGGCAGTGGTTTCTTCAGTCACAGTTCCCCACTGTAACGCCCGCGGGGAAGTTAGTCCTACCGCGCCGCTGCCCTGGCCGCGCGCGGGTGCCGGCCGCCAGGCCCAAGGTGAAATGGCCCGGGAAAAGTGGAAAGCTGGGCTCATGCCCGAATCCAGTGCAGCCGTGCCTGCCTCCAACAGCACCCCCAATGATGCCGTCGTCCTGTTCAGCGAGAAACTCTGGCCGAACTTTTGGATCTGGCTGGTGGCTGCCGGGCTGGCCGCGGCCGGCATCCTGGTATTCGCGCCCATCAGCATTGCCGCCGGCATCACCGCGGCCGTAGTGCTTTTCGCGATCCTGGCCGTGTTGCTGGTGCTGTCCACGCCGTCCATCTCGGTGACGGCGGCAACGCTGCGCGTGGGCCGGGCGACGATTGAACGCCGCTTCATCGGCGAGACCACGGCCTTCCGCGGCGCGGAGGCGACGGCGGAGCGCGGCACCCGGCTCAACGGGCTCGCATTTATGTGCATCCGCGGCTGGATCGACCCGGTGGTCCGCATCGAGATCACCGATCCCTCGGACCGCACGCCGTACTGGCTGGCGTCCACGCGGCACCCGGACGAGCTCGTCGCAGCCCTATCCCGCTAACTCCCCCGCTAGTCCGCCGCTAACGCCGGGCTGACACCGGTGCCGGGTCGGTACGTGCTGGCAGCCTTTAGCCCTCGCAATCCTTGCAGTACTTCAAGCCGTCCTTTTCGCGGGCGATCTGCGAACGGTGGCGGACAAGGAAGCAGGAGGCACAGGTGAATTCGTCTGCCTGGGCGGGCAGTACCCGGACCAGCAGTTCCTCTCCGGACAGGTCGGCGCCCGGGAGTTCGTAACCCTCGGCGAGGTCGGTTTCGTCTTCATCAACCACCGCGGAAGGCTTGTCCGTACGCCGCGACTTCAGCTCCTCGATGGAGTCCTCGTTGAGGTCCTCCTCAGTCTTGCGCGGCGCATCGTAGTCTGTCGCCATTAGTTGTTGCTCACACTCCGCATTCGTCGGGTTGGTAGGCCTCCGCCGTGCCGGTAGGGCGGGTAGCCCCGGCCGGTCCGGGTTCAGTTCACCGGTGTCAACGCCGGACAATCGCTTTTTGTGCCCGATGTCGGGTCATTTTTGCTCAAACCCCTGCCGAACACCAGAGGCCAGTGGTCGCGGGGCAGATCCGTCCGCTCCGGGGGCGTCCAAACCGGCGGAAAGTCGCGGAAAATCACGGCGCGCCCTCCCTCCTAACCCGAATTGGGACCCAACGGTGGCAGAGTTTCGAATGTTAGTAATGCCAGGGTGGAGGATTTGTATGCAGGATCTACGGCTTGTAGGCGTCCACGACGACGGGGAGCATCTCCTGGTCAGTGGCACCGGCGGCGAGATGTTCCAGCTGCCGATCGATGAGGCTCTTCGGGCGGCTATGAGCCGGACGCCGGCGAAGGCTGCTTCCGGCGTGGGCCCGGAGCCCATTGCCATGTCCCCCCGCGATATCCAGGCCAGGATCCGCAGCGGCGCCACCGCCGCGGACGTTGCCGCGCTTTCCGGCATCCCGCTGGCCAAGGTGCAGCGCTACGAGGGCCCGGTGCTGGCTGAGCGCGAGTACGTCGCCCAGCAGGCCCGCAAAATCGAGGTGGCTTCTCCCTCCGCCGGCCACGACAGCTACCGTTCCTTCTTTGGCGACCAGCCGGCGACCCTGGACGACATGGTCGTGCACCGGCTGCGGGCCCACGGGATCGAGCCTTCATCCGTGGAGTGGGATTCGTGGCGCCGCCCGGACGGCAGCTGGAATGTGGTGGCCCGCTTCGAGGCGAAGCCCGGCGCCCACGCTGCCATCGGTGAAGAGCCGCCGGCCATGTGGACCTTCAGCCCGGCGCGCAAGTCGCTGCAGAACGCCAACCGCTGGGCCCAGCAGCTCAGCGAGCTCGAGCCGATGGACGGCCCTGTCCCGGCGCGCCGCCTCTCGGCAGTTTCCGACCGGCCCTTTGACTTTGAGACCGATGCGGAAGCCGCCGCGCGCAGCGCTACGGCACAGGGCAGTGCCACGGCGCAGCTCAGCGTCGTCCCGCAGGATGGCGGCCAGCACCACGGCGGCCAGCAGGAGAAGGATGCCGACGGGCTCCTGGACATGCTCCGTTCCCGCCGCGGGCAGCGCCTCGGCCTGGACGAAGATGCCGATGACGCCCTGGCGCTGCTGCTGACCAACGGTGTGCCCGCCGCCCACCCGCGGCCGTCCGAGGTTCCACCGCTGGATGAGGCCGGGGAAGACGCCGAGGCCGAACCGGACGGGGAGTCCGCACCGACGGAAGCCGAAGAGGAGCCAGCGGCGTCGGCCGAACCTCGATCGGTGCCGGGCCCGGACACGGTCCCGGATGCCTTCTCCCGACGCCGTGATGCCCGGCCGTCGATGCTCTCCCGCCTGACCCTGGCACCCCGCCACCAGGACAATGACGACGACGCGCTGAAGCTGCACGACGGGGTCAGCACGGAGACCCGCGAGATCACCATCGCGGCGTCCCAGCTGCGCCCGGTCCGGACCGGGCCGACCTCCAGCCCCGGACTGGACGAATTGCTGGGCGGCGGACCGTCGCGTCGCCCGCAGAACGATTCCCCCGCGGCATCCCGCCCCGAGTCATCCCGGGGCGAAACGTCCCGGAACGATCACAGCCGCACCGAAGCGTCCCGGAGCGAGCGGGAGCCGGAGACGCCGGAACGCCAGCCCTCCAAGCCGAAGCGTTCGAGTGTGCCCAGCTGGGACGAAATCGTCTTCGGCACCCGCAGCGACTAGCCACCAACGCCTCGGCACCGCCGAGGGCCCGCCGGGAACCGGATCAGCGGCGTGCGGTTTTCCTGCCGGCGTTTCCCGCGCCCTTGGCTGAGCCCCGTTTTCCTTCCGCGGTGAAGCAGAGCAGCGGGACCTCGCGTTCGGCCTTGGTCAGCGAGCCGTGCTGGCCAACCACTTCAAGGGCCCTGGCCGGAACCCTGCGGGTGTCGTAGAACGCCAGCGCGTCGCGTGCGGCAATCATGACATCACCGATCCGTGCTCCGACCGGTCCGCGGACCTCGCCGAACAGTCCCGCCGCCACCGCCTCTTCCCGGGTGAAGGCCCAGATCCGGTCGCCGAAGCGCGACCGCCAGGCCTCCAACAGCCGCAGCCGGCCGGCGTCGTCGGCCCCGTCCTCCAAGTAGAGGTGGACCATGCGCGGCTCCCCCGCCGTGTGCCGGACGCCGGCGATGAGCTCCGGCTCTGCGGAATAGTCGATCCGCTGGGATTCCGGCACGTCCAGCATGCCGTGATCCGCTGTGACGAGCACGGTGGTGCCGGCAGGGAGGGTGGCATTGAGCCTGCGGACGGTCGCATCGAGCTCTTCGAGCTGGTGTTCCCACTGCGGGGACTGGCAGCCGTAGCGGTGCCCGGTCTTGTCGAGTTCATGGACGTAGAAGTACATCAAAGAGCTGTCTGCGCCGGCCATGGCTTCCGCGGCGGCCGCGGTTCGGGCGTGTGACGTGGTTCCGGCCACGAAGCGTCCGCCCCGGAGCGCGGCCCGGGTCATCGCGGAGTCGCTGAACCGCGGCAGGGCCACGGTGCTGACGTCCACATGCCCGGCGGCCCGCTCGAAGACCGTAGGCAGCGGCTGCCACTGCTGGGGATCGACGCCGTCGTCCCAGTTGCCCAGCATGTTGACCACCCGGTCCTGGTCCGGGTCCAGGACGTCGTAGCCGACCATGCCGTGCTGCCCGGCCGGCAGACCGGTTCCGAAGCTGGCCAGCGACGCGGCCGTGGTGGACGGGAAAGCCGCGTCGAGCCACACCGGCACGGCGCCTTGTCCCGCCTGCAGCACCGAACGCAGGAACGGGGTGTGGGCGGTCTTCTGCTTGAGCAGCTGCCGGCCCAGTCCGTCTGCGAGGACGATGCAGACGTGCTTGGCTGCCGGGAGGTTCAGCCGGTTCTGGAAGCCGGGGACGCCGAGGCTGGCCGCTGCGCTACTGAGTACCTCGGCGATGGAACGCTCCCCGTAGGCCGGAGCGGCGGGCATCCCCGATGGGCCGCCGGGAGTGTGGACGGGCGCCTGCGAAGGCGGCAGCGGGGACCCGGAGGCGCGGACCGGCACCATCTCAGCGCTGGTGGCCGCGGCTGAGGCGGTTTCCGAAGACACCGGCGCGGGTACGCTGCGGGAGCGAGGAGACGCCGTGCGGGGCGGGGGCGGTGGCCCCGGTGTTCACAGCCCGGAGCGCGCGGGCGAAGAGCTTGGCGTCCTGGACGGCCTGCAGGCCGTCGGCTTCGGCACTGATCCGCAGGACGATGTCCTCCTGCGCGATCGTGCCGCTGTAGCCGTGGTCTGCCTCGCACTGCGGGTCACCGCAGCTGGCCGGCCCCATGTCCAGGCGCTGGCCGCCGGACCAGGCGATCGAAAGGGTCAGCTCCCGGACCGGATCCGAAGGCTTGTAGTCCTGCGGCTGGGCATAAACGTAGCTGAGCACCACGGAGCGGATCTGGGTCACCGGCACGGACTCGGTGGAGACCTGGGCCACGATCTGCTCGCCGGCTTCGTCGAGCTGCTGGTCGTCCACATGGGTGATCACCAGCATGTCCTCGGTCAGCACGAGTACGGTGATGTGCCGGCGCACTTCCGCCCGGTCGAAGTGTGTCTCGAGGTGGACCAGGTGGGCCACGCAGTCCCGGCCGTCCAGGGCGTCCGCGACCACGTCCGCCACCAGGCGGGGGTAGAAACCAGCCTGCTGGAGTGCCGCTTCCAGGCTCTGGCCCTGCGCGCTGTGGTCATGCAGGCCGGGGTGCGGGGAGCCGTGGCGGCCGGAGACGGACGCGTGGGGCTGGGATGCTGGAGGCTGGGAGCTCATGGCTTCCATTTTCACAGATCGGCTGGGGACTTGCTAACTGCGCCGGCTAACTGCACTGGCTAACTGCGCTGCCTAACTGCACCGCCTAATTGCACTGCCTAACTGCGCATGGCGCGCCGGGCGGTGTCCGTGCGCTGGGCGGCGTTGGCAATCCGGACGTCGGCGGCCAGGATCACGGCGCCGTCGGGTCCGGCCAGGACCGGGTTGAACTCCACCAGCGCGATCTCCGGGTGGTTGTCCTTGAGCCGGGTCAGCCGGGCCGCGAGGTCCTCGAGCGCGGCCGCGTCGACGGCGGGGAGGCCTTGATAGCCGAAGAGTTTGCGCGACGCGCGGGGTGCGCGGATGAAGTCGTGCACGTCGGAGCCGGAGAGCGGCGGAACGCGGTGCGCCCAGTCATCGAGCAGGTTGACGGCGTCGCCCGCCAGCCCGAAGGACACCACCGGTCCCAGCAGCGGGTCTTCAATGGCGCGGAAGGTGCAGGCCTGCCCCACCGGGGCCATCGACTGCACCTCGAGGGAGGGCGAACCATAGCGCTGCAGCGACTTGCGCATCTGGGCGATGTTCCGGCGCAGCGAGTCGGCGTCCTGGATGTCCAGGCGGACGCCGCCCAGGTCGAGGCGGTGCCGCAGCGCCGGGTCCGTGGTCTTCAGCGCGACCGGCCAGCCGAGCCGTTCCGCCGCTGCGACGGCGTCCTCTTCTGTCTCGAATCCTTCCGAGGGCAGCACCCGGATGCCGTAGCGGCCCAGCAGCTTCGCGGCCGAGGCAGGATCCAGCCGCACCAGCTGCTCGCCGCCCACGGGCCGGAGCAGCTCCTCCAAGTCTTCGTGGGCGCCCTCCGGGTCGCAGCCCTCCGGCTCCACGAACAACCCCTGGTCACGGACCACCCACTGGGCATAGCGCACCACCGCGGCGAGGGCCGCGACGGCGGCCCCCGGGTTTGAATAGCAGGGCACCCCCGCGGCCGGTTCCAGGCCGGTGCCTTCCCGGGCATTCGCGGCTGCCGCGGCTTCGTCGGCGGCGCCGACCATGCCCTCGACGTAGATGGACGGGTCGAGGAGGCCGGTGAATGCAGCCACCACCGGCTTGCCGGCGGCCGCCGAACACTCGGCCAGCACCGCACCGATCTTTTCAACCGTCAGCCCGCGAGCCGGCAACAGTGCCACCACCACGGCGTGCACCGAATCAATGGTCAGCGTCTCCTGCAGGCTGCGGCGCAGCGCAGGCAACGCCCGGGACATGCCGGCGTCCAGATCGACGTCGGCGACGACGCGCTCGACGCCGAGGCCGGCGGCCAGGGCCCTGTCCGCCACCACCTTGCCAAGCGCGCTCGAGTTGCTGAAGACGGCGATGCCGGGCCCCTTTGGCAGCGGCTGGCTGGAGACAATTTGGGCGACGTCCATCAGCTCTTCAATCGTCTCCACCCGGATCACCCCGGCCTGGCGCATCATGGCGTCCAGCGCCTCGGCCGGCGCCTGCGTGGTGCGGACGGCGTGGCCTGGCGGCAGGTTCAGGCCCATGGCATCGGATTTAGCCACGATCACCGGCTTCGTCCGGGCCAGCCGCCGGGCCAGCCGGGAAAACTTGCGCGGGTTGCCGATGGATTCGAGATAGAGCCCGACGGCGGTGGTGTCGGCGTCGTCCTCCCAGAACTGCATCATGTCGTTGCCGGAGACGTCGGCACGGTTCCCGGCGGAGAGGAAGGTGGAGATGCCCACCCGGCGGCGGCTGGAGGCGGCGTAGAGCGAGACGCCGATCGCCGCGGACTGGCTGAACAGGCCAAGGCCTCCGCGGCGCGCCAGCGAGGGTGCCATCGAGGCGTTGAGCGACACGGCAGGGTTGGTGTTGACGATGCCCAGCGAAGCCGGGCCGATCACGCGCATGCCGTTGGCACGGGCTTGCCGGACCAGGTCGCGCTGGCGGGCGAGGCCGCGTTCGCCGTCGTCCGCGTAGCCTGCGGTGGCCACCACGATTCCCTTGACGCCGGCTTCGCCGCATTCCTGGACGACCTTGGGCACCTCATCGTACGGAACGGCGATGATGGCGAGCTTGACCGGGCCGGGAACCTCGGAGAGCTTGGCGAAGGACAGCATCCCGGCCAGTTCGAGGGCTTCGGGGTTGATCGCGTAGACGGGGCCGGTGAAGCCGCCTTCGATGATGTGCTCCAGCAGCTGGTAGCCGATGGTTCCCCATTTGCGGCTGGCCCCGATGACGGCGACGGAGGACGGGGCGAGCAGTTCCTGGATGCTGCGGGCCTCGGCGCGGTGTTCCCGCGATTCCATCACGGCCCGGGACTTGTCCGTGGGGTCGATGTTGAACTCGAGGCTCACGACGCCGTCGTCGAAGTGCCGTTTGACGTCGTAGCCGGCGTCGGAGAAGACCATCAGCATTTTGCGGTTCTCCGGCAGCACCTCGGCGCTGAACTTTCGAATCCCGTTTTCTCTGGCCGCGGCGGCGAGGTGTTCGAGCAGGATCGAGCCGATGCCGCGGCCCTGGTGCGCGTCCGCGATGTTGAAGGCCACCTCCGCCTCTTCCGGGTCATCGAGCCGGTCGTAACGGCCGATGCCCATGATTTCGCCGCCGATGGTGATGACCAGGGCCACCCGGTCCTTGTAGTCGACCTCGGTGAAGCGTTTGAGCTCCTTGGCGGAAAGCTTGGACTTGAACGCGAAGAAGCGCATGTAGATCGACTTCTGCGACTGACCCACGTGGAAGGCCTGCACCGCGTCGGAGTCCGCGGGGTGGATGGGGCGCAGGTGCGCCGTGCCGCCGTCGCGCAGCACGACATCGGCTTCCCAATGTTCCGGATATACGCCTTCCACGGGCTGATCCACCATAGGCTTAGCCTAGCCATAAACTTGCGCAGTACCCGTTTAGTACCCCCGTAGAAGGACCCACCAGCCTCATGGCACGCCGCCAAACCACGCCCCCGGCAGGGGAAGCCCCGGACTTCACAGAGAACATCGTCGACATTGACGTCACTTCCGAAATGGAAGGCTCGTTCCTGGAGTACGCCTATTCGGTCATCTACTCCCGGGCCCTGCCCGACGCCCGCGACGGTCTCAAACCCGTCCAGCGCCGCATCCTGTACATGATGAGCGAGATGGGCCTGCGCCCGGACCGCGGCCACGTCAAGAGTGCCCGTGTGGTGGGCGAAGTGATGGGCAAGCTGCACCCGCACGGCGACACGGCGATCTACGACGCCATGGTCCGGATGGCGCAGGACTTCTCCCTGCGGCTTCCGTTGATCGACGGTCACGGCAACTTCGGCTCGCTCGACGACGGCCCGGCCGCACCGCGCTACACCGAGGCCCGGCTGGCGGCGGCGGCGCTGACCATGACGGACCACCTCGACGAGGACGTGGTGGACTTCGTTCCGAACTACGACAACCAGCTGACCCAGCCGGATGTGCTTCCGGCGGCGTTCCCGAACCTGCTGGTCAACGGCGCCACCGGCATCGCCGTCGGCATGGCCACCAACATGGCCCCGCACAACCTGGGCGAAGTGGTGGCGGCGGCACGGCACCTGATTGCGAACCCGGACGCCACGCTCGAAGACATCATGAAGTTCGTCCCGGGCCCGGACCTGCCCACCGGCGGCCGGATCGTGGGCCTGGACGGCATCCGCGACGCCTACGCCACCGGCCGCGGCTCCTTCAAGACCAGGGCCAAGGTCGACGTCGAGCAGCTCTCGGCACGCCGCACCGGCCTGGTGGTCACGGAACTGCCGTACATGGTGGGCCCGGAAAAGGTGATCGAAAAGATCAAGGACGCGGTCAACGGCAAGAAGCTGACCGGGATCAGCGACATCGTGGACCTCACCGACCGCAAGCACGGGCTGCGGCTCGTGATCGAGCTGAAGAACGGTTTCAACCCGAACGCAGTGCTGCAGCAGCTGTACCGCTACACGCCGATGGAGGACTCCTTCGGCATCAACAACGTCACGCTCGTGGACGGCCAGCCGCAGACCCTGGGCCTACTGGAGCTGCTCTCCGTCTACGTGAACCACCGCATCAACGTGGTGCGCCGCCGCACGTCCTTCCGCCTGGGCAAGAAGAAGGACCGCCTGCACCTGGTCGAGGGCATGCTGATCGCGATCGTGGACATCGACGAGGTCATCCAGATCATCCGCTCCTCGGACGAATCGGCCGCTGCCCGCACCCGGCTGATGTCCATCTACGATCTCTCCGAGATCCAGGCGAACTACATCCTGGAGCTGCGGCTCCGGCAGCTGACCAAGTACTCACGAATCGAGCTGGAGAAGGAACAGGACGAGCTGCGCCGCGAAATCGCCGAGCTGCAGGCCATCCTGGACTCGCCCGAGCTGCTGCGCGGGCTGGTCTCCGACGAACTCGGCGAGCTCGCGGACAAGTACGGCACGCCGCGAAGGACGGTACTGCTCGAATCCGAGGCCGTCTCCCCCACGGTCGCCGCCGCCCTCGCGGCCGCGCCCGGCGCCAAGGGCAAGGCCGCCCCGCTGGCCCTGGAGATCGCCGACGACCCCTGCTGGGCCATCCTCACGGCGTCCGGCCAGATCGCCCGCACGGCCAACCAGGACAGCCTTGCCGAATCCGGTCCGCGGACCAAGCACGACGTGTTCCGCTCGGTGGTCAAGACCTCGGCGCGCGGCGAGATCGCCGCGGTGACGTCCCAGGGCCGCATGCTCCGGCTCCAGGTGATGGACATGCCGGTGCTTCCGCCCACTTCCGGAACCCCGAACATGGCCGGCGGGGTCCCGGCCAAGGACTTCATCACGCTGCTCAAGGGCGAATCCCTCGTGGCCTTCGCGCCGCTGGATCAGGTCTTGGCGATCGGCACCGCGCAGGGCGTGGTCAAACGCGTCCAGCCGGACTACCCGCTGAACCGCGAGGACTGGGAAGTGATCTCCCTCAAGGACAAGGACACCGTGGTGGGCGTCGAGCCTGCCGCCGCGGACGACGTCGAACTGGTCTTCATCACGCGCCAGGCCCAGCTGCTGCACTTCAGCGCCTCCGCCGTCCGTCCGCAGGGGCGAACCGCGGGCGGAATGGCCGGCATCAAGCTGGCCGCCGGCGACCGGGTGCTGCACTTCGGCACCGCCCTCGCCACCGACGACGCCGCCGTGGTGGTCACCATCGCCGGCACCGAGGGCGCACTCCCGGGCACCGCGCCGGGCGCCGCCAAGGTCACCGCGCTGGCCGAGTACCCGGCCAAGGGCCGCGGGACCGCCGGCGTCCGTGCACACCGCTTCCTCAAGGGCGAGGACACCCTGCTGCTCGCCTGGGCCGGACACGGCCCGGCGAAGGCGTCCTCGCTGGCCGGGGTGGCACGTTCGCTCCCCGGCGAGCACGGCCGCCGCGACGGCTCCGGCATCCCGCTCTCCCAGGCCATCGATGCGATCGGCCCGAGCACGGCCTGGGCCGCGGAGGACGCTACCGCGGAGGGGTAGGGGCTGCGGGGTGGGCGGTGCTCGGGGGCGGTGCTCGAACCGATTCCGCCCATTCGCCTAATATGGCCGCTACGACGCCCGGGTTAGCGGCCACCTGTGGCGATCCGCCGGGGTGGAGCCTCAAAATTCCACGGCGCGGGGAGCCGAGTCCGCCCTTTCGCCACATATGGCCGCTATGAGGCCCGGCGCGGGGAACTGAGTCCGCCGATTCGCCAAAAAGGGCCGCTATGAGCCCGGGTTAGCGGCCATCTGTGGCGAACCGCCGGGGTGGAGTCACGGGCGTTACTCGGCGCGGGGGGAACCGAGTCCACGCATACGACACATATGGCCGCTATGAGCCCGCGTTCGCGGCCATCTGTGGCGAACGGCCAGGGTGGAGTCTCGGCAAACTCGGCGCGCAGACCAACTCCACCCATTCACCACCCCTGGCCGCAAAAAGACCGACTCGGGGAACCGGGGCCGCCCATTCGCCAAGAAGGGCCGCTAAGAGCCCGGGTTAGCGGCCACCTGTGGCGAACCGCCGGCTTGGCTCATGGACGAACCCCGACGCGGCGAACCCGCGGCAACCCCGGAACGAACCCCGAACCAGCCCGCCGCCGCTACATCCCCGAGTTGAGGTTCAGGATATTGCCCTCGCTGTCCAGGAACCACGCTGCGGAGCTTCCGTCCGGCAGGGTGGCAATGCCGTCTTCGGTCTTCAGGCCCGGGAAGTCGTAGTCCTCGAAGACCACCCCTGCCCCGCGGAGCTCGGCGACCGCGGCCCGGACGTCGGGAACCATCCAGCCCATCTGGGTATTCTTGGCCGATCCGGCGTTGGGCGTCTGGTACAGCATGAACCTGCTGCCGGCGCCGCACGTGTATTGCAGGTTGTCCTCGGCACCCGGATTATCCGGTTCGAGTCCGAGCTTGTCGCGGTAGAAATCGCGCGCGCGGGCGAGGTCCGCGGCCGGCAACACGGCGCCGACCGGCTGGTCTTTGAGCATGGCACATCCCTTTCCAGGCCCTTCCCCCGGAACGCATACTACTCCTTCGCCTAGACTGCTCCCATGCCTATCGTGCCCGATCAAAAAGACTGGACCTGGGTGCTCTCACGGCCCTGCCCCGAGTGTTTTTTCGACGCCTCCGCCTGCACCCCGGCGACGGCGCCGGGAAAGCTGGCCAGCATGCTGCCGCGCTGGCGTTCCGTGCTTCGGCGCCCCGATGCCGCTGTGCGCCCGGACGAGGACACCTGGTCGGCCCTGGAGTACGCCTGCCACGTCCGGGACGTGTTCACGCTGTTCGACCACCGGCTCGACCTCATGCTCACCGAGGACGACGCCCGCTTCGAGGACTGGGACCAGGACCGGACCGCCCTGGAACAGGACTACGCCGGCGCCGACCCCGCCGAGGTAAGCACCACCCTGACAGCCGAGGGTGAACAGATCGCCGCGTCCTTTGGCCGGGTGCCGGAGCAGGACTGGGGCCGGAGAGGAACGCGCAGCAACGGGTCGAAGTTCACCGTGCTGACCTTCGCGCAGTACTTCATGCACGACGTCGTACACCACCTCCACGACGTGGATGGATAGCATGTGGACGGATAGCCGGCGAAGGCAGGACGGATAGCTGGCCCGCTACAGCTCCTTGTCCCAGGCCATGCTGCGGTTGACCGCGACGTATCCCATCTTGGTGTAAAGCGCCAGGGCTCCGGTGGGATTCTCCGAGTCGACGTCGAGCGAAGCTTTATCCATTCCTGCCGCGGCGAACCGGCGCATGGCGTCGGCAAGCAGCGCCTTGGCGATCCCCCGGCCCCGGAACTCCCGAGGCACCCCCAGCAGGTCGGTATAGCCTTCCTTGAAGCCGCGGTCAGCTGCGTTGTCGGCGTCGTGGCTGGCGATCTGGTAGCCGGCCACCTTGCCGCTGGACTTCTCGACGACGACGCCGCTCAGGTCCGGCCGTGCCTGCGGATCGTTCACCACAAACCTCCAGGCCTCCTCGTCGCGGGGCTCGCTGCCCCAGTGGTCCCGAAAGGCATCGTTGTGGGCCAGCCTCACGGCCTCGTGCAGCGCCGGCCCGAAGCCCACGAGCTCCAGCCCGTCGTCCAACTCCGGCACGGGGAAGGCCTGGGCCAGCGGCCGGTGCATCTCGTTGTAGTAGCGGACAACCCGGTAGCCGCGGCCCTCGAAGAGTGCGGCCTGGTGGGTGTGCTGCTCTTCCATGTAGACACGCAGCCGCGGCCCGGCAGGACCGCCGTCGTCGGCGAACCGCTGGAGGGTCCGGGCCTCCAGCCAGCCCAGGAGCCCGGATCCGACGCCCCGGTGCTGCCAGTCGGGGTCCACGCAACCGAATCCGACGGCCTTGTCCCCGTCAGGGTTCTTGGTGATCCTGGCATAGGCGCGTGCGACTCCGTGGCGGTCGAAGCCGAGGACGCTGTTGTCGCCCACCGGGTTGGTCCGGGACTCGAGGAGCTGGGCCAGGTCTTCGCGCCGCTCAAACCAGACTGGCCGCTCCACGGCGGCTGTCCGGGCGATCAGGGCGGCCCAGTCCTCCAGCTCGGCGCTGCCGGCCGGCCGCCAGTCCAGGCGGGGGTCGAGGCTAGCCTCCGGTCCGCTGTGTCCAGTCATGGCTACAGGCTAACGGCGGCCCTACCCCCGCGCCAGCACCGGTTCGGCCTGCGACGCTGCACGGTCCAAGCCATTGGGAGGGGAAGCCATTTTCCGCGCCGTCGTCAGGGTTATGAACCTGGAGTGACAGCGATACGGAGCTGCTCATAGCGTTCAAGCAGGGCCCGTTTTTCGGCGCTGCTGTATTCGTGGTGGTCGATGCTCTCCCGAAGTTCCGTGAGCCGGGTTTCGAGGGCGGCGCGCCGGGCACCCCGGCGGTCGCACCAGCTGACTTCTTCGAAGAGCGCCAGCAGTCGGTTTCCAACGTCGGCGTCCTGCATGCCGTAGTGCCGGATCTGCGAAACGGCAAGGGAGAGGTAATGGTCAAAGCCGGGCTTGGCGAGGATGGCACGGATTACGCCGTCGTCGTCGTTCGCGGCATCGTCGCGCAGTTCCCGGCCGGCCAGCACGCACAGCAGGCCGGAGAGGTGGCCTATGACGTGCACAGCCGTCGTCGGGTCGTTCGTCCCGGGCGACAGGGCACGGGCACCGACGTCGGCCAACTGACGGAAGCCGAAGGCGGGATCCTGATCGTTCGTGCGCTCAAAGCCTATGGTCACTGCGTCGCCAAGTCGCCGGGTGAGGTCCTCGAGCTCGGCAGCCGTGAACTCTTCGCGCTCCCCTGCCGCCCAGACGGTGGCAAAGGGAACGCCGGCAATCAGGGATTCCCCGGGCCATGCGTCGATCCGGATGATGGCGCCGGCAGCCCGGGCGACGTCGACCACTGCTACTGCGTCAACCGAGTTGAGAAAGCCGGACGAACCGGCCGCCAGGCGTGCCGCGGCGGGCCCCGCGGGCTGGCTTGATCCGGGGGCCGGGTCCTTGGGAATCACGCGCTCGATCGTGGCGGCGGTTTCGGCATGGACGTTCTTCATCATGGTCTCGACCCGGATCTCCCGGGTCAGGTGCGCCAGGAAAAGGACCAGGCCTACAACGCTGGCCAGGGCTAGGAGGAAGGCCACCGTTACCGCAATATCGGGGACGAACTCGTCCCGGCTCTCAGCGGAACTTCGAACACTCCGAAGGACCGTCAACGCATAGGAGAAGGTCCCCAGGAACAGCGCCAGGGTCCAATGCACGAAGCTGTCGCTGGTGAACGTGCGTAGCAGCCGCGGGGAGAACTGGCTGCTGGCCAGCTGGAGGGTCACGACGGTGAGGGAGAAGGTCAGGGAGGTGACGGTGATGAGGGATCCGGAGATGGCCTGCAGTACCGCGCGGGCGGCTTCCGGTCCGCCGCTGAAGAGGTAGTTCTCCAGCGCCCCCGGCATGCGCTCGTCCAGCAGGTTGTCGAGCGCGGGCAGCCCGACGCCCAGCGCCACGGCCAGGGCCACGGCGAGGACCGGGATCGGCCACAGTCGGGCGCGGAAGGCGGCCCGGATTCGCCGAATCATACTGTTGACTGCTGGCGGTCGGCGGCGTCGCCACTGTTGTCGCGGCGTTTGACGGCCCACCACTGGGCCAGGAAGATGGCCAGGGCCAGGGCGGCGCCCACACCCAGGGTGAGCAGGTCCTGCTCGGCCTTGACGAGAACGAACGCCCCCAGGACAGCGAGGTCCAGGATGATCGCGACGGCGGGAACCCACCTCGCGGCCTCGATGTCCCGGTGCAGGTGACGGATGACGCCCGAGTGCACGGCGATGTCCATGCTGATATACAGCAGGGCGCCGAGGGAGGCTATCTGGCTCAGGTCGAAAAAGACGGTGACCAGGATCGCCAGGCCGGCGGTTATGAGCAGGGGCTGGTGTTTGACCTTTCCCGGAAGTGCCGGAGCCTGCTTCATCTCCTGGAGCATCGCGTAGAGCCTGGACACTGAATATAGGCTGGCGAGCAGGCCGGAGAGCGTAGCGACAACGGCCAGGGCGATGGTCAGGCCAACCCCCCAGGTGCCGAAGAGCGGCTCGGCGGCCCGTGCCAGGGCGTAATCCCGGGCCTTCATGATTTCCGGGACGCTCAGGCCGCCGGTAACCGACACCGTGAGCAGCAGGTAGATGACCGTGCACAGCGCCAGGGAAATGATGATGGACCTGCCGATGTTCTTTTTGGGCTCTTTGATGTCACCGCCCTGGTTGGTGATGGTGGTGAACCCCTTGTACGCCAGGATGCAGAGCGTTGTGCCGGCCAGGAAGCCGAGAATGCCCTGCTGCGGAGGTTCACCCGACCCGCCGGTGAGCGCAGTCCCGAGCGAGGACCAGCCCGAGGCCAGCAGGCCCGCGATCGCCAGCGCCGCGATTCCGACGATCTTGGCCGCGGCCGTGACGGTCGCCGACCGCTCCACCAAGGTATTGCCGAACACGTTGACCAGAGCGGCGGCGGCAATCGCCGCCACACCCAGGGCCGGCACCAGCAGCGTTGAACCCTGCAGGCCGAAGGGCCGAAGCAGGTAGGTGCCAAAGGTCCGGGCTAGGAGACTCTCCGCGACCACCATGGATACATACATAAAGAGCGAGAACGATCCTGCAATGACACCGGGTCCGTAAGCAGCCTTGAGCAGCATGGCGATGCCGCCGGAGGACGGGTTGGCTCCGGAGTATTTCACATAGGAGTAGGAACTGAAGGCGACCACGACCGCTCCGGCAAGAAACGCCGCTGGCACCAGGCCCCCCGCGAGGCCGGCCACCTGGCCTACCAAAGCGAAGATCCCTGCTCCAACCATCACCCCCGTCCCGAGGGAGACGGAACCGGCCAGGGACAGCTTCTCTGAATCATCAGCCATGACGACGAGTCTAGCCGCGGCGGTGGAGCCGCCCGGCCCGGGCCTGACCAGGATAGTTGCCAGGCGAGGTCCTTGGAGCAAAGAATGAATCAGCGGGTTCCAGAAATCGACGGCGCTTCCTGCGCCGCTTCCTGGGCCCGGCCGATCCGGTTCGCGGTGGAGGCGCGCCATGAAGGCTGTGGTTGTGGGGGCTGGCATTGCGGGCCTCGTCGTGGCGCGCCAGCTGGGTATGGCCGGCTGGGACGTCGAGATCCTCGAAAAATCGGCCGCTCCGCGTCCCGACGGCTACATGATGGATTTCTTTGGTCCGGGCGTGGAGGCCGCGGAGAGGATCGGCCTCTCCCCGCGGCTCGCCGCCGTCGCCTACCACGTCGAGGCGGCTGAGTATGTCGATGTGGCGGGACGCCCCACGGCCAGCCTCGACTTCGACCAGTTTGCCCGGCTCGCCGGCGGCAAAGTCCTCAGCCTGCTGCGCCCCGACATGGAGCGCGCCGCGCTCGCTGCGCTCGACGACGTACCCGCCGACAGGGTGCTGGTGCGGTACGGGGTGCCGGTTTCCCGGGCGTGGGAGGAGAACGGCGGCGTGCGCGTTGTCGTCGGCGGCCAACTGGAGCAGACCCTCACCGCGGACGTTCTCATCGGGGCCGACGGCATCCACTCCAGCGTCCGGGCCCTGATTTTCGGTCCGGAGGACGAGTACCTGCGCCCGTTGGGCATGCGCGCCGCGGCCTGCATCGTGACCGACCCGGGACTGAATGCCCGGTTCCGGAACCGGTTCGTCCTCACCGACAGCATCGGCCGGCTCGTCGGGCTCTACAGTCTTCGCTCGGATCAAGTGGCAGCTTTCCTGGTTTACCGGCATGCCGTTGAGGCGGCAGGGCAGTTGCGGTCCGAGGCGCCGAGGGAGCGGCTGCGCCGTGAGTTCGCCGGGCTGGGTACGGCGGTCGAGAGACTGCTGGAACTTTGCCCCGAACACCCGTACGACGATGTGGTGGCACAGATTGTGATGCCGGGCTGGACGCGTGGGCGGACCGCCCTGGTGGGTGACGCCTGCGGGGCGGTGTCGCTGCTGGCGGGCGAAGGCGGTTCGCTCGCCATTGCCGGATCGGCGTTGCTGGCGGACATGCTGGGGCCAGTGGCCGCAGCCGAGGGAATCAGCCCTGCCCTTGCCGGATTCGAACGGCGCTGGAGGCCGGTGGTCGAGGAGGCCCAGGCCGCTGGCAGGCGCGCCGCTGCCTCGTTCCTGCCCGCGAACCGGACCCAGCGCCTACTGCGTCGCTGGGTCATCCGGGCCAGCCATCTGCCCGGCATCGACCGGCTAGTGGCCCGCCAGATCGTTGGCCGGATCGCAAAGTGAGCCGTTCTTGACCGCTTACCCATGACGGGACCAGACTGGGCCTGCGCAGCTCCGCTACTGCGGCCACTGCCGAGGCATAACGCCGGCTTCCGTGAAAAATTCGAGCAACTCGACGAACAAGTGTCCGGCGGCGGCCCTACCTCCGCGCCAGCACCCGCTCCGCCGGCGCTGAACCGGTCCGGTCCAGATTCAGCAGGGCGTCATCCGGGCTGATGTCGTCCGGGTTGTGCGTCACCAGCACCACCGTGCGGCCGGTCAGCCCACGCCGGAGCTCGGCCAGCATGTCCCGGCCCGCCTGGGCGTCCAGGTGCGCCGTGGGCTCGTCCAGCAGGATCACGTCGGCGCCGGTGAGCAGCGTGCGTGCCACCGCCAGGCGCTGGCGTTCGCCGCCGCTGAGGAAGGCGCCGCCGGGCCCGATGGGCGTATCCAAGCCCCGGTCGAGCCGGCCCAGTAGCGGCTCCAGCCCGACGGCGGACAGTGCCTCCACCAGCCGCCGCTCCAACGCCTGCGCCCCGGCAGTCCGGACGGACGCAGCGGCCCCGTCTGTCGCCCCGGGGGCGGGCCGCTCCCCCTCCGGCAATCCCAGCATCAGGTTGCCGCGGATAGTCGAGTCGAAGAGGTGCGCCTCCTGCGGACACCAGGCCGCGCGCCCGGTCCGATAGAGCCGACCGCCGACCGCTGGCAGGAAGCCGAGCATAACGGCCAGCAGCGTGGACTTCCCGGAACCGGAGGCGCCGGTCACGGCCAGCCAGCGGCCGGGTTCGGCGCTGGCGGTCAACCCGGTGAACACCTCCGCGCCGCCCGGCCACGCGGCCGCCAGCTGGTCGAGTTCCAGGCCGGGCCGTCCGCCGGGCCTGGAACTCGACCAGCTGGCCGCCGGAACAGGACCGCCGGAATCGTCGGGCTGCTCGGCAGCGAGGACCCCGGACCCGCCGACGCGCCGCAGCACCAAGCGCAGCGCAGGAAACTGGCGCACCGCCGTCGTAATGGCCGAGTACGGTTCCACGAGGGCCAGCTGCAGCAGCACGACGACGGCGACGAGCGCCGGCTCGGCAGCCCCGCTGAGGGCCAGCGGTGCCGCCAGGACCGCACTGGCCAGCGCCGCGGCACCGCAGGCCAGCACGGTGAGTCCCTGACCGAGGCCCTCCGCCAGGGCCTGGCGCTGCGAAGCCGCCGTCGCGGCCCGGTCGTCCCGATGGATAGCCGTCAGAACCGGGGCACCCACGCCGTTGGCGTGCAGTTCGGCGCGGGCATCCAGCGCCGCGGCCACCCGCCGCAGCACACCGGAGCGCAGTTGCTGCTCGGTGCCGGCGGACATCCGGTCCGCGAGCAGCGCCAGGGCCGGCGAAGCCACGAGGCTGACGAGCGCGGCGGCAATGATGGCGGGCAGCGCCGCCGGGAGGAGCAGGCCGACGCCGGTGACGGCCGCTGCGCCGACGGCCACGGCGGTCAGCGGCGGCAGCACTACCCGCGGCAGCAGCTCGCGGACAGTGTCGACGTCGTCCACCACGGCGCCCAGGACGTTGCCGCCCTGCAGGAGCCGCCGCAGCGACAGGGCCCGCCGGCTCAGCGACTCCCAGAGCCGGCCGCGGAGCCGGGTGAGGGCGGTGAAGATGGCGTCGTGCAGGAGCAGGCGTTCGGTGTACCTCAGCGCCGCGCGGCCGACACCGAAGAAGCGCACGCCCACAATCGCGGTGAGCAGGTACAGGATGGGCGGCTCCTCGCTGGCCCGGATGATGAGCCAACCGGACAGCCCGGACAAGGCGACGGCAAACAGCGCGGCCAGGACCCCGACCACGCCGGCAGCGGCGAATTTACCGGCGACCGGGGCAAGCAGCCGGCGCAGCTCGGCGGCCGCAGTTCCAAAGCGGTCAGTTCCGGCGGCCAAGGTTGCGGCCTCGGCGCCGGTGTTGGCCGGTACGGCGCCTTCGGGCGCTTCCGGCGTGACGGCCTGGCCGTCCGGGGTGCCGTAACCGGGCGCCGGAGCCGGCATCGCGGCCGCGGAAACGGCCACGGAAACGGCTCCGGCCCCGGCAGGTCCGCCGACGGTCACCAGCCGGTCCGCGAGTTCGCGGGTCTGCCGGTCGTGGGCCACCAACAGCACCGTGGCTTTGCCGCGCAATCCGGAGATGGTGCGGCTGACGGCGTCGGCGGACGCCCGGTCCAGGTGCGCGGTGGGTTCATCCAGCAACAACACCGTGGCACCGGCAGCGATCCGGGCCAGTCCCCGGGCCACGGCCACCCGGCGCAGCTCCCCCGGACTGAGTTCGGCGGGATGCTTGGCGGCGAGGTGATCGGCGGCGCTGGCGGCCAGGCAGCGCCGGGCCTCGGCGGCGCCCTGATCCGGGGACCGGTCCGGGTCGGCGCCAAGGTAGAGCAGGATCTCCGCCAGCACGGTGGTCTCCACCATCACGGGGTGCTGCGGCACCCAGGCGATGTCCGCCGTCGTGAACCCCTCCACCCGCCCGGTGACCTCCGCGCCGGTGCCGTCGCCGATGGTGCCGGCGAGCACGCCCAGCACGGTGCTCTTGCCGGCCCCGCTGCGGCCGTCCAGGGCGGTGATTACGCCGGGGGCGGCGGTGAAACTCAGCGGTCCGACGGCCGCCTCCGCCCGGCCGGCGTAGCGCACGGTCAACTCCCGGACCGTGACGGCGGGCGGAGCAGCCGCCGGCCGGGCGGCGTCGCGCGCCGTGGTTGCGACGAGCGGAGAGGCCTGGGCGGCGTCGAGGACCTTCGTGGTGTCGGCGAGCGCCGCACGACCCTCGTCGCTGGCGTGATGGGCGGTGCCGAGTTCGCGCAGCGGGAGATAGCAGTCGGGGGCCAGGATCAGGGCCAGCAGTCCCGCTTCGAGCCCCATCTCCCCGTGCACCAGGCGGACGCCGATGAAGACGGCCACGACGGCGACGGAGATGGTGGCGATGAGCTCCAGCGCCAGGGCGGAGAGGAAGGCGGTGCGCAGGGTGCCCATGGTCTTGGCGCGGTATTCCTCCGAGATGTCCTCGAGGGCCTTGCGTTGCGCGGCGGCACGGCCCAGGCCCACCAGCACGGGCAGTCCCTTGGCGAGTTCCACCATGTGCCCGGAGAGCCGGGACAGGGCGGACTGCGCTTCACGGACCCGGTCCTGGGTGTAGCGGCCGATCAGGATCATGAACAGCGGCACGAGCGGGACGGTCAGGACGATCACGACGGCGCTGACCCAGTCCGCGAAAAGGATCCGCGCCCCGAGCAGCAACGGGATCGCGGCGCAGTTCACCAGGGCCGGCAGGAACTGGGTGTAGTAGTTGTCCAGGGCGTCCAGTCCCCGGGTCGCCAGCACCGCGAGCCCGCCGTCGGCCGGGCCGGCGGTGCGGGTCCCGGTGTGCAGGGCTTGTTCCAGCAGCTCTGAGCGCAGCTCCTCCTTGACGCCCAGAGCGGCGCGGCGTGCTGCCACTGCCTGGGCCCACACGGTGACCGAGCGCAGCACCACTCCGGCCATCCCCCAGCCCAGCTGTTCGGCCCACGCGGGGTTGTGGGCCATCAGCCCGGCGAGCACAGCGGCGACCGCCTGCCCCATCAGTACCAAGGACAACGCCTTGAGGGCGGCCAGCAGCCCCAGCAGGTAGAGCGCGGATCGGGTGGCGGGTCCTGCAGGGAACTGCGGTCTCATCGGCGGCTAGTCCTTCGGCGCCAGGGCCTTGGCGGCAATCGCGGGCAGGAAGCTGTGCGCTTCGGGAATGTGGGCGGCGCTCACCCGGCGCCGGAACACCCAGTAGGTCCAGGCCTGGTAGGAGAGGACGAGCGGCAGCCCGATGCAGGCCACGATGGTCATCAGGCCGAGCGTGTAGTCCGAAGAGGAGGCGTTGGCCACTGTCAGGCTGAAGTCCGGGTTGAGGGTCGAGGGCAGCACCACCGGGAAGGCGGCGCCGAAAATCGAGGCGCTGCCGAGCAGCAGGAACACGCCCAGCGACAGGAAGGCCCTGCCCTCGGCGCCGCCCCGGGCGAAGTTCCAGGCCAGGGCGGCCGCCACGACGGCGCCGACGACCGCGGCCACGGTCCAGGCCTTGCCGCTTTGCAGCTGCAGCACGATCGCCCAGCCGGCGATCGGCAGCAGTAGCACCGGCAGCAGCCGGACAAACCATGCCCGTGCGCGGTGCCGGACGTCGCCGTCGGTCTTCAGCGCCAGGAACGCCAGCGCGTGCAGCAGCGAGAAGCCGACGACGGCGAGCCCGCCGAGCACGGCGTAGGGGCTGAACCAGGCGAACGGGCCGCCCTCGCGGTCACCATTGGCGTTCAGCGGCAGCCCCGTGGTGGTCAGCGCTAGGGCCGCGCCGACTCCGAATGCTGCGACCAGGGATCCCAGCGCGATCGCCCAGTCCCAGCGCGCACGCCATTGCGGGGTGTCCACCTTGCCCCGGTATTCGAACGCCACGGCGCGGAAGATCAGCGCCACCAGGACCACCAGCAGGGGCAGGTACAGGGCGGAGAACAGGGAGGCGTACCAGAGCGGGAACGCCGCGAAGGTGGCGCCGCCGGCGGTGAGCAGCCATACCTCGTTGCCGTCCCAGACCGGGCCGATGGTGTTGAGCAGCACCCGGCGTTCGGTGTTGTTCCGGGCGAAGGCCTTCATGAGCATGCCGACGCCCAGGTCGAAGCCCTCCAAGAAGAGGTACCCCGTCCACAGCACCGCGATGGCAATGAACCAGATGGTGGGTAGCAGTTCCATGCTGAATTTCCTCTGCTTCTTGTTCGGGGGCCGTTAGTAGGCGAAGGCCAGGACGTCGTCGGACTCGGGCTTGCCGGGGGTTCCGCCGGGAGGGGTCTTGTCCTCGTTTTCGTCCGCCGGGGCGTGCGCGAGCTCGGGCATCGCAGAGACCACACCGCCGCGGATGTACTTCACCAGCAGCTTCACTTCCACCACCAGCAGCACCGCGTACACGGCGGTCAGCACCACGAGGGAGGTCAGCAGTTCTCCTGCGGAGACGCCAGGGGAAACGGCGGCGGCGGTGAACATGAAGACCTGGTCGATGCCGCTGGCGTCCGGGTTGGGAGCGACCACGAAGGGCTGCCGGCCCATTTCGGTGAAGATCCAGCCGGCGGCGTTGGCGCCGAACGGGGCCAGGATGCCGAACACGGCGAGCCGCATCAGGCCGCGGGAGGCGGGAACGGTTCCCTTGCGGGTGACCCAGAGGGCCAGAAGGGCGGCCAGGGCTGCCACGCCGCCGAAGCCGATCATCATCCGGAAACCCCAGTAGGTGACTTCCATGACCGGGACGTACTGGATTTCCTTGCCGGCGCGGTCGCCGTAGATCGGGCTGTCCGGCAGGTGGGTGCCGTAGTCCGCCTTGTACGTCTCCAGCAGGCTGTTCACGCCCTTGACCTCGGTGTTGAAGTCGCCCTTGGCCAGGAAGGACAGGATGCCGGGAACCTCGATCACGGCGACGACGTCGTCGCAGTTCTTGGAGCCGACGTTGCCGACGCTCAGGATGGAGAAGCCGGTGCCGTCGTGGCAGGCCGCCTCGGCGGCGGCCATCTTCATGGGCTGCTGCTCAAACATTAGCTTGCCCTGCAGGTCGCCGGTGATGGCGGTCCCGGCGAAGGAGATCATGGCGACGACGGCGCCGATTCGCAGCGAACGGATCCAGACGGCGTGGTCCGCGCGGTCCCGGCCGGGGATCTCCGACTCGCCGGGGATCACCTTGCCGTCGGCTCCCACGGTGTCGATGCCGTCGTGGCGGCGGCGCCACAGGTGGTACCAGGCGATGCCGAGGAGGAAGGCCCCGGCGACGGCAAGGGCGCCGAAGAGGGTGTGCGGCACGGCCACGAGCGCCGTGTTGTTGGTGAAAACGGCCCAGGCGTCGGTCATTACGGGGCGCCCGTCAATCATCTCGACGCCCACCGGGTGCTGCATCCAGCTGTTGGCCACAATAATGAAGTAGGCGGAGAAGACCGAGCCGATGACAGCGATCCACAGGCAGGCCAGGTGGACGCCGCGTTTGAGCTGCTTCCAGCCGAAGATCCAGAGACCCAGGAAGGTGGATTCCACGAAGAAGGCCAGCAGCGCCTCCATCGCGAGCGGGGCGCCGAAGACGTCCCCCACGAAGCGGCTGTACTCGCTCCAGGCCATGCCGAACTGGAATTCCTGCACGATGCCGGTGGCCACGCCCATGATGAAGTTGATCAGGAAGAGCTTGCCCCAGAACTTGGTCATCCGGAGGTATTCCGGCCGGCCGGTGCGGTACCAGAGGGTCTGGATCACCGCCACCACCAGGCCCAGGCCGATCGTGAGCGGCACCATCATGAAGTGGTAGACGGTGGTGATGCCGAATTGCCAGCGTGCGATTTCCAAGGCGTCCAAGGCAGTCCCTTTGGCTAGGTTCCCGAGAGATTTCTACGTTACGTAGAAATAGTACTTCTACAGAGTGTAGAACAAGTTCAGATCCTCACGCACCCCAGCGTGGCACGGCGCGCCACGCCCCGCAATGGAACATCGCACCTCCGTCCGGGGCGTCATGACCCGGCCCGGACGCCGGCCGCGGGCTCGGCCCGCTCGCCGGGCCCTCCGCGCCCGAACGCCGCCGGCGACACGCCGCGGCGGCCCTGTTCTACCTCATGTAGAAACTAGGCGCAAAAAGCGGTAAATTTAATGCTGAAGTATCCGGCAAACCCCCGGGGCGGGACCACCGCCCCGGGGCGCTCTCAAGAAGGACATACGGAATGGCAAGTCTCGGCGAACTGGAACGGGCAGTGATGGACCTGCTCTGGGCAGGCCAGGAAGCTGCGACTGCGAACACCCTGCGGGACCTGCTCGCGCAGAGCACGCAGGCGGCGGGCGGTTCGGCCGGCCACGAGGGCAAGGACCTAGCTGTCACCACGGTGCTGACCGTTCTGTCCCGGCTGGAGCGCAAGGGCTTGGTGGAGCGTGAACGCGGCACCCGCCCGCACCGCTACCAGGCCGTGTCCAGCCGCGCGGACCACACCGCGGAACTGATGCACGAGGTGCTCGGCTCCGCCCCTGACCGGGAGGCGGTCCTGGCCCGCTTCATTGGCTCCGTGTCCGCGGCCGAGGCTGAAACGCTGCGCAAACTGCTGGAGCACAGCTAACACCGGATGTTCTGGACCTCATACTTTCTGGCGGTCCTGGCGATAGTACTGGCGTGGCCGGTCCCTATCCTCCTTTCGCGTGCCCATTGGCCCGCCCGCTCCCCATTCACGGCCATGCTCCTCTGGCAGGCAATCGCCCTTGCGGGCGGTCTGTCCATGATTGGCGCCATGCTGGTCTACGGCCTGGAACCGGTCGGGGACAACCTGCTGGCCGGCCTCCGCGCGCTGGCCGGCATGGTGCTGCGCAACGAACCGACCACGGCCCTCGGCTTCTGGCACATCTTCGCCCTCTCTGCCGCGGCGCTGTTGAGCGCCCACCTGGTCTTTACCCTGCTGCTGACCTATTACAAGATCCAGCGCCAGCGGCGGCGGCACCGCGAACTTCTCGCACTGCTCGCGTCACCGTCGGCCGACGGCCCGCGGACTATGGTGATCAGCCACGACTCCCCCGTGGCCTACTGCCTGCCCGGCGGCGCCCGCTCCGTCACGGTGCTCTCCGACGGGCTGATGGCCGCCCTGGAACCGGACGAACTGCGTGCCGTCCTCAGCCACGAGAACGCCCATCTGAGCCAGCGCCACCACCTGCTGTTGTGGGCGTTTGCGGCCTGGCGCCAGGCGCTGCCGTGGTTGCCGACCACCCGGCTCGCGCAGGAAGCGGTCAATTCGCTGATCGAGATGCTCGCCGACGACGTCGCCCTTAAAACCGAAAGCAAAGCCACCCTGATCAAGGCGATTGCGATCGTCGCCAACGGCTCGGCAGCCGCCCCGGGAGCCTCGGCGGCGCGGATGGCGTTCGGCGCCGGGGAAGCCGACGCCGCCCAGCCCGGGGCCACCGGCGGCGCCGGCGCCCTGGTGACTACTGCTACGCGGGTCAGCCGGCTGCTGTCGCCCCAGCCCCCGCTGCCGGAGGCGCTGCGCCTCGGCGTGCTGGGCGCCTGCGTGCTGCTGCTGGCAGTGCCCACGGCGCTGCTGATCGTACCCGGCTTGCTGGGCTGAACCCGCTGCCCGGCCCGAGGGTCGGGACAGGCCCGCTCAGGCGTCGATGCGTTCGCGGTCCAGGCTCGCCGCGCCTGCAATGATGAAGTCCTTGCGCGGCGCCACGTCGGAGCCCATCAGCAGGTCGAAGGTTTCCTCGGCCTGCTTCGCGTTCTCGATCCCGACCTTGCGCAGGGTGCGGTGCCGCGGGTCCATAGTGGTCTCGGCGAGCTGCTCGGCGTCCATTTCGCCCAGGCCCTTGTAGCGCTGGATCGGCTCCTTGTACCGTTTTCCTTCCTTGGCGAGCCGGGCGAGCAGCCCGTGCAACTCCGCTTCGGAGTAGGTATAGATCATCTCGTTGGCCTTCTGGCCCGCGTTGATGACCTCCACCCGGTGCAGCGGCGGGACGGCGGCAAAGACGCGGCCCTCATCGATCATCGGGCGCATGTAACGGAAGAACAGCGTCAGCAGCAGGGTCCGGATGTGGGCGCCGTCGACGTCGGCGTCGGTCATCAGGATGACCTTGCCGTAGCGCGCGGCGCTGAGGTCGAAGCTGCGGCCGGAGCCGGCACCGACCACCTGGATCAGCGCGGCACATTCGGCGTTGGACAGCATGTCCCCCACCGAGGCCTTCTGGACGTTCAGGATCTTGCCGCGGATGGGCAGCAGCGCCTGGAAGTCCGAGGACCGTGCCAGTTTGGCGGTGCCGAGCGCGGAGTCACCTTCGACGATGAACAGTTCGGAGCGTCCGACGTCGTCCGTCCGGCAGTCCGCGAGCTTGGTGGGCATCGAGGAGGTTTCGAGCGCGTTCTTCCGGCGCTGCGTCTCCTTGTGGACGCGGGCCGAGATGCGCGATTTCATCTCGCTGACGACCTTTTCCAGCAGGAGCGCGGACTGGGCCTTGTCATTGCGGTTGGAGGAGGTGAGCTTGGCGTTGATCTCCCGCTCCACCACCTTGGCCACGATGGCGCGGACGGCCGAGGTGCCCAGGATCTCCTTGGTCTGGCCCTCGAACTGCGGCTCGGCGAGGCGGACCGTCAGCACCGCGGTCAACCCGGCGAAGATGTCGTCCTTCTCGATCTTGTCGTTGCCGGCCTTGAGCTTGCGGGCGTTGGTTTCCACCGCCTTGCGGAACGTCTTGAGCAGGGCCTGTTCGAAGCCGGACTGGTGCGTACCGCCCTTGGGGGTGGAGATGATGTTCACGAAGCTGCGCACGGTGCTGTCGTACCCGATGCCCCAGCGCAGCGCGACGTCCACCTCGCAGTCGCGCTCCACTTCGGCCAGCTGGCTGTGGCCGCGCTCGTCCAGGACGGGCACCGTTTCCTTGAACTTGCCGGCGCCGTGCAGGCGCCAGACGTCGGTCACGGCCGGATCGGCGGCCAGGAACTCAACGAACTCGGAGATGCCGCCGTCGTGGTGGAAGACTTCCTCGTGCGGACCGAACTCGCCCGGGGTGCCGGCGACCTTGCGCTCATCCCGGACGGTGAGCTTCAGGCCGGGGACCAGGAAGGAGGTTTGCCGGGCTCGGGCCGCAAGCTCGTCGTAGGAGAACTTCGCGTCCGGCGTGAAGATCTGGCGGTCGGCCCAGTAGCGGATCCGGGTTCCGGTGACACCGCGCTTGGCCTTGCCCACGACGTCGAGCACGGACCCGTCGACGAACGGCTCGAACACGGCCGCCGGATCCGGCTTGGTGCCCGGGTCCTTGAACCGGCCCGGCTCGCCACGGCGGAAGGACATCTTGTAGGTCTTGCCGCCGCGGTCCACCTCGACGTCCAGCCGCGAGGACAGGGCGTTCACCACCGAGGCGCCGACGCCGTGCAGGCCGCCCGAGGCCGTGTAGGAACCGCCGCCGAACTTGCCCCCCGCGTGCAGCTTGGTGAAGACCACCTCGACGCCGGTAAGCCCGGTCTTCGGTTCGACGTCGATCGGAATGCCGCGGCCGTCGTCGTGGATCTCAACCGAGTTGTCCGCGTGCAGGATGATCTTGATGTCATGGCCGAAGCCGGCCAGGGCTTCGTCGACCGAGTTGTCGATGATCTCCCAGAGGCAGTGCATGAGCCCGCGCGAGTCCGTGGAACCGATATACATACCCGGGCGCTTGCGGACGGCTTCGAGGCCTTCCAGCACGGACAGATGCCGGGCGGTGTAGTCAGAACTTGGTGCCACGGGACGGAAACTCCTTCAGGGATGAAACATAGAGACGCTCTACCTAGATTAGTCGGCCCAGGGCCCGACGCCGGGTTGCCACTCCCCGGGAAGGACAAGACCGCGGGCCACACCGGGGGCAGCACTGCCGACGCCGCCGCAGCAGCCGTTATTGAGCCGTGATACGCGGACAGCGAAAGTGTCCCATCCTTGCCATGGAACGGCAGCGAATGCTGGTTATATAGATGTATCGATCTACTAAGGAGGCCGAACATGACAACAGCAGTTGCGGACCGCACACTCACCACCGTTGACCGGTGCGACCGTTGCGGAGCTCAGGCATACGTCCGGGTTGTTCTCGGAGCCTCCGGCGGTGAACTGCTCTTCTGCGCTCACCACGCACGCGCCGTAGAACCGAAGCTTCGGCCGCTCAGTTCCGACTGGCATGACGAGACGGACCGCCTCAACGAGAAGGCACCGGTTCCGGTCGACTAGACGTCCACACAGCGATCTCGGATGAGATCCGCCGGCAGGGCCCCTCCATTGCGGAGGGGCCCTGCTGCTTTAACTTTCCCCGGGTGCTTAAGGAAAAACAGCGCGGGGCCACCTCCTGCCCGTCGATCCGAGGATCGTGGGGGAAGTGGCCCCGCGCTGCGTGAGCCGGCGCTCCGGCCAGGTCGCTTAGTCCAGGTAGTCGCGCAGCACCTGGGAGCGGGAGGGGTGGCGCAGCTTGGACATGGTCTTCGATTCGATCTGGCGGATGCGTTCGCGGGTCACGCCGTAGACCTTACCGATTTCGTCTAAAGTCTTCGGCTGTCCGTCGGTCAGGCCGAAGCGCATGGCGACGACGCCCGCCTCACGCTCGGAGAGCGTGTCCAGGACCGAGTGCAGCTGTTCCTGCAGCAGGGTGAAGCTGACGGCATCGGCCGGAACAACGGCCTCGGAGTCCTCGATGAGGTCACCGAATTCGGAGTCGCCGTCTTCACCGAGCGGGGTGTGCAGCGAGATCGGTTCGCGGCCGTACTTCTGGACTTCGACGACCTTTTCCGGGGTCATGTCCAGCTCGAGGGCCAGCTCCTCCGGGGTGGGTTCGCGGCCAAGGTCCTGCAGCATCTGGCGCTGGACGCGGGCCAGCTTGTTGATGACCTCCACCATGTGCACCGGGATGCGGATGGTGCGGGCCTGGTCGGCCATGGCCCGCGTGATGGCCTGGCGGATCCACCAGGTGGCGTAGGTCGAGAACTTGAAGCCCTTGGTGTAGTCGAACTTCTCGACCGCACGGATCAGGCCCAGGTTGCCTTCCTGGATCAGGTCCAGGAACAGCATGCCACGGCCGGTGTAGCGCTTGGCGAGCGAAACCACGAGACGGAGGTTCGCCTCCAGCAGGTGGTTCTTGGCGCGCTTGCCGTCGTGGATCACGAACTCAAGTTCGCGCTTGAGCTTGGGGTCCATGGACCCGTCGTCGGCCGCGATCTTCTCCTCGGCGAACAGCCCGGCCTCGATCCGCAGGGCCAGGTCGACTTCCTGCTCGGCATTCAGCAAGGCAACCTTGCCGATCTGCTTCAGGTAGTCCTTGACCGGGTCGGCGGTGGCGCCGGCGGACATGACCTGCTGCACCGGGGCGTCGTCGTCGTCGGCATCGGAGTAGACGAAGCCGGAGCCGGTGGTGGCTGCTGCCGCCTTGCCGGCTACCTCCTCGCCGTCCTCACCGAGTTCGGCGGCGTCGGGGGTTACTTCGTCGAGGTCCTCGTCGACCTCGACGTCGTCGGAGTCCTCGTCGCGGGACTTGCTGGCGGCTTCTGCCGCTGCTTTGGCGCCGGGCTTGGGCCCGCGCTTCTTGGGCTCAGGCTTGGCGACTGCCGAGGCGGTGTCATCACCCGCTGCGGAGGCTGCGTCTTTTGCTGCCTTGTTGGCTGCACGCGTGGCGGCACGCTTTGCGTTTGCCGCCGCCTTCTTCTCCTCGGGGGACAATACGGCCTGGTCGGCGGGTTCCTTCTTCGCGGAAGACGGGGTCACAGAAAACCTTTCTAGCGGCGGTCTGTGGAATCACCATACGGGCAACACCACTATGACCCTGTCAAGTCCGTGTTTCACATCAGGCGCAATCACGTCCAGCAGAGCCACTAAGTAGAACTGCCGGGGCGACCGTAATGTTCCCTGTTTCCAAGGTTCGCTACACGCACTCGATACACGGACCCAACCGGGTCTCGCCAACCATTGTCTCACGATTTTCCGGAACGGGCCCTCGGACCTCATGGGCACGCGCAATATTGCGGCCCGGCACGCCGTGGCTCAGGCCGCATCGGGATCGAACTTCTGCCATGCCACATCCCGCCGCCGCGCCCAGCCGCACAGCGTGCCGCGGCGGCCCAGTTCGGCCAGCAGTTCCGCCAGCCGGTACCCGGGCCGCTCGGCTGTGGCCTCGATGAACAGCGCGTCGGCGTAGGATCCCCGGCCCCGGCACCATTCGATCCAGCCACGCCCCGTCAGTGCCGCGGCCCGGGCTTCGCCGCCGCCACAGCCGCAGAGCCGTCGGAGGATCCGGTCGAGTTCCGCCAGCCGGCCCCAGTCCGGCATGGGCGGCGCGAGACCGAGTAGCACCTCACCGTAGCCAGGGGTGCCTGCCGGCGCAGCTCCGGCCGCTAGTCCGCCGCCGGGACTTCCGGCACCCTCCACGGCAGGGAAACCGTCGAGACCGGGGAGCGCGGCCGGGCTTCCCTGGCCGCCGTCGAAGATGCCGAAGTCCTCGGCGCCGGCCACGGCGGCGTCGCGGCCGGCGGCCGCCATCACGAGGACCGCGTCACGCCACGCAACGACGCACAGCGTAGCGCGCAGGTAGCCGGCGAGCCCGACCGGCAGCTCGGCTTCGGCGGCCGCGGCAGTTCGTCCTGTCCGGCGCCGTCCGGCTTCGAGCACGCGCTCCCACACATCCAGCACCGTGCCAAACTGCTCGCGCTCCCGCCACCGGCCCGCGAATTCACGCGCCCAGCCCTCCTCGGCCTCCAGTACGGCCGGCTCATCCGGATCCGGCGGCGCGGCGCGGGCGGATCGTCCCGGGGCGGAGCCGACGCTGCTGCCCCGGAACACCAGTTCGGCGTTGAGGCGGCTGTTGCGGATCTCCTCGATCGGCCGGCCGGGAGGGGCGCAGCACGAGGGGTCCGTGCAGTAGGCGTTGCGCCAGTACCGCTCCCCGACCAGCCAGGCGTCGCGCACCGGCAGGCCGGCCTTGCCGAGGGTGCGCTCCAGCTCGCGCAGCAGCCGGGCCAGCACGGCGGAATCGATGTCGGCGTGCATCGTGGAATCCGCACCGGCCACCCCCGACGGGGTTTCAGTGGGATGGGCGGCTGTGTCGTCGGCTGGATCATTGGTGGCGTCCTCACCGGGGCCGCCGGTAAAAATGGCGAGGAGGGTGCCGTCGGCGTCGTTATCGGCGCCCAAGTAGTCGCGGATGGTCCGGGCGAAAGCGGCCAGCCCCGGGCCGCGGCAGCGGGACGCGTCCGGGAGATCAACCCGGAGGGTGGCCCCGAGGCGCTTTCCCTGCATGGTCATGGCAACGAGGCTGTTGGCCGGCCAGTAACCCAGGGAGTGCGGAATGAATCCGAGGATGTCCTCCGGGCCGGTGATTTTCAGATGATCGGGAGCTGTCATGGAGCCAGCTTCGCCCGCACCCGCGGCGCGCGTCAGCCCGGGAGTTCCCCTATGTGGACAAGTCCGTCAGGGCGTGCGGCGGCGTTCCGCGACCAGCCGGCGCTGCTGGGCCAGGGCCTTCAGCAGCGGTGGCACAATGACGCCCTGCGCGGCCATCTGACGGCGCACCTTGCGCCTCGTGATGAGGATGGCCGCGGCGCCCACCGCCAGCAGCAGGAACTGCACGCTCAAGGCGATCCGGAAGGCGCCGAGGCTGTAGAGGCCTGCCGGCGAGAACCCGGCCAGGTGCAGCGCGTCCAGGGCCACCCCGATCAGGAAGATGGACAGCAGTGCCGCGATGAAGCCGCCCACATTCACAATGCCGGTGGCGGTCCCGATCCGGTGCGCCGGGTTGAAGGTCCGGGCGAAGTCGAAGCCGATCATCGACCCCGGCCCGCCGATGGCCAGGACCACCACGAGGCCGGCGAGCAGCCACAACGGCGACCGGCCGGGCTGGAGCAGCACCGCGGCCCAGGCCGCGGCCGTGGCCCCGGAAATCAGCAACACCATGGTGGAGCGGCGCAGCGGGTGGCGGGCAACGAAGCTGCCCATCAGCGGACCGGCGGCGATCGCGGCCGCGACATACAGGGCCATCAGGGCCGAGACGGTTGCGGTCCTGAGCCCCTGCGCGGAGATCAGGAAGGGGTAGCCCCAGGTCATGGCGAAGACGGTGCCGCTGAACTGCACGGTGAAGTGGCTCCACAGCCCCAGCCGGGTGCCCGGTTGCCGCCACGCCCGGGAGAGCGAGACACCGGTGGCGCGCAGCCCCTGGGACGGTTCGGGCGCGGGATGTCCGGGCGGCTGGTCCTGGAGCAGAAGCACCACCAGCACGACGGCAAGCCCGGACATGCCGGCCAGCGTCAGGAAGGCCGGGGTCCAGCCGGCCGAGTGCAGGATCATCGCGAACGGCACCACGGAAAAAAGCTGGCCGAGCTGGCCCGACATACCGGTCAGCTGGGTGAGCAGCGGCACCCGGGCGGGAGCGAACCAGAGCGGGATCAGCCGGATGACGGAGACAAAGGTCATGGCGTCGCCGGCGCCCACCAGCACGCGGCCCAGCACACCACCGGGAATGTTGACGGCGAACGCGAGCTGGAGTTGCCCCAGGCCCATCAACAGGGCGCCGCCGGCGATCATGGCGCGCGAACCGAAGCGGTCCACCAGGACCCCGACCGGGATTTGCAGGGCCGCGTAAACCAGCAGCTGCAGCACCGTGAAGAAGGAGATTTCGGCGGCACTGGCATGGAACCTCGCGGTGGCTTCCAGGCCCACGACGCCGAAGGAGGTGCGCTGGCTGACCGCCACCAGGTACGCGAAGATCCCGATAATCCAGATCAGCCAGGCGCGGGGGGAGGTCACTCCCCTATTATGCCCCGGCCCGTCATAAATAGTATTTATTCGCCTGGTTCTTTACGGGCCAGGTAGGCCTCCACGGCGGCGCCCAGAGCATCCGCATTCGGCAGCTGATCATTCTCGTCCGCAAGCAGGGAGCGGCGCACGGTCCCCTCGGCCTTCTCGTCGTACCGTGTCTCCAGCCGGGAGACGACCTGCTGGACCTCTTCGGACGCGTTGATCTGCTCGGCGATCTGGCGGCCGACTTCCCGGCCCGCCTCGCGGAGGCGGTCCGTCGGGAGCATCAGCGAGGTGGCCGCGCCCAGGTACTCCAGGCCGGCGACGGCGGCCGTCGGGTATTCGGCCTCTGCCAGATAGTGCGGAACGTGGATCACGTAGCCGGCGATGTTCCGGCCAGCCTCGACGAGCCGGAGCTCGAGGATGTGGCCGACGGCGGCAGGCACCTCGACGGTGGGCTTCCAGACCGAGATTCCCTCGATCAGCTCCGGCCGGTTGCCGTGCACGGTGACGCCGACCGGGCGGGTGTGCGGCACCGGCATCGGTATGGAGTGGATCCAGGCCGCCAGGTTGACGTCCAGCTCTTCCACGATTCCGACCACGGCGCGGGCGAAGCGTTCCCACTGCAGGTCCGGTTCGAACCCGGCCAGCAGCAGGAACGGGTTGCCCAGCCCGTCGGTCAACCGGTAAAGGGCGAGGCTCGGGGCCTGGTAGTCCTGCAGGTGGTCCTCGACGAAGCTCACCTGCGGCCTGCGGGAGCGGTAGTCGATCAGCTGGTCGGCGTCGAACTCGGCGACGAGTTCGGAATCCAGGGTGTCCAGCAGTTCCGTGGTGATCTGGCTGACCACGTGGCCGGCATCGGCGAAGCCGGTGAAGCCCATGAGCAGGTTCAGCCCGCGCAGTTCGGGGCTGCGGAACAGCGCGTCATCACGGACGTAGAGCGTTTCAGGGTCCAGCAGGGAGCCGGAAATCCGTTCCATCACGACGTGTTCCTTTCGCAGTAGCAGGTGAGCGGCCGAAGCCGCTGCGGGCGCCGGGACCATACGCGGGCGCCGGCCCGCGCAGCCGGTTCCGACGTGCCTATACGAGCTTCAACGCACCTTCGGCCGGGGTAATTCCTGCGCGAACTGTGTGCCAGCTCTCATTAAATTGAGTTCCGGCGCCGGGGAGAGACTACGATCGGAACTGGCCTGATAGATGGCCTTGCAGACACCGGATTGCGTGCAATGGCGACGGTGGCTGAGGTACCCATGGCAGGGCGCCGAACATGCAGTTCCTGCCGAAAAATCACAGAGAATTGAGGACTGTCCTCGTGGTCAAGAATACCGAAGTCAAACTGAGTGCGATCGCCGGAGACTTGAAGAGGTCCCCGTCCGACGCCCTTGTCGTGGGCGTGGGACAGGGCCCTGACGGCCCCGTGCTGCTGGATAACCCGCTGACGGCCAAGGCGGCCGAGGCGCTGGCCGAGTCACTAGGCGTTCTTGGCCTCACCGGTGCCGCCGACCAGGCGCACCGCCTTCCCGGGCTGCCGGAAGCCGGCGCCTCCGTCCTCGTGCTTGCCGGTGTCGGCAAGGTGTCCGCCGGCACTCCGCTCTCCGAGGAAGCACTGCGCCGCGCGGCCGGCTCGGCCGTCCGCCAGCTCGCCGGCGTCGCCACCGTCACCCTTGCGCTTCCGACGCCGGACCTGGGCGCCGTTGCCGCCGTCGCCGAAGGCGCCGCGATGGGCGCTTACTCCTTCAACGAGTACCGCTCCGCCAAGGACGGCCTCAAGGACCCGGTCAAGAACGTACGAATCCTTACCGACTTTGCCTCGGACAAGGCCCTCGCCCCCGTCCTGGAGCGCGCATCCCTGATCGGCAAGGCCGTCAACGCCACCCGCTCGCTAGTCAACCAGCCGCCGAGCCACCTCTACCCCGAAACGTTTGCGGACGCGGCCAAGGAACTCGCCAAGGGCCTGCCGGTCAAGGTCACCGTCTGGGA
This sequence comes from Arthrobacter sp. 01N442, assembly GCF_056399345.1. Taxonomy (NCBI): domain Bacteria; kingdom Bacillati; phylum Actinomycetota; class Actinomycetes; order Micrococcales; family Micrococcaceae; genus Arthrobacter; species Arthrobacter sp. 01N442. The sequence goes on from NZ_JBFTRD010000001.1 coordinate 511,480, forward strand.
CGAGAAGCGACTGGAGAAGGACGGCTTCGGCGGAATCCTCGGCGTCGGCAAGGGCTCCACTCGCCAGCCCCGCCTGGTCAAGGTCGAATACGCCCCCGCCAAGGCAAGCGCCAAGATCGCGCTCGTGGGCAAGGGCATCACCTTCGACACCGGTGGAATCTCGCTCAAGCCGCACCTGGGCATGGGCGAGATGAAGTCCGACATGGCCGGCGCCGCCGTCGTGCTGAACACCGTCCTGGCCCTCGCCGAACTGGGCCTGCCGGTCAAGGCCACCGCGTGGCTGTGCATCGCGGAAAACATGCCCTCCGGCGCCGCCCAGCGTCCCGCCGACGTGCTGACCATCTTCGGCGGCAAGACCGTCGAGGTCCTGAACACCGACGCCGAGGGCCGCCTGGTCATGGCCGACGGCATTGTGGCCGCCAGCCAGGAGTACCCGGACGCCATCATCGACGTCGCCACCCTCACCGGCGCCCAGCTGATCGCCCTCGGCGACCGCACCGCCGGCGTCATGGGATCCGACTCCGTCACAGGCGCACTCAAGGCCGCGGCGGACCGCGCCGGCGAACTCGTCTGGCCGATGCCGCTGCCCGAAGAACTGCGCCCCAGCCTGGACTCACAGGTCGCGGACATCGCCAACATCGGCGAACGCCACGGCGGCATGATGACCGCGGCGGTCTTCCTCCGCGAGTTCGTCGGCAAGGGCAAGGACGGCGAGCAGATCCCCTGGGCCCACATCGACATCGCCGGACCGTCCTTCAACAACGGCAGCCCCTACGGCTACAACCACAAGCAGGGCACCGGCAGCACCGTGCGCACCCTGGTGGCCTACGTCGAGGACATCCTGGCCAAGGCCGTCTAGGCCGACCGGCGGCGGCCGTCCGGAGCCGCGCGTCAGGGAGTACCGTCCGGTCACGCGGCCCTGTGGCCGGGGCTGATAGCCCGGCCACAAGGCCGCGTGACACTGGACACAAGCGCTCCACAAACGCCACGGCAAGGTGGAGCATGTATTAGTGGTTCGCTAAGGTGAACCGTAGTTTCAAAGCAAATAGCTTCACAGAAGTAATTCCAAACGAAAGGGAACCGGCCTGCTGGCATAATCACGGCAGAGAAGTTCCAAGACCAGATGATGCGTACGCTCGTGTCATCGTTCACGCGAGGGAGCGTTTTAGTGGCCGATCAGGCAACTGCGCAAGAATTCGACATCCTGGTACTCGGCGGCGGCAGCGGCGGCTACGCAACTGCGCTCCGCGCCGTCCAGCTTGGCCTTACCGTCGGCCTCATCGAAAAGGGAAAGCTCGGCGGCACCTGCCTGCACAACGGCTGCATCCCCACCAAGGCCCTGCTGCACTCCGCGGAACTGGCCGACCACGCCCGTGATTCCGCCAAGTACGGCGTCAACGTGACCCTGGACAGCATCGACATCAATGCCGTCAACGCCTACAAGGACGGCATCATTGCCGGCAAGTTTAAGGGCCTCCAGGGACTCATCAAGGGCAAGAAGGGCATCACCGTCATCGAGGGTGAGGGCAAGCTCCAGGGCACCGACACCGTCGTCGTGAACGGTACCGCGTACAAGGGCAAGAACATTGTCCTGGCGACGGGTTCCTACTCCCGCACGCTGCCCGGCCTCGAAATCGGCGGCAAGGTCATCACTTCCGACGAAGCCCTCACCATGGATTTCATCCCCAAGAGCGCGATCATCCTCGGCGGCGGCGTCATCGGCGTCGAGTTCGCCTCCGTCTGGAAGTCCTTCGGCGTCGACGTCACCATCATCGAAGGCCTGCCCTCCCTCGTCCCGAACGAGGACGCAACGATCGTCAAGGCCTTCGAGCGCGCGTTCAAGAAGCGCGGCATCAAGTTCTCCACCGGCACCTTCTTCCAGGGCGTTGAGCAGAACGACGACGGCGTCAAGGTCACCCTTGTCGACGGCAAGACCTTCGAAGCCGACCTGATGCTGGTTGCGGTCGGCCGCGGCCCGGTCACGGCCAACCTTGGTTACGAAGAAGCCGGCCTGACGATCGACCGCGGCTTCGTTATCACCAACGAGCGCCTGCACACCGGTGTCGGCAACATCTACGCCGTGGGCGACATTGTCCCCGGCGTCCAGCTCGCGCACCGCGGCTACCAGCAGGGCATCTTCGTCGCCGAGGAAATCGCCGGCCTCAAGCCGGTCGTCGTCGAAGACGTCAACATCCCCAAGGTCACCTACTCCGAGCCGGAAATCGCGACCGTCGGCTACTCCGAGAAGGCTGCCAAGGCCAAGTTCGGCGACGACCAGATCGAAACCCAGGAATACAACCTCGCCGGCAACGGCAAGAGCTCCATCCTGGGCACCTCCGGCCTGGTCAAGCTGGTCCGCCAGAAGGACGGCCCCGTCGTCGGTGTCCACATGATCGGCGCCCGCATGGGCGAGCAGATCGGCGAGGCCCAGCTGATCGTGAACTGGGAAGCATACCCGGAGGACGTGGCCCAGCTGGTCCACGCCCACCCGACGCAGAACGAGTCCCTGGGCGAAGCCCACCTCGCCCTCGCCGGCAAGCCGCTGCACGGCTAAAGTTCCGCCGCAGCACCGCAAGAACTCCGTGCTTAGTGCACCCGGCCCGAAAATCCGGGTGCACTAAGCTCGAACAAGGCAGCAACCATCCGCACTAAAGATCAATAAGGAGAACGGGGACGACATGTCTGAATCCGTTAACTTGCCCGCCCTCGGTGAGAGCGTCACCGAAGGAACCGTCACCCGCTGGCTCAAGCAGGTCGGTGACCGGGTAGAGGTGGACGAGCCCCTGCTCGAAGTCTCCACCGACAAAGTAGACACCGAGATCCCCTCTCCTATCGCCGGCGTGATCGAGGAAATCCTCGTCGCCGAGGACGAGACCGCTGAAGTCGGAGCACCGCTGGTCCGCATCGGCGACGGCTCCGGCTCCGCCGAGGCCGCCGCTCCGGCCGCCGAGGAAGCGCCCGCCGAATCGCCGTCCGCTGCCGAGGCTCCGGCCCCGGAAGCCGAGACCCCTGCACCGGCCGCCGAGGCTGCTGCACCGGCACCCGCCGCGGAAGCCGCGCCTGCCGGCGAAGGCCACGAAGTCACCCTTCCCGCCCTGGGCGAGAGCGTCACCGAGGGCACCGTCACCCGCTGGCTCAAGAGCGTCGGCGACACGGTTGAGGTGGACGAGCCGCTGCTGGAAGTTTCCACCGACAAGGTCGACACCGAGATCCCGTCCCCGGTCGCCGGCACCCTGCAGGAAATCCGCGTCGCCGAGGATGAAACGGCCGAGGTCGGCTCCGTCCTCGCCGTGATCGGCTCCGGCGCCGCTCCGGCAGCCGCCCCCGCCCAGGAAGCACCGAAGCAGGAAGCACCGGCTCCGGCTGCCGCCCCCGCCCCGGCCGCCAAGGAAGAGGCTCCCAAGCAGGAGGCCCCGAAGCAGGAAGCACCCGCTCCGGCCCCGGCCCCCAAGCAGGAAGCTCCCAAGCAGGAAGCACCGAAGCAGGAAGCTCCGGCCGCGGCTGGCGCCGAGTCCGGCTACGTCACTCCCCTGGTTCGCAAGCTCGCCAACCAGCAGGGCGTGGACATCTCCTCGCTGACCGGCACCGGCGTCGGCGGCCGCATCCGCAAGCAGGACGTGCTGGCCGCGGCAGAGGCCAAGGCCGCTCCGGCTGCCGCCGCTTCCGCGCCGGCCGCGTCTTCCGCAGCCCCGGCAGCATCGACGGCCGCGTCGCCTGCGGCCTCCTCGCTGCGCGGCACCGTGCAGAAGGCTCCGCGGATCCGCCAGGTCATTGCCCGCCGCATGCGCGAGTCGCTGGACATCTCCACCCAGCTGACCCAGGTGCACGAGGTGGACATGACCAAGGTCGCGAAGCTGCGTGCCCGGGCCAAGAACTCCTTCCAGGCCCAGAACGGCTCCAAGCTGACGTTCCTGCCCTTCATCGCCAAGGCCGTCGCCGAGGCCCTGAAGCAGCACCCGAAGGTCAATGCCTCCTACGACGAGGACAAGCAGGAGATCACCTACCACAACGCCGAGCACCTGGCGATTGCGGTGGACACGGACAAGGGCCTGCTGGTTCCGGTTATCGCCGACGCCGGCAACCTGAACCTGGCCGGCCTCGCCGGCAAGATCGCCGACGTCGCGGACCGCACCCGCAACGGCAAGATCGGTCCGGACGAGCTCTCCGGCGGAACCTTCAGCATCACCAACATCGGTTCCGTGGGCGCCCTCTTCGACACCCCGATCATCAACCAGCCGCAGGTGGCCATCCTCGGCACCGGCGCCATCGTCAAGCGCGCCGTGGTGGTATCCGATGAGAACGGCGACGACTCCATCGCCATCCGTTCGATGATGTACCTCTCGCTGACCTACGACCACCGCCTGGTGGACGGCGCCGATGCAGGTCGCTTCCTGCAGACCCTGAAGGCACGCCTTGAAGAAGGCGCGTTCGAAGCGGACCTCGGCCTCTAGGACCTAGGCAGGCCCATCTAATCGGGTGGGCGAAGGGCACTTTTCCGGAAGGGAAGGTGTCCTTCGCGCTTTACCGACACTTTGTCGCTAAGCTAGGTCACATGAACATCGTCTTTAACATCATGGTTTTCCTGCACATCATCGGCGCCGCCATGATTGTGGGCATCTGGATCGCGCAGATGAAGAAGCCCACCGTGCACCCGCGCCAGTTCGACGGCGCCGTCCTGCAGCTCATCACCGGCATCGTGATGATGGGACTCATCCCCGCCCTGAACATGGACGCCAACTACGCCAAGCTCGGCCTGAAACTGGTGATCGCCCTCGTTGTCGCCGTGCTCGCCTTCATCGGAAGCCGCAAGTACAAGAAGGACGAGCCCGTCAGCAAGGGCCTCGCCCACGCCGTCGGCGGCCTGGCACTGCTCAACGTCGCCATCGCCACCCTCTGGCAGTAGGCCCCGGCCACCACAACGACGACGGCGACGCACCCGCACAGGGTGCGTCGCCGTCGTCGTTAAGTCGCTCCCCTGCCTCCTCGGCGGAGCCCTATCCGCACGGTCACGCGATGTCGAGGCAATCCTCTGACAGCGGACACCGGGTGCGGCGGCGGGGCCCAATCCCTAGGATGGGAGTCGGCAGGATCCGCCAGCCGGCCGGATCGCTGATTCAACAACGCTGAGGAGTGGACATGGCAACAACACGCACCGCACACACTGTATGGAACGGCGACCTGATGTCGGGGGCGGGCAACACCAGCCTGGACAGCTCCGGGCTCGGCAACTTCGACGTCACGTGGAAGGCACGCGCCGAAGCAGCTGAGGGCAAGACCAGCCCCGAGGAACTGATCGCCGCCGCGCACTCGGCCTGTTTCTCGATGGCCTTCAGCCACGCCCTGGCGCAGGCCGGCCACACGCCCGAAGAGGTCAACACCAAGGCCGACGTCACCTTTGAACCGGGCACCGGCATCACGGGCAGCCACCTCACCCTGAACGCGCGGGTGCCCGGCATCTCGGAAGAGGAGTTCCAGCGCCTCGCCGGGGAAGCCAAGACGGGCTGCCCGGTCTCCGCGGCCCTGACCGGCATCGAGATCACCCTGGACGCCACGCTGGCCGCCTAGCAGCCAGGCCCAGACACACGAAGGCCCCCGTTCCGGACTCTTCCGGGGCGGGGGCCTCTGTGTGACTGCGCTAGTTCGACTGGCCGCGGGCCGGCAGCGGTGCGGGCCGCACCATGCGGTAACCCTCGCGCAGGGGCGGTCGGTCGGTGGGCAGCTCCTGGATCATTTCCTTGAGCGCGCCGATGCCGTATTCGAGCTGCGGGTCAGCCCCGGCCGCATAGGCGTGCGGCGGGAAGGACACCTCGATGTCGGGAGCAACACCGTAGTTTTCGACGCCCCAGCCCACCCCGCCGGCAAACCAGGTGGCGTAGCGCGGCTGCGTCACCCCGGTGCCGTCCGCGAGGGCGAAACGGTTGTCAATGCCGACGACGCCGCCCCAGGTCCGGGTGCCGATGACCGGCCCGATCCCGCGCAGCTTGGAGACCTGGGTGATGATGTCGCCGTCGGAGCCAGCAAACTCATCGGCGAGGATGATGACCGGCCCGCGCGGGGCGTGGTGCGGGTAGGTGCGCGGACGTTCGCCGCGCGGCATGCTCCAGCCGGTCACCTTGCGGCCGATCAGCTCCGCCACGAGCTGCGAGGTGTGGCCGCCGCGGTTGCGCCGGACGTCGACGATCAGGCCGTCAAGGGAGGTTTCGGTGTCCAAGTCGCGGTGCAGCTGGGCCCAGCCGTTCGCGGCCATGTCCGGGATGTGCAGGTACCCGAACGTGCCCTGCGACGCTTCCCGCACGGTGCGGCGGTTGGACGCGACCCATTCCTGGTAGCGCAGCCGTTCCTCGTCCTTGACCGGCACGACGGCGACGCGGCGCTGCTCCCCTGCCGCGGCGCCGTGCCCGGCGCCGTTGCGCAGGGTCAGTTCGACGGCACGGCCGGCGGAACCGGTCAGCTGCATGGCCGGGCTGAGTGTCTCCGAGAGTTCGACGCCGTCAATGGCCAGCAGCACGTCCCCGGCCTTGGCGTCCACGCCCGGCCGGGTCAGCGGCGAGGTGGCCAGCGGGTCGGAGGACTCTCCGGCCAGGATGCGGGTGATTTCCCAGCCTCCGCCGGCGAAGGCGAGGTCGGCGCCGAGGCGGCCCTGGCCGGTGCTGCCGTTCTCCGTCACCATGGCGGGGCGGACGTAGGCGTGGGAGGTTCCCAGTTCACCGTGCAGTTCCCAGAGCAGGTCCACCAGGTCATCGTGGGACCCGAGCCGGTCCACGATCGGGCGGTAGCGGGCGTGCACGGAGTCCCAGTCCTGGCCGGCCATGTCCGCGGTCCAGAAGAAGTCGCGCTGGAGCCGCCAGGCCTCGTCGAAGGCCTGGCCCCAGACGCTGACCGGGTCCAGCCGGACCCGGATGCGGTTCAGGTCCACTTTGATCAGCTGGCCGGATTCCTCATCGGCCTTCGACGCCGCGGGCGAGACGCGGATCTGCTTGTCCTGGACCAGGACGACCTTTTCCCCGTCGCCGGTGAGCCGGTAGCTGTCCAGCGCGTCCACGATTGTGGTGGCCCGGCGCTTGGCAAGGTCGAAGCGGACCAGGCTCGGTGCCGTGCCCTTGTCCTCCAGGCTGGCCCGGCCGTCGCCGGTCACGCCGGTCAGCTCGTGGTCGAGCCACAGCAGGGCACCCGCTGTCGCGGAAAGATCCGAGTAGTTGCCCTGCGGGACCGGAACGCTGATCACGCGGTGCGCGAGGCCTTCGGCGTCGACCTTGACCGGCGCGGGGGTCTCGGCGTCCGCGGTGGCTCCGGCGTCGGTGGTGCCGGCGGTGTCTTCGGGGAGCGCGACGCTTGGCCCGAAGGGGGACGGAGTGTCCGCGGCCAGGGCCACGAGGTAGGGCTTGATCGGGCTCGGGAAGGACAGGTCGAAGGAGTGTCCGTCGTAAACCGGGTCGAAGCTGCGGTTGGACAGGAAGGCCAGGAACTTGCCGTCCGGGGTGAATGCCGGCGACTCGTCCCGGAAGCGGCCGTCGGTGACGTCGATGATCGCCGCCTTGTCGGCCCCGGCCGTGGTGGACGTGCCCGGTGCTTCCCGCCCGATTTGGGCGAGACGCAGCCGGGTCCTGGAGCCGAAGGAGGTGACCGGTTCGGCCCAGCCCAGCCAGGCAGAGTCCGGCGACCAGCTGAAGCCGTCAATGCTGCCCTCGCCGATGCTGCTCAGCAACGTCAGGGCGCCGGTGCGGGTGTCAGCGAGGAAAATCTCGCCGAAGGAGGTGCCTACGGCGATCCACTTGCCGTCCGGGCTGGCCTCCATCGAGCTGGCCCGGGTGGGCGTCGGGAAGTCGATCCGTGTCAGCGCTCCGGCGTCGGCCTGCTCCGGCACGGACTCGGCGGCGGAAGTGGAGCTATCGGCGGCGGCATCCGCGGCGACTACAGCGTCCGGGGCTGCGGCGGCGGCCGGCACCGGAGCGCCCGTGGCGGTGGCATGGGGACGTGGGAGGGTAGCGGCGGAGACTGGCCGCGGCAGCGGCGTGCCGCCGTCTGCGTCCTGCACAGCCTCGGTGGCGGCCGCCTGCGCTGGAGCGTGCTCCTTGCTTGCAGCCTGGCCGCCGTGCACGGGTGCGGCGATGGGCTTGAGGTAGAGCGACTCGGTTCCCTCGTGGTCCGCGATGTAGGCGACCTGGCCGGCGCCGAAGGGGCGCGGCAGGCGTGCGCGGACGCCCGGCGTCGCCTCGAGGATGCGGGAGGGTCCGTCCTTGTGCCGCAGCCAGTGCAGGGTGCCGTGGGCCTCCACGGCGCTGGAGTCGCCGGTGCGGTCGGGGATGACGTCGCCCAGATGGCGGGACGGCTTCAGCGCGGACGAGCGGCGGGTCTGCGAGGCGGAGCCCAGCGTGATGTCGAGCTTGACCGCGTCGGCGTCCAGGCCGGACAGCAGCCACAGCTCGCCGGCGGATTCGAAGACCACCCGTTCGCCGTCGGTGGCCGCGTGCCGGACGTAGAAATCCTCGTGGTCGGTGTGGCGGCGGAGGTCCGTGCCGTTGGGCCGCACGGAATAGAGGTTGCCGTAGCCCTCGTGATCGGAGAGGAAGGCGATCCGGCCGCGGACCCACATCGGGTCGGTCAGGTTGCCGTCGAGTTCGGAGGCGAGCCGTTCGAACTCTCCGTTGCCGTCCGCGTCGATCCAGAGCTTGCCTGCGGCGCCGCCCCGGTAGCGCTTCCACCAGGCCGGTTCGCGGGAGAGCACGCTGGCAAGCACGACAGGCCGTTCGTCCCCCACGACGGTGCCGAATGCCACGGACTCGACCGGGCCGAACGGCAGCTCTTCGGCCCAGCCACCGGCGACGGGGAGGCTGTAGGCGTGCGTGAGCCGGCTGTCCGCCTGCCGGAAGGCGCTCGTGACGACGACGTCGCCGTCGGGAGTGAAGCCCTTGACCCGGGTCGAGCTGTGGCCGAAGCAGCTGAGTTGCCGGTACCCGCCGCCGTCGACGTCCGCGGTGACAACCTCCGGCGCCGTCCCCTGGATAACCGTCCAGACCAGTCGCTTGCCGTCCGGGGTAAACCGCGGGTTGCGGGCCGGCAGCTGCAGCGAGGAGACCCGCCAGGCCCGGCCGCCGTCGAGGGGCGCGATCCAGACGTCGTCCTCGGCCACGAAGGTGACCAGATCGCCATGCAGATGCGGGAAACGGAGGTAGCTCGAAGAGGTCATCGTTCGATCATAGTCAAAACCCCTCCCTGCCCCGGGGAGGTTTCCCTGCCGTGCCGGGCATGGTGAGATGGATCATGCGAATCCTTGTAGCAGGCGCCTCCGGGCTGATCGGCACCGCCCTTTCCAGCACCCTGCGCGACAGCGGCCACGACGTCGCGAGCCTGGTCCGCCGGCCACCCGCCTCGCCCGCGGAGTTCCAGTGGGACCCCGCGGCCGGACGCATCGACGACACGGCCCTCAAGGGCGCAGATGCCGTTATCAACCTCTCCGGAGCCGGGATCGGGGACCGGCCGTGGACGCGGGGACGGATCAACGAGCTCAGCAGCTCGCGGCTGGGGCCGACGCGGACCCTGACGACGGCGATGGGTCGGATGGACACCCCGCCGCCGGTCTTCCTGAGCCAGTCCGCCTCCGGTTATTACGGAAACGCCGGTCAGGCGGTGCTGCGCGAGAACGCACCCGCCGGCAGCGGCGTGCTCGCTCGGATCTGCGCCGACTGGGAGGCCGCGGCCCACGAGGCACCGGCGGGGGTCCGCGTGGTCGCGGTCCGTACCGGCGTCGTCCTGAGCCGCAGCGGGGGCGCCCTCGGCCGGCTCCTGCCGCTGCTGCGCCTGGGCGTAGGCGGTCCGCTCGGCAATGGCCGGCAGTACTGGCCGTGGATCACGCTGCCCGATGTGGCGGGCGCCTTCAACTTCCTGCTGACCGCACCGCTGGCCGGACCGGTCAACGTCTGCGCCCCGGAGACCGCGGACGTGAACTCGCTGATCGCCGGCCTCGCCGAAGCACTCCACCGGCCGGCGGTCCTCCGGGTACCGGCACCCGTGTTGCGCCTGGTGATGGGACAGCTGGCCAACGAGTTGCTGCTCGCCAGCCAGCGGATGGAGCCGGCCGCCCTGGCCGGTGCCGGGTTCCAGTGGCAGCACCCCTCGCTGGCCCAGGCCGCTGCCTGGGTGGCGGGCCGGGACTGACCGGGCTTCCAACCGCCGCAGACGGCCTAGCCCCCGGCAGGCAGGATTTCCTGGATCCGCCAGCGGCCATCGACCGGTGCCAGCACCAGGCGAAGGCGCTGTTGCGGGACGGCGACCGCCCTGGCGACCACCGTTCCCGCAGCGTCACGCTCACGGTACGGCGGCGTGGCCACAACGAGGGACAGCACGGCCCGCGCGGCTGTGCTCTCGGGCTGGCGCTTGACCAGGCTGAGGCGGGTTTCAAAGCCGTCGAGCACGTGGCCGGACGCCGCCAGCCGTGCAGCCACGCCGGCGTCGGCGTCAGCAGCGGGCGACTCCGGCACGTTCACCCGCTCTAGCAGCCCGATGTTTCCGCTGCTGAGGGCGTAGGAACGCAGGCCGGCGAGTCCGCGCACCGCGTCTTCGGGCCGCGGCGCCGCGAGAAGTTCCTGCAGTTCTGCCGGCACTGCGCCGGGGTGCGTGCCGGCAGCTTTGCCCTCAGCGGGTCCGGCTGCCGTACCGGACAGGGGCCGGACCTCCGGGGCCCATTCCCCCACTGCCAGCCTCCCGGCGAGCAGCAGCGTCCCGAAGACGCCTGCGGCAGTGAAGAGCACCGTCATCATGAGCACGGCTACGGCACCCCGGATGCTCGCCACCCGGAAGCCCGAGCGCCGGAGGCCGGGCTGGCGACCGGCGGCCTCCCCCCGCAAGGCATCCGTCCGGCGTCGTACCCGAATCGGTGCGTGCCGCGCGCTTCGTCCCTTCGGTGCAAGACGGCGCCACCAGCCCCTCAGCCGCGCCGCCCGCCGTTCCTGTGCACCGGCGGGCAGGGAGCGCCGGGTCAGCAGTTGCGGCAGCACGGTCGGATGCACCGCGACGGACAGATCCACCGGCGCCGCCGGGGCGCTGCGGAAAACCGCGTCGGCAAGCTCAGCAGCGGACGGCCGCCCGCGCCGGTCACTGCGCAGTCCCGCTTCGAGCGCCTCCGCGAGCTCCGACGGCACGTCCGGGACCAACAGCGGCAGCGGGGGACGCTGGTCCTCCGGTTCAGGCGCCCGGCCGGTGAAGCAAAACCAGCCGAGTGCCGCTACGGAATAGACGTCCCGCTCGGGCTGCAGTCCGGCACGGACAGCGTCCACCGGGGCCGGGTCCCGGAAGCCGTCCGTGCCGGCGCCGGAGGCATCCCGTGGATCCGCCACCATCCGCGCCACGCCGAGGTCGGCCAGCAGCGGCTTGCCGTGGGCCGTGAACAGCACGTTGCCCGGTGATACGTCGCCGTGAGTGAAGCCGTTCGCATGCAGGTAGGCCAATGCCCGGGCGATCGGGGTCAGGGTCGTGACCGCCTCCCCCGGCGTCAGGCAGCCGCGGGCCGCAACCAGTCCGGCCAGCGATCCGCCGGCGGCATAGTCCAGCACAAGCGCCAGCCCGGACCCGCCACCGGTTCCGTAGCCCACCCGCACCACTGCATGGGCCTTGACGAGGTGCTCATGGTCCAGGGCGGACAGGATGCGAACCTCGCGCCTGACGACCTCTTCCGCGTCCACGGCCCGCCGCCGTTCCCGCCGTTGTTCCTCGGGCGGCCCGGCAGCATGCAGGCACTTGAGCGCCACGTCACGCCGCGTCACACGCTCGGTGGCGAGCCAGACGGAGGCGGTGCCGCCGCGGCCCAGCAGCCGCCCGACGTCGTACCCGGGAACCTCCGGGGCCGGTGCGGGACCAGGGGGCGCGGACCGTTCGAAATCTTCCATGGTTCATGAATAGCGGATCATCGACTTCCCTGCAGAAGTTATCCACAGGCGTGAGAGGTTCACCACAGAATCGGTCGGCGTGACAGCCGAGGTCTAAGCTGGATTCCATGACTCTTGAGTTCCAACAGCTGGGTCTCGCCCCGGACTTCATCGATTACACGCGCGGCTGGGAGATCCAGCGCGAACTGCACGAGAAAGTCCTCGCCGGCACCGCGCCCAGCACCGTACTGCTGCTTGAACACTCCGCTGTCTACACCGCAGGGAAGCGTACCGAGGACCACGAGCGTCCCTTCGACGGAACGCCCGTGGTGGCCGTTGACCGCGGCGGAAAGCTGACCTGGCACGGCCCGGGCCAGCTGGTGGGCTACCCGATCATCAAGCTGAAGAACAAGGCCGGCATCCGCGACTACGTTGAGCGCCTCGAAGCCGTCATGATCGCTGTCCTGGCCGACTGCGGCATCGACGCCGTCCGGATCAAGGGCCGGGCCGGCGTCTGGATCGAGGCCGACGCGAAGGGCCCCGACCGCAAGATCGCCGCCATCGGCATCCGGGTCCACGAGGGCGTGACGATGCACGGCTTCGCCATCAACTGCAACAACGATCTCGCTCCCTACGGCCAGATCATCGCCTGCGGCATCACCGACGCCGGCGTCACCACGATCGCTCAAGAGACCGGCCGGGACGTTGCCCCGGCGGACCTCGTTTCGCGGATCATCGAAGAACTGCGCAACAATGAAGAAGCCCTAGTTGCAACCCATGAAGGAGCCCTACTGTGACACTGGCACCAGAAGGCCGGAAGATGCTGCGGATCGAGCAGCGGAATGCGGCCACCCCGGTGGAACGGAAGCCGGAGTGGATCAAGGCCAAGGTCCAGATGGGCCCGGAGTTCGTCCAGCTCAAGAACCTGGTGAAGAAGGAAGGTCTGCACACCGTCTGTGAAGAGGCCGGCTGCCCGAACATCTTCGAGTGCTGGGAAGACAAGGAAGCGACCTTCCTGATCGGCGGCTCCGAATGCACCCGCCGCTGTGACTTCTGCCAGATCGACACCGGCAAACCCTCCCCCGTGGAC